>JANNMJ010000083.1:0-20838 GCA_031397815.1 Hymenobacteraceae bacterium
GACCCTGCGAGAGTTTGCCCGAAAAACGGGCCAAACCATTTACCGGACAAGTCAGAAAATATGGTCCGATTATCTCGTAAGCGTGTTGAAAAATTCGCCAATCCCTTCGCTCTCAAATTGAGTGCGTAAGTCCTGGGAGTAACAAAAATGAAGACCGTGTGGGACGGCAGAAAGCTTGTTACAATATTTTTAAGCGCAGATTAGACCATGATTTTTTCCGCAAAAAACTCTGCTGTACGACAGTATACATTTGTAACTCATAATGAGATGATGCAATTCATTGGAAACCTTGATCCAAGTAGATCAAAGACAAGATTAGTTAATGAAGAGGTTGCAGGTAACCTTTTCTGTGTTTACAAGGTTGTAGATTCAATTGATGATTCGGTTGAAAAAATTATTGCGTTTTCGACAGAGTTCAACCAGTCTAGATTCATTATTTCTTATTGGAATAATTCAATAATTTTTGACTGCGGAGAGTCCTGTGTTATTTTTTCAAAGACAAATAATTTCTTCTCCTCTTATCAAGTGTCGACTCAAATAACATCCATAAGTGAACTCGGGGATGGTCGACTTCTTTTAATGGAGGAGGCTGGGTATCGCATTTATTCAAGGGCCTACTTAATTGTTGAAAACACAAACACAGGATTTGTTCACAGAGTCGAAGCGATCGATGGGTGTATAAAAATATCCGCAGATAATGGCGATTTTTTGATAAAAAATAAGTGACTCGGTGCAGAACTACTCGGCCAAAGACGTCTGGTTCGACGACGTACGCGTGGTGACGGTGGAGGAGATGGTGGTGCAGGAAAACCACTACGACCCGTGGGGCCAGAACCTGGTAGATCTGGAAACCACCGGCAAGCCCGAGCACTTGGGGCAGTACACCGGCAAAGAGCGCCAGCGCGAAGGCGGCTTGGAGTGGGCCGACTTCGGTGCCCGCCACTACGATGCCCAGCTCGGCCGCTGGCACGCCCAAGACCCGGCCGCCCAGTACAACTCACCTTACCTGGCGATGGGCAACAGCCCCGTCGTTAATGTGGATCCGGATGGGCGGTTTGCCTTCGTGCCGCTGCTCATCGGCGCGGCCGTAGGTGCGTACGCCGGTTATCAAGTCGGGGGGTGGAAAGGCGCTGGTATAGGATTATTGATTGGGGCCGCTTCGGGAGGTGCCGCCATTGGCATCAGCGCAGCGGGTGGGGGCGCCATAATGGCGGGTGCAGGCGCTGGAGCAGTTAGTGGTGCAGGCTTTGCCGGACTAAATTCCAATTGGGATATGGGAGCTATGGGACGTGGTGCAGTGATTGGCTCGATCTCGGGTGGCATTGGAGGTGGTATTGGTCAAGCAGTAGCCATTCAGTCAGCGAGTGGAGGCTTGGGAGCCTTCGCATCAGGAGTAAGCGCAGATGCTGCTGGACAGTTAACGAATATGGCTTTTGATTCTGATGCTGGTTTCAATCCACTACAGTCTCTGCTTGCTGGAGGAGCGACATTTGGGATGTATCACGGCGCTTCCGCGTTAAATTATCTGGCACACGTAAGAAATAATCCTGCTTTTAATCCCGATGGTCATCATACGACTTACAGGCAGTATAAGCAATTTGATAAAATGTATCTAATGTCCAAGAGAGATCACTTGGAGTATGCACTCCATCTTAAAGATGAGGGAGTCTTTCATATTGTGAGAGGTGAACCTCGCTCAGTAGATGCTACTCCGGAATCTGGTGATTGGGGATTTGCTCATACTCATTGGAATCCTGAAACCACAGTTGGTATTAGTGGGCAGCACAGTCCGACAGAAAATTTTACAGGCTACAGGATGAGCTACGTAAGAGCATTTGACGGCGCAACGTATTGGCCCGCAGGTATGGCTCGCCCTGGTTCGGTGAACGCAAACGCAAACATTCAACAACCATACGGCTTATCCTTCGGGTGGAATAACCCATTTTTTATGAATTTTATATTTCCTTGATTATGAAGCGTTTTGCATCTTCTTGCTTCCTCTTGTGTTTAGTAATAAGCGGTGTGTTGGCGCCTAGCTGCATACCTGTAGCGGGTTACAAACCTGATTACCAAAATAAACCATTTAACGTCATTTTAATAGGAGATTCGTTGTCGGGTTTTGATATAAAAAACGATACAATAAATATATGTTATCACAAATCAATTGATGATTTTCAAGGAATAAATGGTAGAATATCCCTTCACATAGTCAATGATACATTGTTAGTCAAAATGTATAAATACAAAGACGATAGATTTAGAATATTTGTCGAAAAAGGAGATATCAGGAAGGGTCAAGATATTGATTTCTATGAATTACAAACAAGCGAATTATCTAATAAAATATCTTGCAGAATAAGCCCAGATAGTGTGGACAGGTTGAACGCGAGAATAAGAAAAATTAAGGACTATAAAATGCATAAAATGCATAGAAATTCTGATGCATATCTTTTGTACTGGAGCAACGGAAAGCGCTCTGTTAGATTTTATGACCCTTCTCATAAATTGGTATTGTATGATTTGATTAAAAAATAGTATTTTTGTTAATTTTTCATCGTGTGACTATTAATGAGGACTCGCCGGAGGCGTTCGTGTGCTATGACTTGTACACGAAAGATAGCGTGTGGGTCAAGTCGTCCTACCAAACCCTTACTACTGCCGCCCAAGACGAGTGGGAACAACTGAGTCTGTCGTTCACGGCCGACTCGGCGGGCTACGTGGAGGTGTCGGTACAGAACTACTCGGCCAAAGACGTCTGGTTCGACGACGTACGCGTGGTGACGGTGGAGGAGATGGTGGTGCAGGAAAACCACTACGACCCGTGGGGCCAGAACCTGGTAGATCTGGAAACCACCGGCAAGCCCGGGCACCTGGGGCAATACACCGGCAAAGAGCGCCAGTGCGAAGGCGGCTTGGAGTGAGCCGACTTCGGTGCCCGCCACTACGTTTTGCCAAAATGAAAGCACTTACTTTTTTATTTTTTCTGATAATTAGCCTGTCCGTCAAAGGGCAGGGCGAGAAAACATACGTTGATAAAAAAGATATGTATTGTTTGATTCTTGCAAAAAATCCACAACTATAGATACTCTCAAAAGCCCATGTTATGAAATTTTAGACTACGGACAAGTTGTGTATTACAAGTTTTACACAATGGCCTTCGCTAATTGTGGCACTATTTATTTGTCCTTGTCAGACAAAAAAGAAATAGTGCATAAATCTGCCGCTATGTGCTTTCCGTCAAATCCATGTTTTGGGGTCATTAACCCAGCGTCTTGCATTTCTTTTTCAGGCGACAAAGCCGTTTTTGCAAGTTCAACGGATGGTTATATAAAAAAAAGATGGTATTATGTCGTAGAAATATCTTTAAAACATCAAGTGTCGAAAATATTGCACAAGTCCAGTGTTGAAATTTGTCCTGTATACACTTTCGATGGATCATTCATCGTAGTGTCAAGCGGTAACACCGAAAAGAAACTTCCTTCTGCATTTAGGTGATCTATCGAAATATTCGGCAAGTCCGGCGAAACCACCGCCCCCTTCCGTCCCCGCGCTTGCTTCCTAGTCGGCCGTCAGCGTGCTCGAAGTCGGCGTGGGGCCCATCGGCGCATCGGCTGTGATAGGCCGTTTGCGCCACTTGGCTACGGCCTCAACATTGATACCGTGGCGCTTGGCTAGTGTTTGTAGGCGTTCCTGACTACGTTGGAAGCAGCCCGTACTGCCCCGCTGTACTGCCGCCACCGTGGAGTACTTGTCCCATAAAAGTGCGCGGTGTTCTGGTCTGAAAGCTACGCCATCACACTCCGGGACTGTACATTTAAGGAATCAACAGCCGCTGACTCATCGCATTCCCGCCCGGCGTAGTCAGGCGCACCACGTAAGCACCCGCCGGTAGCGCCCCAACTTCCAAGCGGTGCTGAAGCGAGCCCGCCGGAGCGCGCTCAAGCTGCGTGCGGCTCCACGAGCGGCCGAGCACGTCGCAGATTTCAACGAGTACCGTCCCGGCCGTGGGTAGCGTGGCGGTGAGCAGCACGCTGGCGCCGTTGGCGGGGTTGGGGTGGAGCGTCCACGGCAGTGAGCCGCCGTCGGCTTCATTCAGCCCGACGCCGTTGCTCCCGACGATTGTCGTGACGCGGTTCGTGTTGAACGGCGGGTTCGTGTTGAAATAGATATCCGCCCGATTGGGAATGATGGTGCCGTTGGTGAGGGTCGTGACGGGTTTCATCCGGAACCGCACCAGCCCTTGCGAGCGCAAGATATCGACGTTGCGCGGCGGCAGGCGGATATTCGGGAACCGCACCCACAGCACCCCGGTGCTGGTCACGCCCCACGTAATGTTGGCCGAAGAGCCGATGTATTGAATCGTGTTGAGCCGAATCATGCGCGGGTCCAGCGTATCGCGGACGATCACGGTGGTGGCCGTATCGAGGCCCGTGTTCTGGAACCGAATCGTGTAATCAATCGGCTGGCCGCTGGAAACCTGCGCGAGAGTCAGCAGCACATGGCTGACTTCAATCGAGTTCGGCGAGATGGAGCTGCTGACGCTTTGCCGGAGCGAGTCCTCGTTATCGGCGGGAATCATATCGGCGGCCAGCGGCACGCGGGCGCTGGTGTGCAGCCGGGTGCCGGCGGGCACGTTGATGGGCAGGCTGAACTGCATCTCGTAGCTGCGTTGGGCCAGCGGAGGTAGGGCCGGGTACATCCAGCTCAGCTGACGGCCGGTGACGGTGGCGGCGGGCGCGCTGCTCACGTAAGCCGCCCGGCTGTCGAGGTCGGCGTACACGCTGCCGGAGGTAATCGTGGTGGTGCCGACGTTCGTCAGCGTCACGCGGCTGCGGGTGATGAAGCCGGGCCGGGCATCGGAATACGCCGAGAAAGCCACTTGCAAATCGGGCTGATTCGGGATCGGCGCCAGCCCAAACCGCCGCAGCGAATCGACGGCTCCGGCGGCGGGCAGGTAGCTCTGAAAGCCAGCGGCGCCCTCGGTGAGGTAATAGTGAGGTGGCACGTTGGGCAGGCGTAGCGTGACGGTGCCGGGGTCGGTGTTGAGGTCGAAATAGCCGGTGGCGGCGTTCGAGACGGCGAGGTCGGGACGGTTCAGCGTCTCCACAATCTGGCTATGTGCGAACGATGGCTCGCTCGTATCCTGCCGCCCGTTGGCGTTACTATCGAGGTAGATTTTGCCGGTTATGTGCGCCGTGGGGCGGATTTTCAGCAGGAAAGATTCGCGGACGTCAGCGTCGTCGTAGCGGCCGGTGCCGGTGCCCATCACGTATAAGCGGCCCCGCGCATCGGCGCCGATGCTGTAGCCGCTGGTGATGCTCGGGCCGCGCAGGTCTTGGATTTTACCCCAGCGCACATCGCCGCCCGGCGAGTAGCTCACCACGAATAGCTGGGAGCTTTGCGGCTGTCCGGCAGTCGGGGAGAGGTCGGTCAGCCGAACGCCGCCGAACGTCACGGAGCGATTGAAAAGGGTGCCGACTACGTGCGCGTTTCCGGCCGTATCCACCACCACGCCGGTGCCCGAATGGCTCCCGCCCTGCGCCGCCCCACGCCCCCACAACGCGGTGCCGCCGGGGCTGAACCGAAACAGAAACGTGCCCTGATGCGGCACCGCTATTGGGCCGAACCGTACGCTGTCGGCGGAAGCGTTGCCCGTGAGGTACACCTCACCGCCCTGCCCGACAGCCAGCGCGTAGGCGCCGGCTGCCCCGCCGCCGGTGCTTGCTTTCGCCCAAGTGGGCTCTCCGCTCTGGCTAACGGCCATCACCAGCGCCCGGCTTGCGGTATTGAGCAGCGGAAAAGGAATGGGAGCCGTCGGATGGTCAATCAGCAGCTCTCCCCGGAAATACCCCGCCACGATGACGCCACCCGTCGGCGCGAGCCGCACGTCGAGCAGGGTGCTTTGCGCGCCGCCCCACCCCACCGACCGCAGCGGCAGCACCCAATCTGTTTGGGCGTTCATATCGATGGCCGCCACGAAGCTGTAACGCCGCGTACCGGTCGGCATCGCCGCCGAACCGAGCGAATCGACGTTCGTGGCTGCTCCCGTCAGGTAACAATACCCGCTGGTATCGACGGCCATTGCCGTCAGGAACAGGGTGCGGTTGGGCTTTTGGCGCCATAAAGAGCGCACCTGAAGCACGCTGCCGTCGGGCTGGAGCACCGCCAGAAAAGCGCCTGCCGGGGTAATCTGGAAGGTATCGGCCTGGAAATAAGCGTCGTTGCTGCCGCTCACGTAGAAATACCCGAACTGGTCGCGGGCGAACCCGCCGAGCCCGTCGCGCCCCGTTCCCCCGAGCTGCCGCACCCATTGCACCTGCCCATCAGCATTGAGCTGAATGATCGCCAGATCGATGTCGAGCGGGCCGGTTGTCAACAGCCGCCGCCCGCCGACTTTCAGCGAGTCGCTGAATTCAACGGCCAACGTCGTATTCCCGTCAATATCCGTGACTTGCTGCGAGGCGCGCACGGCGCGGGTATCGATTATCTGTGCCCACTCGGCCTGTTGGGCGCGCCCCACGAGTGGCCCAAGCAACAGCAAAAGCAGCGCGCCGAGCACGCGGCCCGACAGAAAAGAGCAGGCGTATTTCATCGGGGCGGGGCTAGAGCGCAAAATCCGTCAGGTGAACAGGCGCACGATTGTTTCAGGCTGGAAAGGCGAGTTAGAGCTTCTGACTACAGCGTTCAGATTAGAGCGTCCAACGAACTCCAAGCTGCACGCCCGTGGAGATAGGCTGCTGCCGAAGGCCTGTCTCGCGCTTATACACCGATTGCATCTGCCAGCGCACCGCCGGAGCCAGATTGGCGCTCAGGCGCGGCGAAAGGGCATAATTCAGCGCGAATTGGCCCGTCAGCGCCACGTTGATTGGCCGGAATGGGCCTTCGTTCGCCCCCACGCGCTCGGTGCGGTAGTTGCGGCCGTCGGAGGTCACGAGCTGTGAGCCGCCGCGGAAAAGCTGCACTTGCGCACCCATAGCCACATCGGCCCAGCAACGGGCGCGGCGGTTGTTGGCCGTCAGACGGTAACGAACCATAATCGGGAGCGTGACGAAGTGGTACGTCGGCCGCAGGGCGCGGTACGTCACCACGTCGTGCTGCGTGAGCGTCGGCTTCACCGTCTTCGTAATATTCTTGACTTGGTCGGTGGTGATGAGCGTAATCGAGTCGGCGTGCTGGACGTACACGTACACCGTGTCGTAGTAGGCTACCTGCCCGCTGGCATTGAAGCGCGGCGTAAGCTGCGCGACGCTATCGGTGCGGATGGCGACAATCGTCTGAGAAACTACGCCCGTCGTGATGGAGGTCGTCGTGGTCGTGTCGTACCGAACGTGGACTTCCGTTTTGCGGTCGGTGAGGCGCAGTTCGGCGCCGTAACGGCTGTAGCCCACACCCATCCCCACGCTGAACCGGTCGGAAACGCGGTATTCGCCCGTGATTGCAGCATTCAGCCCGGCCCGGCCCGACTCGTGGTTGTGGCGCAACCGCATCAGCGTATCCGTCGAGGGGGCTTGCAGCCCGAGGAATGTGCGCTCCGGCGTGAACGCCAGCGCCACCGCCCACCGGTGGGTAAAGCGCGGCTTCGGCAGCGACGAAAGGCGAATGACCGGCGCATCCACATCCGGCTCGGCGGCGGAAGTGGCCACCCCGTTCGACAATTCAATCGCAACGACCGGCTCCAGCGCCCGCAACAGGCTGTCGGCGCGGTGGTGGAGCTGCACCAGCTCAGCTTTTTCGGCCAGCAGAGCCGTCCGCAGCCGGGCGCGGGAAGTGCGCGCCGAATCGCCGATGGTGGTTTCCACGACGGTTTCGTGGGCTACCAAATCGCCGAGCGCAATCGGGGTGGGGTAATTTGAGCTGCTGCCGGTCAAGAGAACGCCGCTCGCGGTGGTGCCGGTGATGGCGCCGGAGCCCGCGTTGCCAGCGTGTCCGCTGCCAGCGCTGGTGGTGCCGGAGGTCGCGCCGGTATTACCGGCTGAAGTCGCGCTGCCACTGCTGGCCGTAGCGCTGCTGCTGGAAGCTACCGAAGGGGTAGAAACTGCCGGATTCGGAATTGCGCGCACTGGGGCCGCTGCCGTTGGAGCGGTCGCTGCTGACGCTGGATACGTCACGGGCTGGCTCTCGTACCGCGAAGGTGCGTTGGTGCGGATGTGGTTGCCGGACGCGCCTGAGAGCGCCGTTGGGAGTGATCCGGCTGCCGGCGCGGTGGCGAGCGTTGGGGCATTCGGGTCGGCGGCGCTGATGGCGGCGGCGTTGGCGCTTTGGCCGGGGTTGGTGCCAGCGGCTGGCTCAATCGTCAGGGGTTGCTGCGCGATGGTGGGCTGCGCGGTGGAGCGCGCGGGCGTGCCGGAGTGGTTCAGGAACCAGCCGATCAGCACGCCGATCAATCCGGCCATCATCACCGAAAATACCCGGTTGAAGCGCGGGGAGCTGGGGGGCGGCGTCGGCGTCGGGCTGGCTAAGCGGCGTTCGACCGATTCCCAAACGGCTGGGTTGGGCGTGGGGCGGTAACTACCGAGCTTATCGCGCAGAAAATTATCGAGCCGGTCTTCGTCTTGCTCGTTCATCGGGGAGCGTAGTTCTCTTGGTTGTGGAGCAGCTGGGCCAGCCGAGAGCGGGCCTTGCTGAGTTGGGCTTTGGAAGTGCTTTCAGAGATGCCGAGCATCTCACCGATTTCAGCGTGCGAATGCCCGTCTACTGTGTAAAGCAGCAGAACGACACGGCAGCCATCGGGAAGACGCTCGATTAACCGAAAAACTTCATCCACCGACATCCGGTCCAAGGCGTCGCCGTCGGGAGAGGAGAGGTGGTGAGCATCGTCGAGCGATTGATTGAGCTGTTGATTTTTGTGTTTTTGAAAGGCGTCGAGCGCCGTCGTGACCACCACGCGCCGAATCCAGCCTTCGAGCGAGCCGTCACCCCGAAAATCGGTGAGCCGTCCGAAGACCTTCACGAACGCGTCTTGCAGAATGTCTTCCGCCTCTTCCATCGAACGCGCATACCTCCGAGCCACGCCGAGCATCGTCGGCGCGTATCGTTCGTATAGCGCGCGCTGCGCCGCGGGCTCCCGGTTAAGGCAGCGTGCTAACAGCAGCTCAAGGTCAGGGGCCAGCATGCGGACGTCGGCTGGTGGGGGGTTATGTAGCCAGACCGGATGAAGGTACGAAAGGCTGCCGAGGCAACGAAGTTTTTTCCTTCGACCTGAAAATCAGCGGTCTGCTTTTGGGTAATTCGAGCCGGTTTCAGCTAGTTCAAACCAACTCGGACTGGTTCTCCAGCCTACTTCGTGCGGCTCACCAGCGCCACCCCCGCCAGAATCACCAGCAGCCCGGCGTAATGCCCGGCGTAAATGCGCTCGCCGTCGAGCACGCCCCACAGCAACGATACAATCGGCATCAAATACACCGTAATGGTGGCGAAGAGCGTCCCTCGCCGCTGAATCAGCTTATTATAAAGAACTAAACCGAGCGCCGTGGAGCCGGTCGCGAGCACCGCCACTGCGCCAAACGCCGCCCAGCCGCCGGGCGCCAGCGTGTGCGGCACCACGGGCGTAAACGCCAGCGCGATCAGCGCAGGCCCGGCCACGGCAAAAAGCGCCAAAGCCGCCATCTCCAGCGCCGGTATCCCCGTCAGCCGATGCCGGATAATATTGAGGTTGAGGCCGTACATCGCCGTGGCGAGCACAATCAGCAGGCCGTAACGCACATCCGACGCCGCCACGCGGCCCAAACCGCCCGGACCGCTGCTCAGCAAAACGGCCGTGCCTATGATGCCGATGAGCACGCCCAGCAGGCGCTTGCCGGTCAGGCGCTCGCCGAAGAAAGCGGCGCCCGCCAAGAGCGTGAACAAGCCGGTCAGACTGTTCAGAATCCCCGCCAAACCCGACGCCAAGCGCGTTTCGGCCCACGCGAAAAGAATGGCGGGCAGAAAATTCCCCAGTCCGCCCGCCACCAGCAGCCACTTCCACCGGGCGCGCGGCACGATGCGCAGGCCGCGCACGGCAAACGGCAGCAGCACGAGCGCGGCCACCACAATCCGCAGCGGCCCCAGCTCCAGCGGCGAATAAGCCGCCAGCCCGCGCTTAATCAGAATAAACGACGTGCCCCACATCAGCACCAGCGCCACCACCAGCACCCACGAAAACCAATCGATGGCGCGGGGCGGAGCCGGAGACGGCGCGGGAATCGGAAGCGGGTCAGGGGAAGCGGGCGGGCGGTCTGCTGTCATCAAAAAGAATGTTTACCTCTGCTGAGCCGCCGCCGTTTGGACTTTCTGTCGGGCTTCCTGTCAGGCTTTCTTGCTAGAGCGTAACCGCTACGGCACCAATACGTTGGCGCGGATGGTCACTTCATTGATGTTGGGGAGCGTGTTGGCGCGAATGGTCACCACTTTCGAGACTTGGCCGGATTTGCCTTTCGAATCGAATTGCACGTCGATGACGCCCTTATCATTCGGCGCAACCGGCGTGCGCGGGTACGTCGGGACGGTGCAGCCGCACGACGCCGACGCGTTGTCGATGATAATCGGCTTCTTGCCGGTGTTATTGAACGTGAAGGTGTGCTTCACGATTTCGCCCTGATGAATATCGCCGAAATCGTACTCTTTCTCCGCGAACGTCATCACGCCGAGCGAGTTGTCGAGCGGGACTTCCTGCGGATTCGCCGTATTCGGGTTGCTGATGAGGTCTTCCGCCGATAGCTCTTCCTCGGTGCGGTTGACGCCGGCGGTTTCGGTCTTGGCGGCCTTATCGCCGCAGCTCGTCAGGGTGGGGAGGGTGAAGGCCGTGAGGGCCGTGGCAACCAGCACGGAGCGGAGCAGGTTCATAAAATCGGGGGTTGAGAGCTGATGATGGGAGAGGAGAGGAAGGCAAAAACGGCGGATGCGGAGCCGCTTGGGGGCCACGAGGTCGTCGGGGCGCCACCGAGTCGGCCGCGCATCCGCACGAGACCAGTCGAAATGAAAAAGCTCGATTCAGAATTAAGAAGCGCGCCGCGAGTTGATTTGCTCAATGAGCGAATCGACGTCCGTGAGCAGGGCTTCGGCTTTGTCGCGGGCATCGCGGATGACGCGCTGACCTTCCGATTTGGCCGTCGAAGCCGCCGGGGAATCGGCGCGGGCAGCCATCAGGCTCTGGGTGATGTCGGCGAGACGGTCGCGGTACTTCTCTACCTGAAACGAGATGCGCGAACGCGTCTCACGGCCGCGCGTCGGCGCGAAAAGCAGGCCCAGCAGGGCCCCGGTGGCGGTTCCGGCCACGAACGAGAGCGTGGCGATGGTGGCTTTCTTGGCCATAGGGAGTGGGTTGAACGGTGAAGGTGGTTGTACGCGGGCCGACAAAATTGGTCATACGGCGCGTAATAGTCTGCAAAACGCCTTCGGCGGCGGGGATGTTACCGCGCCGGGCCACCAAGCTGCCGCCGCTCCGGCCTAGCCGGTAACGTGCAGTGTATGGCCGTTCTGCACTACAGAATAGGTTTTTAGCGCCGTCGCCGCCCCCGTATCCGGCGCCCGAACGACGGTGCCGGTCGTGGAAAATTGCGCGTTATGGTCGAAACAGTAAAACGTGCCCGAGCTGACTTGGTACTCCAGCGCCGTCTGCTTGTGCGTGCAGCGGCTCGCGACGGCCACGTAAGCGCCGGGCGCCACGCACGCTACCAAAACCCCGTTTTTCGGGCCGCCATATACGTAGCCGCCCGGCGCCGTGAGGGCGGAATTGGCGGCAGCGGTGAGGTCGAGAGTGAAATCGACGTTACTCGGCGGCGCAGTGTCGGGGTCCTTCTTGCAGCCTTCGAGGCAGCCCATCAGAGCAGCGCCCGTGCCGAGGCCGAGGAGCGTCAGGAAATCGGTGCGGTTCATCGGGCGGATAAGGGGAGAGGAGAAGGCGCAGAGAAGCGGCAAAGTACAATAAGTGCTCAACCCGTCCGACAGCTTCACCGGTTCACCGGCTCCCCCGTTCGGGGCGCCCGTACCTTTGCCGTCAACTGATGAAAACCTACTGGCGAATTCTGCAATACGCGCGCCCCTTTCGGGGCTTCGTGCCGCTGTACGTGGTGTTTACGCTGCTCGGCATCGTGTTCGGACTGCTGAATTTCACGCTCATCATTCCGCTCCTGAACGTCCTGTTCGGCACCACCGAGAAGGAAGCGGCGGCGGCGATGACCCACGCACCGGATTTCGCGCTGACCCTCGATTGGGCGCGCGACTGGTTCAACTACCACGTCGGGCGGCAGATTGTGCAGAACGGCAAGGTGGCCGCGCTCGGGCTGGTGTGCTGCGTGATTGTGGTGTCGGTTTTCCTCTCGAACCTGTTCAAGTATCTGGCGCTGCGGATTATCGCCGGGGTGCGGGCCGATGTGATTCGGCGCCTTCGCACGGCGCTTTACCAGCGGCTGCTGACGCTCCAGCTCGGCTATTTCTCGCAGGAGCGGAAGGGCGATTTGATGTCGCGCCTGACGAACGACGTGCAGGAAGTTGAAAATTCGGTCGTGAGCACGCTCACGGCCATCATCCGCGAGCCGTTCACGCTGGTGGGTTTCTTCATCCTGCTCCTCACGATGAGCGTCCGCCTGACGCTCCTGACGCTCGTGATTCTGCCCGTCTCGGGCTTCATCATCAGCACGTTAGCCAAGCGCCTGAAGCGCCGCGCCCAGGAAGGGCAGCACGTGCTGGGCACAATGCTGACCGTCCTCGACGAAACCTTGTCGGGCATCCGCGTCATCAAAGGGTTCAATGCGGAAGGGTGGATGCTGGAGAAGTTTCACTCCGAAAACAACCGTTACGCGCGCCTCGTGCGGTCGATGGGGAACTCGCGGGATGCGGCGTCGCCGCTGTCGGAGTTTCTCGGCGTGGCGGCGGTCGCGGGGATTCTGTTCCTCGGCGGGCGGATGGTGTTGGCGGGTAGCTCCGACCTTTCGCCGTCGGAATTCATCACTTACATCGTCCTGTTTTCGCAGATTCTGGTGCCCGCCAAGGCGCTCAGCGGCGCGTTCAGCAACATTCAGCGCGGCCTGGTGGCGGGCGGACGGATTCTGTCCGTGGTCGATACCGAGCCGGATGTGCGCGATGCGCCCGATGCCCGCGTGGCCGCGCCGTTCACGGATGCCATTCAGTTTGAGGACGTCGCGTTCCGTTACCCCGGCCTCGACCACGACGTCCTTCACCGCGTCAGTCTGACCGTGCGGCGCGGCCAAACCGTGGCGTTGGTGGGCAGCAGCGGGTCAGGCAAAAGCACCCTCGCCGACCTCGTCCCGCGTTTTTACGACCCCACCGGCGGCAGCGTACGCCTCGACGGGCACGATTTGCGGGCACTAACGCTCGAATCGGTCCGGCAGCAAATGGGCATCGTGACGCAGGAAAGCATCCTGTTCAACGATACCATTTTCGCCAATATCGCTTTCAATTCGCCCGGCGCGACGTTGGAGCAGGTCGAAGCCGCCGCCCAAGTCGCGAATGCCCACGAGTTCATCGTGCGTCAGCCGCAAGGCTACCAAACCGTCATCGGCGATCGGGGAGCGCGCCTTTCCGGTGGCCAGCGGCAGCGCCTCGCCATTGCGCGGGCCATCCTGCGGAACCCGCCGATTCTGATTCTCGACGAAGCCACTTCCGCCCTCGATACCGAGAGCGAGCGGCTCGTACAGGAAGCTCTCGCCAACCTGATGCGCGGCCGCACGACCCTCGTCATCGCCCACCGCCTGAGCACCATCCGCCACGCCGACGAGATTGTCGTGCTCCATCACGGCGAGCTGGTCGAGCGCGGCACCCACGACGAGCTGCTGCGCAACCCTGAAGGGGTATATTTTCGTTTAAGTCAGCTCCAACAGATCGCAGATTTAGCTGATTGAGGGATTTCGCAGAGCTGAACGCCGTCTTCGCCCAAAAGCAAAAATCATTAAATCTTCCCATCCGCTAAATCAGCGATCATGCAAATTCTCCGCAAACTCGTGCTGCTGTTGGCAGCGGTCTTCTTTCTGTTCCTGTTGCTGGTCATCACCAATCTGGTGAGCGTCGATTTTCTGGACCGCGAATTCACGCACTTCAATCCGCAGAACTTCTTTATGGCCCTCGCGCTGATTGGGGCCGGACTGCTGGTGCTGGCGCTGGTGGTGGAGCAATCGCACGCGGCGTTTTTGCAGCGGCGGGTGCGGCAGCTGGAAGCCTCGGTGGCGCAGCTCAAATCGAGCCTTTACGACGCACAACAGCGCGCGATGACGGATGCCCTCAAAACGCCGCCCGTGCCGCCCACGAGCGGGCCGGTGGTGCCGCCGCCGTCCGCCATTCCCGGCGAGATGCGCTAGGCGTTCGGGTTAAAACCAAGCCCCTTGCTTCGTTCGGGCCGTAGTTTCGCGGTGATGAACGCCTCTTCCGCTCCCGCTTCCGCCGCGTCCGCTTCTTCCCCCGCCGCCCTCATCCGCGCCGAGCTGACGGAGGCGCACGATGTTCTGACCCGCTTTCTGGCCGACGAAGCCAACCTGCGCGCCATCGAAGCGGCGAGCGAGGTGCTGCTTGCGGCCTTCCGCACGGGCGGTAAAGCCCTGAGCTGCGGCAACGGCGGCTCAATGTGCGACGCAATGCATTTCGCCGAAGAGCTGACCGGCCGTTACCGCCACGACCGTCCCGGTCTGCCCGCCATCGCCCTCTCCGACGCGTCGTACCTGACCTGCGTCGGCAACGATTACGGCTACGAGCAGGTGTTCGCGCGCGGCGTCGGCGCGCTCGGCCGGGCCGGTGATGTGCTCCTCGGCATCAGCACTTCCGGCAACTCCGCCAACGTGCTCCGAGCCGCCGAGCAAGCCCGCGCCCTCGGTATGAAAGTCATCATCCTGAGCGGCAAAGACGGCGGCCTACTCGCGCCCCTCGCCGATGTAGAAGTCCGCGTCCCCCATTTCGGCTACGCCGACCGGGTGCAGGAAGTCCACATCAAAGTCATCCACCTGCTGATTCTTCTTGTGGAGCGCGGAATGGGGTGGTGAGGGGGAGAGGAGATGTGGGGATGTGGAGATGTGAAATGATGTGGAGCTCTCCTACGTACCCGGCACCGTCTCGGTGCCGGTTGAGCTAAGCCCAACGTGGCCAGCTCTGTCTCAGAGATGGTATCTGGCACCGGCACGGTGCCGGATTTTAGGCGGCGGCTAGGTCAGCAGCAGTTTCTGGTCATCTTCTGATAAGAAAACCGCCTTTTCTTATCAGAAGATACTTGGTCTGATAAGCAAAAGCCCTTTTCCTTATCAGATGCCACTCGGTCTGATAAGAAAACCGCCGTTCCCTTATCAATCACCCTTTACCGCCACCGCCACGTCAGGCCGACGTCGAAATAAGGGTCGGTGCGGCGGGCGCGGTTGGGGAAATCAGCGGGAGTGAAGGTGGCGCCTGAGAACACGCCTTTTCCTTCCTGATAACGCCGGAACGTGGTGATTCGCTGGAGCCAAACGGCGGCGTTGAGCAGAAGGCCGCGGGCGGGCAGAGCGCGCTCGTAGCGGATTTCGGGGCCGTGCTGCCACGTAAAATCGCGCCGGTAAATGAGGCGCGGGGCGTCGTTGGGCACCGCCAACCCGCTGGTTTGATGGACACGCTGCTCGAAGAAACGATAGCCGATGCGGAGCGCGTGACTCAGCCCGCCCGACCGCCCCAACCGCACCGGAAGGGCGTGCCGAACCGCGACCAGATAATCATTCGCCACGGTGGTATCGAGCGGTGATTCCTTGAAATCAGGCCACCGCAGGACGGCAAACCGGCTCTCGCGCCGCTGATACGTGGCCGTCAGGAGCCACTCGCGACGGCCCGCGGGCAGGCGGTACGTCCATTCCTGCTGCCACTGCAACAGGCGTGTAGCGCGGTTGCGGGCCTGTTCCGAAGTCAGCGCCCGCACTTGGTAAATGGCCCGAAGCTGCACCTCGGCCTTCCACCCGAACCGGCCGGGCTGCCACCGAAACCCCGGCTCATACGCCACCACGCGCTCGGTGTAATTCTCGGCCGTCTGGATGGCTTTGATGTAGATGAACTGCCGGTATTCGGCCGCTACGGCCAGCGTGGTGCGGAAAGTGGGGTCCCAGTTGGCGGCCCACTGCACGCGCCCTTGGTAATAGACCTCATCGCGGTCCTGCTGGTTCTGATCCGAGGGCGTGTCGAGGTGCAGAATCTGCGCTGTCGTGCGGGTGCTGAAGACGTGCCGCGGGCCGTCGGGGCGGCGGGCGATGGGCGCCCATTCGGCATCAGTAGTCCAAGCCGAAGTGCGCTCGCGGACGTCCTTGAGCGTCTCTTGCCGGGCGGCGATGGCGAGCTGCGTGGTCGTGGAATCGAGCCGCCCGCTTTGCACATCATACGAGCGCTGCCGCTCCTGATAGCTGAACTGCATCCCGCCGCGCAGGCGCCGCCACTGGCCGCGCGCTTCCTGCCGAAGCAGCAATTCGCGCTGCTCGAAGCTGGAGTTGCGGAGACGGGCGGCGGGAAGGTCGGCGCCGGGCACAGGGCGGTACGCGAAGCTGCGCGCGGGCAGCGTCACGATGTTTTCCGACCGAAAAATGAGCGCCTTCGTGAGCGGATACGTGAGGCCGAGGCGCGCCGTGAGCGTGTCGGAGCGGATGCGCTGGATGTTGCCGCTGAGGTAATCGTCGATGCGTCCGAACCGCCACCCGGCGCCCATCTGCACGCTCCGGACGGCGCCGGGCGTGCCGTCGGCGCTCGCGGGGCCAATCGAAATCAGCTCCCACGCCGCGTCGGCGGAAGCGCGCGTGTACGAGCGCGGCCCCAGCGTGGCGTGAATGGCGCGCCCATAAAACCGCACCGGCGAGCTGCCCGCCGGGGCGCCGGGCGGCGTCCAGAGCGCCGCCACATCGGCGCCGACTGCCGGGCCGGTATCGACGTACTGCTGACGGGCATCGCGCCGCAAACCCGCCAAAACGCCCACCCGAACGCTGGCCGGTGAGAGCGAATCAGTCGCGCCGCCGCCGCCCGTGGGCAGCCGTCCGCGCCACGTAGCCCGCGCCGCCGCCGTGCTGATGGCGGTCTGAATCGACGGATTTTGAATGTGCTGGAGCAGCGGCCCCAGCGTGAACGGCGCTTCCGCGACCGGCCGCTTACCGAGGCGCCGCTCGGCACTCAATTCGGCGCGGCTGTCTTGGCGGACGAACAGCTTTTCCCCCGCCGCCGACGACAGCAGCCAATCCGTGCTGGCGTGGTAGCGGACGGTGGTGCGCCCGTCGGCGGCGACGCCCGGCACGCGGCCGCGCACATCGGACCGGACAGAATACGTGGTCAGGCCGACCCGCCGCGACGCCGCATCGAGGAGGAGCGTGGAATCGGTTGGGGTTTCGGCGGGTTGAGGGGTTTCCGGCCGGGCTGCCTCCGGCACGGTAGTGGTATTTTGGACGTCCTGAGCGGAAGCCGCCGTGGCGCTCGTCAGCAGCAGTAGCCCAAGTAAGCTCAGGCCGGGCAGAAAATGCAGACGACGGGCGCTAAACACTTCCGAAAGTTCGGCGTTTTTCGGGGCCAGTCAGTTACCCGACCCGCCCGACGACGTATTTTTCCGCAGTCTCTGGTGCTTTTCGTTCCCGTCACCTCCTCCTGTATGAATATCCTCCGTCCAGATTGGACCTTCTTTGGAAATCAGCGCACCCCTCGGGGAGCGTTTCGGTGGCTTGGGTTGATGGGGCTTCTGTTGTTGCTGAGCCGCCCGGCGGTGGCGCAACAGGCGCAGTGGGCCGTGAAAGTGGTGAGCACATCATCGCAGCGGTCGGATAAGAAGAACGCCGATTTCTCTCCGGAAAAGCTTCTCAAGGAACCCGACGCGCTGCCGGAAGGGCAGGAAAACAAGAACGCGTGGAGCCCCGAGAAAGAGGATTCCAAGAAGGAAGTGGTGGAGGTGAAGATGATCAAATCGCTGCTGTGTAAGCAGGTGGTGGTGGTCGAGAACTTCAACCCCGGCTCGATTACCAGAATCGAGCTGGTCGATACGAAGAACGACCGCCACACGGTGTACACCAACAACAGCCCCGGCCCGCTGCCGGAGTCGTACCGGGTGCTGAGCGTCAAGTTCGAGCAGACGAATTACCGCGTGGTGGGCGTGGTGGTGACGCTGAACCCGAGCGCCGTGCAAGGCTTGCAGCAGCTCGACGCCATCGCGATTGCCGACACGCACGAGCCCATCGTGAAGCGCACTCTGATTGATAAGAAGGAGATGGGTTTCGATACGGTGATGGTGAACATCGGCCCGTGCGCGAACACCAAGTTCACGGAAGTGCGGCCCATCATCGCGTCCGACGGCAAAACGCTCTTCTTCGCCCGCCAATATTCGCCCGATAACATCGGCGCCACCAACGACGGGCAGGACGTGTGGTCGTGCCGCATTAAAGACGAGAAGACGCAGGAATGGGCCGACGCCAAGAACCTCGGCAAGCCCGTCAACCAAGCTGGGCCGAATGGCGTGGCGTCGGTTTCGTCGGACGGCAGCTCGCTGCTCCTAATCAACAAGTATCAGCCCGACGGCACCGTGACGCCGGAAGGCGCCTCCATGAGCACGCGCACGAAAAGCGGCGGCTGGAGCTTCCCGAAGCCGATCAACATCCTCGATTGGTACAACAAGGACAAGAATCAGGTCGATTTTTATATGGCGAACTCCGGCAAAACGCTCCTCATCTCGGCGGAGCGCGATGGCGGCGTCGGGGAGCTGGATTTGTACGTGAGCTTCCTCCAGCAATTCGGGATTTGGTCGAAGCCGCTCAACATCGGCAAAGCCGTAAACACGAAGGGCCGGGAGTTCGCGCCGTTTCTGGCTTCCGATGATAAGACGCTGTACTTCGCGTCGGACGGGCTGGGCGGCTACGGCAAGTCGGATATCTTCATGACCAAGCGCCTCGACTCGACGTGGACGCGCTGGTCGAGCCCAAAAAACCTCGGCCCGAACATCAACAGCAAAGACCGCGACGAGTATTACACCGTGGCGGCGGCGGGCAAGTGGGCGTACCTGATCTCCGACCGGACGGGCGTCGAGAAGTCGCGCGATATCTACCGGATTCAGCTGGAGCCGCAGTTCAAGCCGGAGCCGGTTATTCTGGTCACGGGTCGCGTCCTCGACCAAAACACGAACAAGCCGATTGCCGCCCGCGTCCGCTACGAAAGCCTCGTGACGGGCGAAGAGCTCGGCACCGCCGTCACGAACCCCGAAGACGGCACCTACACGATTGTGCTGCCCGCGGGCGTCACGTACGGCTACATGGCCGAAGCCACCGGCTACCTCGCCGTCGATGAAAACCTAGATGCCACCGAGGTGAACGAGTACACCGTGAAGCAGCAAGACCTGTACATGGTGCCGTTCGAGGTCGGGCAGACCATTAAGCTCAACAACATCTTCTTCGAGCAGAGCCGGCACTTCCTGCAAAAAGCTTCTTACTTGGAGCTGAACCGCTTGGCTAAGCTCCTGCGCGATTACCCAACGGTCGAAATCCTCCTCGAAGGCCACACCGATAACCAAGGCGACGCCGCGCTCAACCAAAAGCTCTCCGTCGATCGCGTGAACGAGGTGAAGCGCTACCTCAACTCGAAGGGCATCACGAAAACCCGCATCGCCACTATCGGCTACGGCGGCACCCGCCCGATTGCCTCCAACGGTGAGGAAGTGACGCGGAAGCTGAACCGCCGCGTGGAATTCAAGATCACGAAGAAGTAGCCCCCGACTACCTAGCTGCCTTACAGCTTGCTGCCGTAAGCCAAGTCCCCGGCATCGCCGAGGCCCGGCACGATGTAGGCGTGCTCGTTGAGACGCTCGTCGAGGGCGGCGAGCCAGAGCGTGGCGTCGGGTATTTCGCGCCGCAAGTGCGCCACCCCTTCCGGCGACGCAATCACCGCCGCGATATGCACCTGCCGCGGCTTCCCGAAGCGCAGCATCTGCTGATACGTGAGCGCGAGCGAAGTGCCGGTCGCGAGCATCGGATCCACCAAAATCAGCGTCCGCCCTTCGAGCGACGGCGTCGCGACGTACTCAACGTGCACGCGCAGCTCGTCGGAATCTTCCACCCGGTACGCCGCCACGAACGCCGACGGCGATTGGTCGAAGTAGTTCAGGAACCCCTGATGAAAGGGGAGCCCCGCGCGCAAAACCGTCGCCAAAACCGGCTGCTCGGCCAGCAGCATCGCCTCCGCGACGGCTAGCGGCGTCTGAATCTCGCGCGATTCGTATTGCAGCGTGCCGGAGATATGATACGCCAGAATCTCGCCGAGGCGCTGCATATTCCGCCGAAACCGCAAAGCATCGCGTTGCACGCTGATATCGCGCAGCTCGGCCAGGAAATGATTCGCCACAGAGGGCGTGCCCGACAGAATTCGGACGTGGGCATCGGCGGAATGATGGATCATACCCGCAAATTTGCCGGTGCGCGGCCGGATTCGCCGCGCCAATCCATTTTTCCGGCCTCCTTTTCTGTTGAGCCTACCGTATGTTGTACTTATGTCGTCGTTAGCAAAAGACCTGCTCGGCCGTCGCGGCGAAGATGCCGCCACCCAATACCTCGAAGCGCGGAACTACCAGATTCTGGAGCGCAACTGGCGCCACGGCCGCGCCGAGGTCGATATCATCGTGATTTCTCCGGACCAGCAAACGCTGATTTTCGTCGAAGTCAAAACCCGCGCGACCGATTTTTACGGCTACCCCGAGCTAGCCGTCACCGCCCGCAAGATGGAGCTGCTCTACGAAGCCGCCGACGCTTTCCAAGAAGAATTCGGCTGGACAAAAGATGTCCGGTTTGATATCCTCGCCCTCACCGTGCAAGGGCCGGGCTTCCGCGTGTATCACATCGAGCACGCGTTCAAAGGCTACTGAGGCGCGTTTTGGGGCGCTCGGACGACGTGTCA
>JANNMJ010000099.1:0-6314 GCA_031397815.1 Hymenobacteraceae bacterium
CTGCCGCCGCTGCCGCCTGCCAAAGCAATCTTGGCCATCCAATAAATCCGTCTTCCCAAAATGACCACCTCCCCTGAATCATCAGCAGAAGCGCCAGTGCCGCCCAACGGGGCACTCGGCAGCGGCACCTTCGAGATTAAGCTCGATTTCCAACCACCCTACGCCACCCCCGACGGCCTCACCCTCGGACGCGCCATCTTCACGAAACAGTTTCAAGGCGACCTCACCGGTACCAGCACCGGCGAGATGCTCAGCACGCTAACCAGCGTCAAAGGCTCCGCCGGGTACATCTCGCAAGAGCACATTCAAGCCACTCTGCACGGCCGGACGGGCAGTTTCGTCGTCCACCACGTCGGGCGGATGACCCGTGGCGCCGCCGAGCTAACCATCACCATCGTCCCCGATTCCGGCACCGGTGAGCTGCAAGGCATCACTGGCCAAATGACTATTGACAAGCGCGACGGCCAGCAATTTTATTCGATTGATTATAAGTTCGAATAAACCCACATCGCTGGCGCGCGTTTAGGTCGACCGCAGGTCGAGCTAACGCATGTCTGAACCGGAGAGCGCGTCTGTGACGCGCGTTCGCGCAAGCGAACAACCACCCCAAACCCCCATATTTTCCCCCATATCCCCATGTTACTTCACCCGCTCCACACTTCCGGTAAATACCCCGAATATCCGGCCACGCGCGGCCCGGTTCTCTTACTGACCTGCATGGATCTGCGCCTGATGGACGATGTGATGCAGTTTATGTATCACGACGGCCTCACCAACCGCTACGACCACGTCATCATGGCCGGTGCCGCGTTGGGCGCGCTAGGCGGCAATAAAAAGGAGTTCGCCCACTGGAAGCAAACCTTCCTCGACCATCTCAACGGGGCGTACGAGCTGCACCACATCAAGGACATTTACATCATGGAGCACCGCGATTGCGGCGCTTACCACGCCGTATTCAAAGTAGCCGAACCCTTCGGCGATTCACCCGATGAGCTTCAGCGCGAAGCCGATTGCCATCGCCGCTACGCCGAGCTGCTCGAAGCAGAGATTGAGCAGTGGGCGAAGAAGCGCGGCATTTCCATCCGCGTCAAGTCCTTCCTGATGGGCCTGCGCGGCGAAGTAGAGCTGCTCAGTACCGCCGAATATATTCAGCCGGCGAAGAGAGCTAAAAAATAGATTTCAGGCCGTTAAGAGCTTGCTCAGCTGCTCTTCTTCGCACGCTTATACAGCGTTTTATCCCGTTTCTTATCGGCTTCGGCGGCTTTACGAGCCGCTTCCTCGCGGCGTTTGGTGTCGCGTTCCAGCGTTTTGGCGTCGGGTGTCGTAGTCGTTTCCGTCACGGTAGCCGGTGGTTGTGCTTGCGGGGCTGCGGGCAGCGTAGGCCCGTGCGCCGGGTTGTTTTTACCCGTCTGACGCAGGCGTCGGGCGTTTTCCTTCCGTGCCCGCTCCCGCGCCGAGTCGGCGGGGGTAAGCATCGGGTTCTTCTCCGGACTGATTTTATAGACTTCCACCGTTCGGATGGTCGAATCCGTTTCGGTAACCGTCGTCGATATCGGCGTGGATTCCTGTGCCCAAGCCGCTCCCGAAGTAAGCAGCATGAGGCTGAGAAGGGAGTAGGAAAATTTCATCTGCCGTGTACGCGGCTTCTACTGAAAGAGATTCATCAGGAGAAGTTCAAGCTGGCTTATGTAATGGGATTATGTACGTGGACTATGAAAAAGCAAAGCGGCGCGAAACAGCTAACTGTCTCGCGCCGCTTCAGTAAAGATGTGCTGTCAAGTAAAGTCCGATTCCTGAAATACCCGCCGGATTTTATCGAGTGCCACACTGTAAACTTGTTCCCTGTGTTCTGAATCAACGCGTCTAATGCTGTCAGGTAGCCTCTGATTCCAGTTTTCAGAAGGCAACGGTTTTACCTCTAGCATAAAATCGTGACTGAGCTGCATAACTCGAACTGGAAATACCCGTGGATAATTTTGGTCGTCGACTTCTAGCTTAACTTCAGCGCCAACACGTAGCCGCTCTAGCAGGTAAGGTCGTACAAAAAGTAAGCTGTTGAATAACTCGCCTTCGAGTTCCAAATTATGCCCTTCATAGATTGGTTGCCAAGGTGTCGTCCGTTCCAGTAGTGTGCGACGGGCCTGCTTAACAAAAGTCGAATCAGACCGTAATATCTGCAAGCTGTTAATCAAAGAGAAGGCATTGAAATCGGAAATTCGCCGAAAACTGGCTAGAATCTCCCGCACGACTTCTCGATGGATGCCGGAGTCTAACATCTTCGCGCTTACGAAGAGGTTGTAGCTCTGGTAGCTGGCGCTGCTTTCTGCTAACATAACCAAGTCGTAAGAGTCGCCTGTCAAGCGAAAATCATTGCGGCGTAGGAAATATCTTTCCAATCCGCTTACGAGAGTGTCGAGAGTGCTCTGCTTTACCATTTTGTTTTGAGCCAGGTTAAAATGCCATCTGCTGGGTCTTCCAGCGCATTAATCAGGTTGTTGGCGTTCGTTGCGTTACTAGTTCCAATAGCAGCGTAACGTCTAGACTCGTTCCAAAGACTCACTTCAGACCAATTACTTGCAAAGTTAGTCGTTGTGTCACTCTTTCTTTGAGTGAACTCTGAGCTTAATCCGGCTAGTGAAATAAGATCATCTAGGCGATGTATTTGGTATATGTGCCTGATTGACGCATCCATTTTTGATGTTGGCCAATTAACCTTTTGTTTGAAAATGGCTTCTCTGAGTGGGGGCCACTCGGTTTTTAAATTTCCGCAAATAACAGCTTTCAAAGCAGTTTCAACAGCGTAACCTGCCAAGTACATAGCCCCGTCATATAGCCTAGCGGCAACCAAAGCTTTGGCTTCATTGAGTCGTGTCTGTGACACCTTCTTTAGCTCAAGTTTTTTCACAAGTCAGATAATAGAAGTCAACTGTAGTGACTGATTGGCTCATCCAGTGTGATTAATTCGGGTTCGTCTCGCCCCGTAGCACGCGGGCTTTGCCGGGCAGCGTCTTGTGCCGCTCCTTGCCGAGCGCGGCACTTGGTTCAGGTACCCAATGATGCCGTCCGCCGGCTTTTTCATCGTTGAATTCGGTCGGCACATCACCCGCTTCGGTGCGCTCTTTCCACGTCAGGTGCTGCGTGCCATCGTCGCGCCGGTCCATCGTAATGCAATCTTCAACGGGGCACACGAGCGAGCAGAGGTTACACCCGACGCAGTTTTCGTCGATAATCTCTGGCACCCGAGTCCCCGCGTTGAGCCGAATGGCTTGGTGCGCACCGTCCTCGCAAGCCGTGTAGCAGAGCTGACAGCCGATGCATTTTTCGGCGTGAATATTCGCCGTGACCTTGTATTTCAGGTTGAGGTCTTCCCAGTGCTTCACGTTCGGCAGCGCCCGCCCGACCATCTGGTCGATATTCTGGAAGCCTTTTTCGGTCATGTATTGCTCCAGACCGGTAATCATCTCCCGCACGATGCCGAATCCAAAGTGCATCGCGGCGGTGCAAACCTGCACGCTGCTCGCGCCAAGCAGAATATGCTCCACCGCATCGCGCCAGTTCTCGATGCCGCCGATGCCCGAAATCGGCAGCCGAACATCCGGGTGTTGCGCGCAATTCTTGACCATATTGAGCGCAATAGGCTTCACCGCCGGCCCACAATACCCGCCATTAGATCCTTTTCCATCGACAATCGGGTACGGGGCGAATAAATCCAGATCGACCCCCACGATGCTCTGAATCGTGTTGATGAGCGAGATGGCGTTGGCTCCGCCGCGCCGCGCCGCCAGTGCCGGTTCCGTAATGTCGGAGATATTCGGCGTGAGCTTCACGATGACCGGCGTTTTCGCCACTTCCATCACCCACTCCACGATGCGCTGCAGAACCGCCGGTTCCTGCCCAACCGCCGAGCCCATTCCGCGCTCGCACATCCCGTGGGGGCAACCGAAATTCAGCTCCAGACCATCAGCGCCAGCGTCTTCGGCCGCCCGCACGATTTCGTGCCACTGCGCCCGGCTCTCGACCATCAGCGACGCGATGACCGCGTGGTTCGGAAACCGCTTCTTCACCTCACTGATTTCACGCAGATTATCCGCAAGCGGACGGTCGGAAATAAGCTCGATGTTGTTGAAGCCCACCATCCGCTTGTCGCGGTAATTGGTGGCGCCGTAACGGCTCGATACGTTCACCACCGGCACCCCAAGCGTTTTCCACACGGCCCCGCCCCAGCCGGCGTCGAAGGCCTTCATAATCTGGTAGCCGGAGTTGGTCGGCGGCGCCGAAGCCAGCCAGAAGGGGTTTGGCGATTTAATGCCAGCGAAGTTTATGGAAAGATCAGGCATGAGCTTTTCTGATTTCTGGTTTCAGGTAGTTTTGATTTTCTTTTTCAGACTCTCGCTTCTGACCCCGATTCACTTCAAGGCCAGCAACGAAAAGCTAAAAACCAGCAATCAAAATTTGATGCATTCCCCGCGCCGTAGCCTTAGCCTCAGCGGCGGCATTCACCACTTCGGCGCCGCCGTTGAGGGCGTCGCCAGCGGCGAAATACTTCGGATTAGTGGTCTGACCCGTGCGGGCATCGGCGATGATGCGCCCATTCCCATCGAGCTGCAAGCCCGGGATCAGGTTCAAAAAAGTACGCTGTTTGGCCTGTCCGGTGGCTTTGATAACCATATCGCACGGCACCACGAACTCCGAGCCGGGCACGGTTTGCACTTTGCCATCGGTCACGGCCGTCCGCACAAAGCGCACGCCTTCTACGTGGCCATTACCGAGAATCTCGACCGGCGCCACATTAAACATGCCCTTCACGCCGACGCCTTTCGCCAGATCGTACTCGAACTCGTAAGCGCCCATCTCTTCTTTACCGCGCCGGTAAGCTAGCACGACATTTTCGGCGCCCAGCCGCGCCGATTCCGACGCCGCATCGCACGCCGTATTCCCCCCGCCGAGCACCACCACGCGCCGCCCGACCGAAGTCGATAAATGGCCCATCCGCAGCTGCTCGATGAATTCCGTCGCGCCCACGCAGCCCGCGCGGTCTTCGCCGGGGAGCTTCAGAGCATTGGTGCCGCCCAATCCGATTCCAAGGAAAATGGCGTCGTAGCCGTTTTCAAGGGTTTCCAGATCCGCGCGGTTTTGCATCGGTCGGTTATAAAACACCGTATAACCGAACTGGCTCTGAAGGTATGCCATCTCCGCCAGCGCCTCTTCGTTGGTGATTTTATACGGCGCTACACCGTACACCGTCAGGCCCGAAGGCTGCGCTTTGGCCTCGAAAACATCCACGGCGTGCCCGAGCGACCGTAGCTCGCAAGCGGCCGAGATACCCGCCGGTCCCGCGCCAATCACGGCCACGCGCTTGCCCGTGGGCGCGCCCGGCTGAAAGAGCGGCTTGCCGCTATCGATGGCTTGCAGCGTAGCAAAGCTTTGCAGCCGCCCGATCTCAATCGGCTTCATATCCTGCTCGTTGTACACGCAAGCGCCTTCGCACAGCACTTCCGTCGGGCAAACCTTGCCGCAGACGTTGCCGAAATAATTGGCCTCGTAAATCGTGCGCGCCGCGCCGGTCATGTTGCCGCTATTGATCTGCCGAATAAACTGCGGAATATCAATGCCCGACGGACACGACTGAATGCACGGCGCATCGAAGCAAAACAGGCAGCGCGAGCTTTCATACTGCGCTTCCGTGCGGTTCATGCGCGGTTTGAGCTGCGCGAAATTCTCGGCGAATTCCGGCTCGGTGGTAGGGGGGGAGAACTCGGCCATTGAGTAGTTTTTGGTTTTTGGTTTTTGGTTTACAGTTTTCGGTTTGTAGTTTTCGGTTTACAGTCTGTGTTAAAAAATATAAACCAAAAACTATAAACCAACTACTACAATTCCGTCAGCTTGCCGTAAGTCTCCGGCCGCCGGTCGCGGAAAAACTGCCACGTAGCCCGCACCTCATCGATCATATCGAGGTCGAATTCCGAGATCAGCAGCTCGTCTTTGTATTCATCAGCTTGCGCGATGATTTGGCCGCGCGGATCGACGAAATACGACGTGCCGTAAAACCGCCCCAAATTCCATGGCTTTTCTTCACCCACGCGGTTGATGCAGCCCATAAAGTAGCCATTTGCGGCGGCGTGCGCCGGTTGCTCCAGCTTCCAGAGATACTGCGACAAGCCCGCTACCGTGGCCGACGGGTTATAGACGATCTCAGCGCCGTTGAGGCCGAGCACGCGCGCGCCGTCCGGGAAATGGCGGTCGTAGCAGATGTAAACGCCCACTTTGGCGTATTTCGTCTGGAAAACCGGATAGCCGAGGTTGCCGGGCTTGAA
>JANNMJ010000152.1:0-2458 GCA_031397815.1 Hymenobacteraceae bacterium
GAGTGTGCCCGGCGAGTGTGCCCGGTGAGTGTGCCCGGGGTAGATTTCTGCGAAATCAACCCCGGGCTTTGGAGAAGAACCCCGTTGGGGTTCCCCGATTGATTGCATGACGCGAACCCCAACGGGGTTCTTTTCCACAGCCCGGAGTTGGCGGCGCTTTGCGCCGACTACCCCGGGTGCGCGCCGGGCATCCGCCTGTGCGCCCGCCCGCTCCCCCAGATGATTTTTTGGTGAACTCTTTCCATCACCTCACCTGCTGCACCCCCTTCAAACACCCCGTACGGGCCCCTTTCTTTCTACCCCTTCTACCTGGGTCCACTTCCTGACCAAAATCACCCATTTATGTAGTATCGAGCTTAAAGGGAAATTGGTAGATTTGTGCAACCGATTTTGTTGAGCGATTGCTCCTTACGGGCCGGTGGCGCGTTGTTTTCCTTTCCGTTTCATTCTGAATGAAAAATACTACACTTGCTCTGGCTTCGCTAGGGCTTTTTTCTGCTCTGGCCGTAGCGCCGGGTGCAGGTCGTGCGCAAAGTGCCCGGCAGGGTGCGGCGGGCGTTTGGCACGATGCGCCGGCGGCGCGGGCTGCGCTGCCGGCATCGGTTTGGGCGGGTCGGCTGAATGCGTATCGGGCGGTTACGCCTGACCTCGCGGCCCTGACCGCTACCCTCGCGGCGGCGCCGCTGGAAGGGACCGGCTCGGCGGGTGTCGTGTTGGTGCTGCCGACCCCGGACGGCGGTTCGACGCGGTTTCAGGTGCTCGAAGCGCCGGTGATGGAGCCGGGCCTCGCGGCGCAGTTTCCGGCTATCAAGACGTACGTCGGGATCGGTCTGGATGACCCGACGGCCACCCTTCGCGCCGACCTGACGCCGCGCGGCTTTCACGCGCAGGTGCTGTCGGGGAAGTCGGGGGCGACGTTTTATATCGACCCCATTAATGCCGCTGCGCCTTCGCAGGGGCTGATCAGCTACTGGCGGCAAGACCTCAGCCCCACCGCCGCCGCCCGCAACCGGACGGCCTGCCGGGTGCTGACGGCGCCCGGCGGCGGCTACCTCGGCCAAGCGCCGCAAGCCCCCGCCCCAACCGGCACCGGCACCGCGAACCGCGTGCAAACGTCGCTCGGCGGCACGCTGCGCACGTACCGCCTCGCCCTCGCCGCAACCGGCGAGTACACGGCATTCACGGGCGGCACCGTGACGTCGGCGATGGCCGCGATGGCCACGACCGTAAACCGCGTAACCGGCGTGTACGAGAAGGAGCTGGGCGTACGCCTCGTGCTGGTCGCGAACAACAACCTGCTCGTCTTCACCAACGCCGCCACCGACCCTTACACCAACAACGACGGGGAGCTGATGCTGACGCAGAACCAGACGCGGGTGAACTCCGTGATTGGGGCAGCGAACTACGATATCGGACACGTTTTCAGCACGGCCGGTGGCGGGATTGCCGGGTTGGGTGTGGTCTGCGGGCAGTTCAAGGCCGAAGGCGTGACGGGGTCGGGGTCGCCGGTCGGGGATGCGTTTGATATCGACTATGTGGCGCACGAAGTGGGTCACCAGTTCGGGGGAAATCACCCGTTCAACGGCAGCACCGGCTCTTGCACGGGCGGCAACCGCAACGCTACTACGGCGTGGGAGCCGGGTTCGGGGTCGACCATTATGGCCTACGCCGGTATCTGCGACGGCTCGGCCACCGGCGGCACCGGCACCAGCCAGGATTTACAGCCCAACTCCGACGCGTACTTCCACGGCGGGACCATCTCGGAGATGACGACGTTCATCAACTCCACGCCGTGCGCCGTGGCGGCGTCCAGCGGCAACACTCCGCCGACGGTCAGCACGCCGCTCAACAAGAGCATCCCCGCGAACACGCCGTTTATGCTCACCGGCTCGGCTACGGATGCCAACGGCGATGCTCTGACGTATGCTTGGGAGCAAATGGACCTCGGCGCGCAAGGCGCACCCGTCCGCCCGACGACCACGCAGACCGTGAATTCGACGCTCCCGCTGTTCCGTTCGTGGAGCCCGACCACGTCGCCAACGCGCTATTTCCCCCGCTTGAACGAGCTGCGGAACAACACCGTGGCCTACGGCGAAGCACTGCCGAAAGTAGCCCGCTCGATGACGTTCCGCCTGACCGTCCGCGACCAGCATTTCAGCCCGACGCTCGGCCGGATCGTCGGCGGTATCAACCAGAGCAACACCGTCACGCTCACCACCGTGAACACCGGCGCGGCATTCGCCGTGACCGCCCCGAACACCGCCGTGACCCTCACGGGCGGCGCCGCTACCACCGTAACGTGGGCCGTAGCCGGAACCACCGCCGCGCCGATCAGCTGCGCGACGGTCAATATCCTGCTCTCCACGGACGGCGGTCTGACCTTCCCGACGACCCTCGTCAGCAACGTCGCGAACTCGGGCACCGCTTCCGTGACCCTGCCAGCCGTAGCCACCACCAC
>JANNMJ010000106.1:0-14694 GCA_031397815.1 Hymenobacteraceae bacterium
CGGAGAGACGCTGCTACTTCACGTAGAACGGAATATTCGCCGTAGCCACATTATCGTGGCCGTCGGTGGCGTAGACAAAGAGGCGGTAGGCACCCTCCGCAACCGGCGCCCGCAGCGTGGCGAGGCCGTTACCGGCAGTAGTCAGGCGCCCGTCGAGGGGTTGGGGGCGAGCTTCGCGGTCGCCGCCCTCCTTGAGGTCGGTGCTTTCGGGGAGCAGCTCCCAGCGGTAGGTGAGCGGGTCGGCGTTCGGGTCGGTGACGGTCGCGACGGCCGGGACAGGCACGTTCGGGTGCAGGTAAATGCCGTCGGTCGCGGTTTGGCCGTTGAGGCGGAAGCTGACCAGATGCGGCGCCCGGTTAGTGGGCCATTTTTGGGTCCAGAGGTATTGGAGCACGTCCATCACCTCGGTTTCCTGTCCGGTTTCGGTGAAGAGGCCGTACCACGTCGGGGTTCGCTCCTGCTTCTGCCCCCACAGGAACACGTAAGAGCCGAGGCACTTGTCCGCATCCTGTGGCACCGACGCCTCGTACCGCGCCTGATACACGGCGGCTTTCGCAGCGCTCGTCTCCTCCACCGAGGCTTTCCACGGCGTTTGCGGGCCTTCCCAGTGGCCGGTCGGTCCCCACTCGCCCACCACGTAAGCGCCGGGCCAACCGGCTTCGCGGATCTGGCGCGGCAGAATCAGCAGGTCGGCGTAGGTGTTGATGGTGAGCAGGTCGAGGGCCGGAGCGCGCTGCTTCAGGTAATCGACCTCCTTCTTCGCCACCCCCGCCAGAATGGTGGTAGCGGGGTGATTCGGGTCGATTTCGTGAATCATCTTGGCGATATCGTTCACCGCATCCCACACCTTCGGATTCTTGTAGCTCAGATTCAGCTCATTGCCGATGCCCCACATCAGCACCGCCGGGTGGTCTTTGTATTGCAGCACCTGCTCGCGCATATGCGCCAATTGCGCGGCCACCGCTTTCGGGTCATCATAGCTGAACCCGTGGCGCTCGCGGGCCACGTTGAGGCACATCAGCACCGTCAGGCCCTGCTGCTGCGCGTTCGTGAGAAGCGGGCCAGCGGTCTCCGTATCCCACGTCCGCACCGAGTTCCCGCCATACGCGGCGAGGCGGTCGAGGTAATCGCGCCCGCCCGCTCCCTTGATAAAATACGGCTTCCCGCCGCGCTGAAGCTGGTATGTCCCAGCGGATGTGCGGCGCACTTCTACTTTGACGGGGGCGGATGACGCGGACGCAGGCTGAGCAATCGCCAAACCGGGGGCGAAGACGGCCAGCAGTAACAGGAAAAGAAATACCCGAAGCCTGATCATACGAATTAGCGACTGGGGTAAAGTGAGATTTTGGGGAGTTGAGGAAACCCTGTTTTCCCCCGGCTAAAGCCGGGGGCAATGGAAACTAGAGGCGCCTTGGCTAAAGCCGGGATAGTCAGCAAGGTTAATCTAGTTTCCATTGCCCCCGGCTTTAGCCGATAATGATTGAATCCATTGCCCCCGGCTTTAGCCGATAATGATTGAATCCATTGCCCCCGGCTTTAGCCGGGGGGAAGAAGAGTCGTTTTTACTCCCCCCTTACTGCGCAAAATGCTGTCGCACATGCCCCTTCAACCCATACCACCCGATATACGCATAGCAAAGAATCGGCAGGATAAACGCCATACGGAGCGTACTAGCATCAGCCAGCGCCCCGAACGCGACCGGCACCAGCGCCCCACCCACGATGGCGGTGCAGAGGAGGCCCGACGCTTCATCGGTGAGCTTGCCCAACCCGGCCACCGCAAGGGTGAAGATGGTCGGGAACATCAGGGAGTTCATCAGCCCGACGGCGAGAAGGCTCCACATCGCCAGCTCACCTCGGGTGCTGACCGAGAGGGCGACCAGCGCGATGCTCCCGACGGCGTTCACCGCCAGCAGCGTGCCCGGCTTGATGCGCCCGAGCAGCACGGTGCCCATGAAGCGCCCGACCATCGCGGCGCCCCAGTAGTACTTCACCTGATAACCGGCGGCTTCCGTGGAAAGGCCCATCACGTCGGGCAGGGCGAGGTAGCTGACGATGTGGGAGCCGATGGCGACTTCAGCCCCGACGTACATGAAGATGGCCACCACGCCGAACGCGAGGTGCGAGTAGCTCCAGGCGCGGGCGGTATCGGCGCCGTCCGGGTTGTTGACGGGGGCGTGCTCGATGACTGGGAGCTTGAGCTGACTCAGCACCAAGCTGATGAGCACCAGCACCCCGCCGATGGCGAGGTACGGAAGCTGCACGGCTGATACGTCGATAGCCGCCACGTTCGTAATCTCTTTCGGGAGCCGACTCAGGATGAGCGCCGTGCCAATCTGAGGGGCCAGAAAAGTCCCGAGCGAGTTGAACGCCTGCGTCATCGTGAGGCGCGCTGATGAAGATTCGGCAGGGCCGAGAATCGCCACGTACGGGTTGCCCGCCACTTGCAGCAGCACCACGCCCGAAGCGAGCACGAACAGCGCCGCCAGAAACAGGCCATACGATTTACTATCGGCGGCGGGGTAGAACAGGAAGCAGCCGAGCGCGGCAATCAGGAAACCGAGGAGCATTCCCTTCTTATACCCAATCCGCTCGACCACCTTCCCCGCCGGAAGCGACATCACGAAGTAGGCGCCGTAAAAGCACAGGTTGATGAGGTTCGCCTGCGTAAACGAAAGCTGAAAAATGGCCTTCAGATACGGAATCAGGATGTCGTTCAGACAGGTAATGAACCCCATCATGAAGAACAGAACCGTCAGCGACGCCAGCGCCGAGGTGTAGCGCTGACCCGGCGCAGCGCCGGCGCCCGACGTCAGGACCGTTGAGGATTGGGGGGCAGGAAGAGCCATTTAAGGAATGAAATAGAAGGTGCGTGATCAGTAAATGATCAGAAGAGACAGGCAGCAAAGTACCACGGTTTGGCCGCGCGACCTTCCGGCAGTGCCCGAAATAGGGCTCATGCAGTGCCTGAAATAGGGCTCAAAAAAGAAGGAAGCCGACCTGCTGATAGCGCATCAGGCAAGTCGGCTTCCATCGATTCATTTCGCGAGCGGCGAGCCGTTAGCGGACGATGCTCAGCTTACCACTGACCGTTCCGCCGTTCACGAGGACGCGGTATTGGTAGAGGCCATTGGCGAGGTTCGCTGTCGAGAAGCGTACGGTTTGCTCACCGGCAGCTTTGGCTTGCGCCGCGAGCGGCGAGGCAACGAGGCGGCCTTGCAGGTCGAAGAGCTGCACGCTCACCGTAGCTGGGGTGCGGAGCGTGAAGCTCACCGTGGCTTGGTTGGCGGCGGGGTTCGGCCACGCGGTCAGGCCGGTTGCGAGGTTCTTGGCGGCGGCGAGGCCGGTAGGGTTCGCGAGGGCCGGACCGTACCAATCGTCGAGGTAGTAGCGCTGCGGCACGAAGGTGTTCGGGTCGATGAGCAACACATACTCGTTGACGGAAGTGTTCGAGATCGTCGGGTCAGGGCGACCGGTGTTGTTGAAGGTCAGGGTTTCCCACGCGTTGGTGAGGGTCGTGGTGGCCTGATGCTCGGAGTGGCGCCCGGCGGGGTAGTTGCCGCCGTTGGCGCGCGACGAGTCCTGCATCGTGATCTGGAACAGGTGGCCGGGGCCGGGGCTGTAGACCTTCATCGTCATGCGGTTGACACCGCCCGCGAGGAAGGAGCCGGCATCAATGACGGCGCTCTTCGGGCGCGCGACGAGTACGTCGTACTGCACGTTGCTACGAGTGTAGCGAGCTACACCGGCGCTGTTGTTGGCGGCCGTGCTGAACGGGTTGATCGTATCGGGCACCATCACGCCGCTGCTCATATTGTAGCGGTAATCAAGCTCGTGAACGTTCTCGTAGTTATCGTAGAGCATCGGAGCAAGGGGCGGCGGAGCGGCTACGAAGTCGGGGCCACGGAGGTCGTCAAGGTAGTAGGTGCTGCCGTCGGCGGTGCCGGGGGCAATGAGGAGCACCATCTGGTCGATATCGGTCGTCAGAACGGTCGGGTCGGAAGGCCCACCCGTGAACGCGAACGTCAGCGTCTCCCACGCGTTGGCCACGGTGGAAGTGGCGTTGAACGCCCCGCCGATGTTGCCGTTCGGGTAGCCGGTGCCGGTCTTGTCCTTGTCCTGCATCACGAGCTGATACTGCGACCCCACGGCCGGGCTATACGCCTTCAGCGTCACGGTGCGGGTACCGGCGAGGTAGTCGGCCACATCGCCGAACTTGGGCGCGGTGGTCGGGTTAATTACGATCACGTTGAACTGCACGCCCGAGTTCCGCGCGTACTGCCCCACCGTAGGGCTGAGGTTGTTGGCGCCCACGGCCGGGTTAGCGGCGTTCTGCGTGAACGTGCCATCGACGTACGGATACGTCACCAAGCGGGTATTCTCGAAGTTATCGTAAAGGGTCTGAGCCATCGCGGCGCTGCTCAGACCAGCCATCGCTCCGGAGAGGAGGAGGCAGCGGGTAAAGAAATTCATCGGTTTCGAAGAAGTGGTTTGGGGTGAACTAGTGGGAAAAACAAAAAATCGAGTGGGGCGCTCCGGCCCAGCTCGGCGCCCGCGAGTGGTGGGGGCTGAAAGCGGCCGGCAGCGTCGTCATTTGGTGGTGGCAATAGGAAGGCTCATCACGGGCAGCACGGTGCCGAAAATGCCGGCATCAATCCAGCCGCGGTTCTTGTCGGCGCCGTCGACGAAGACGCTGCCGAAAAAATTCTCGCGCTCGTCGCTCGCGTCGTTGTCGCAATAGGCGAGAGCAAATCCGATGGGCTGATTCGCGACAATCGGCATTGGATTAACCGCGCCGGGGTGCTGCTCGTCGTAGGTGGCGGGGTAGAGGGCGATGGCGGCTTCCCACGTCGTGACCTTGCCGTGCTGCTGCCGCCCACTCGTCACGTGGTCATCGAAAAGATGCCCCTGATGGTCGGTGCCCATATCGACGACGTGCCCGTCGAGCGCGACGTGGTACGCGAAGGCGTTGTGGTTGTACTGATGCTCGCCGCCGGAATGGTCGGGGTCGACGAAGATTTCGAGGCAGTCATCGTCCCACCACCGAATGAGCGGGTCGGGGTGCGTATCGCGCAGCACATCATCGGTAATCTCCGCCAGCAGGTAGAGGTGCGTGGCGGTCCAGACGAGCTTGTAGCGGCCCGAAAAATCGGCGCTGGTCGTTGGCGGACCTACCCACCGCTCATCGAGCGCCGTCCACGGCGCCGACGCCCAGCACGCTTCCGTGGCGCGGCCGTCGGGCACGGGCGCCGTGGTGGCGAACGGGGCGGCGTAGAGGCGCGGCGTCGGGCCGGTCGGCGTCAACATAGGCATAGCTGCCGACAGCCCACTCAGCAGACACACTGCCGCCGCACCCCGCGCCAATGCGCGGCGGCGGCTCACGAACGCCCTCGGCATCCGGCCAGTAAGCAATGTCAGCAGCGTACGCACGGCGCTATTCGGCGTATTGGAAGTACTTGACGTAATCGACCTGCATCCGCTGCGGGAAGACCGTCGAGTTGTCGGGGTTACCGTCGAAATCGCCCCCGACCGCAATGTTCAGAATCAGGTAAAACGGGTTATTGAACGGGTACGGCGCTATCTGCGACGGCGTGAGCGTGTAATACTGCGTGCCGTCGACGTACCACCGCATCTGGTCTTTCGAACGGATGAGCGTGAAGATGTGGAAGTCGTCGGAAAACTTCCCTGCGGGCAGGGTGTACGTAGTGCTCTTATACTGCCTTGACTCCACGCTCAGCCCATAATGCACGGTGCTGATGTTGTTGCTCGGCGCCGAGCCTTGCAGCTCCGAGATGTCGATCTCGCCGCAGCGGGGCCACGTCTGGGTGGCATCGTTGGAGCCGAGCATCCAGATAGCCGGCCAGATGCCTTTGCCTTCGGGCATCTTGGCGCGCACGTCGATCCGACCGAAGATGAAGTCTTTCTTGTCGCGCGTCACGATCCGGGCCGACGTGTAATCGCGACCGTTGTAAGAGCGGCGCTGCGCCTGAATGATGAGGTTGCCGCCGTTCAGAAAGAGGTTTTCAGGTGAGTTGGTGGTCGCTTGCAGCTCGTTATTGAACCACACATCACGGATCTCATACTGCCACTTGGTCTGGTCGAGGGCGCCGCCGTCGAACTCGTCGCTCCACTTCAGCTCGGTGTAATCGGCGAAGTCTTTTGCTTCCGAGTTGAGGTTGGCGTTGACGGTATCGACCGGCGCCGCGAACGTCGGGTTGTTCGGCTCTTTGGTGCAGGCACCGAGCGCGAGCGCCAGCAGAATGCTGGCTCCGACGCCCGGGCGCAGGATGGTGGAACGGAAGGAAGTCATCTGGAGAAGATGGTAAAGTGGATTGGAGAGATTCTCGGGATTCGGTTTTGCCTCGGGTAGCTCCGGCGTTGCCCCGGGTAGCCTTCGGCAACCCGGGGCTTCTGTGATGAAACCCCTTCGGGGTAGCGGGGTTCGCGGGCGTTGTCGATTTACGGGCGGGCGATCATCTTGAATTGGAAGACCTGACCGCCGGGGCCACCGGCGCGCAGCACCATGTGGGTGTTGTCGATGGAGATGATCCGGTAGATGCGGTCGGTGGGGGCGTCGGTGACGCCGATGAAGCCGCTCGTGTTGGTCAGCACGAACTGGGCGATGCCTGCGCCCGAAGCCGGGCCGTAGGTGTAGGGCGAGGTGTAAGGGCGCGGCGCCTGGCAGGTGTAATCACCGGCGACGAAGGTTTCGGCCTTCGGGTCGTACACGAGGACGTCGGAGACGGAGAACGTGAAATCATCGTCGGACTGGCAGAGCGGCAATTGCCCGGCCACGGCGCCCCCGTAGTACAGCGACGGATTGGCTTCGGTGCCGACGGTGATCGGGAAATCAACGCTGTTATCGAGACCCCAGCTGCGGGTTGAGCCGCCGGTCAGGAACTGCTTGGCGCGGTCGAGGCCGGAGAGCTGCGGCGTGTACGTCACGACGGTGCGCGTGCCGTCTGGGTTGGTGCCTTGCAGGCGGAGCGTGGCAGAGCTGGCCTCCACGATCTCGTAGGTTTTGTTCACGACCGAGTCGGGCAGCCCCAGAAACGCGCCGTTACGCTGCAACACGATCTGAGGAAGCCCGCCGGGGTTCGTGCGGAAGACGAAATCAGTAGAGCCGTCGAGCGAGGTGCCGCAATTGCCGTTCTGGAACGTGCCGCCGTTGGCGGCGTAGCTGGCGGTAAACGTGCTGGTGAACGTGAACTCGTCGTCGGTCTGGCAGGTGGGCAGCGAGCCAGCCGCCGAGGCGGAAATCACGTTACCCGATGCATCGAGGCGGGTGATGCCCCCGGCAGCGTTCGAGATCGTCCAGGCGCGGTTGGTGCCGGTGGCACAGCCGGTGAGACCTTCGAAAGCCGCATTATCACACGCCGACGGAATGGTGATAATCTGCGCGGGCGCCACGCCCGTACCGCCCCGCCCCGCCACAATCAGCTGCGCCTCAAAGACGCCGGAGCGCTTGTAAACGTGCGTCACGTTGCGGCCGGTCACGAGGGGCGTGCCATCGCCAAAATCCCACTGCGAGAGGAACGCGTCGGGGCTGTTGTCGGTGAAGGTGGCGACGGTTGGGAACTTGCTGTTGTCGAGCGCGACGGTGAAGGCGCCCGACGGCACGGCGCCGTCGAGGGAGCCGGTATCGTCTTTCTCACAGCTTCCGAGGAGCCCCAGCGTCAGGAGCAGCGCGGCGGCGGTAGTCGGGCGGGAGTAGCGGAGCATAAGCATAAGGCTAGGCGACGGATTGATGCGGGTGGTAAGACGACAAAAAATGGAGCAGGAGCGACCGTTCTGACGGCCGCTCCTCTCCTACTGCACGGCCTAGTAACCGGGGTTTTGGGTCAGGTTCGGGTTGGCATCGCGCTCGGTCTGCGGAATCGGCAGGAGCACGTTGAAATCTTTGATGTTCTTGCCGGTGGCGCGCAGGGCGGTCAGCAGCTTGCCGGTGCGCTTGAGGTCGAACCAGCGGTCGTCTTCAAACGCCAGCTCATAGCGACGCTCTTTCTGCACGGCCTCGGTGAAGTTGGCGGTATTGGCGTTGAAATCGCGCGAGGAAGGCGCATCCAGCGGCAGGCCGAAGGCGCGGCGGCGCACCTTGTTCACGGCGTCGAACCCTTCCTGCGTCGGCCCGACGGCTTCCGCCAGAATGAGGTACATCTCGGAGTAGCGCAGCACGGGGAAGTTGAGCGGCGAATCCCAGATATTGGTGTTCACCTTGCCCACAAACCACTTCTTGCAGTTGTAACCGTTCGGCGAGCCGGGGAGCGTGGCGGGCTGCACGCGGCCGTCGGGGTAACGGTCGCCGGGCTTCCATATAGTGGCCTCGCGACGGGTATCGCCGGATTCGTAGCCATCGACGAAGTTGGCTTCGGGGACGTTGAAGCCGTAACCGCTCTGCGGCGTCAGGCTCTGACCGCGTGGGCCGAAAAACTCGTTCCCCACGAACCCGAGACCATCAAAAACGAAGCCGTTGAGGCCTGAGACGAACTGTACTTCAAACAGCGACTCTTTCCCGTTCTCGTTCTCGACTTTGAAGTTGTCGCCGTAACTCGCCCAAAGCTGGTATTTCTCCGACGCGATCACCGCGCGGGCGTGCCGCGCCGCTTCCGAGTTATTACCGAGCGTGAGCTGCACCTTGGCGAGCAAGCCGGTAGCGGCCCATTTGGTAGCGCGCCCAAGGTCGGCGCCCGAATACGATTCCGGCAGGTTGCCGATGGCGTCGGTCAGGTCGCGGACGATCTGCTCATACACAGTTGCTGCCGCCGTACGCGTCAGGCGAGCTTCGTCGAGGTTGGCGGGCGGCGTGGTGATGAGCGGCACATCGCCGTAGGCGCGCACCAGATCGAAGTAGAACTTGGCGCGCAGAAACTGCGCCTCGCCGAGGCACCGCTTGCGGATGTTTTCCGACATTCCGGCAATTCCCGGCACTTTCTGAAGGACGATGTTCGCCCGTCCGATGCCCACGTAGCAGCCACCCCAGAGGCGGGTCGTGAGGATGTTGTTCGTGGGGATGTTGAAGTTGTCGAGCTGCTGGGTTTCGAAGCCGTCGCCCCCGCCGCCGCCGCCGGTGGTCGAGTTGTCCGACATCACTTCCCCGATGCCCCAGAGCGCGCGGTTGTATTGCCCGCCCTTGCCCAGCTCGCTGTACACGGCGTTGGTGGCCTGCACGGCGTCGGCTTCGGTTTTGTAGAAGTTGGCGTCGGTGACCGAGTCGGTCGGCTGGACGTCGAGGTAGTCTTCGCCGCAGCCACTGAGCAAGCCCAGCGCGAGCAGGCCGACGAGTACAGTGGTGCAGAAGTTTCTAGTGGATACCATCGTAGATAAGAGGCAGGTTCAGAAGCGGGAAGGCAATCGATTGGAAAGCGACTAAAAACCGAGGTTGATCCCCGCCAACAGCACGCGGGCCTGCGGGTACACGCCCCGGTCGACGCCCGACGAGCCGATTTCCGGGTCGAAGCCCGAGTACTTGGTGAGCGTCACCAGATTCTGGGCGCTGACGTACAGGCGCAGATTCTGCGCCCCGAACCGGCCGAGCCAGTTTTTCGGCACTGTGTAGCCGAACGTCACCAGCTTGAGGCGGGCGTAGGAACCGTCTTCCACGAAGTAGCTGCTCACGCGCAGGTTGCCGTTGGGGTCACCGGCGACGGCGCGCGGCACGTCGTTGCTCGTGCCCGGCACGGTCCAGCGGTTAAGCACGCGGCTGCTGCCGGTGCCGTTGCCGTAGAGGGCGCCTTCGGTGTAGAAGCGGTTCAAGTTATAGATATCGTTGCCTTGGGAGCCTTGGATGAAGGCGCTCAGGTCGAATCCGCGCCAGCTCACCGTGTTGGTGATGCCGTAGGTGAAATCGGGCACCGGCGAGCCGATGAACGTGCGGTCGCTGGCGTCGATGACGCCGTCGTTGTTGAGGTCTTTGAACTTCACGTCACCGGCCGAAGCGCCGCTTTGCGTGGCGTGCGCGCCGACTTCCTCGGACGTCTGGAACAGGCCGTCGGCCACGTAGCCGTAGAACGAGCCGAACGCCTGGCCTTCGTCGTAGCGCACGATGGCTTCGTTGTTCCGGTTCTGGATGCCGTCGTAAGGCAGGCCGCCGTTCAGCGCATCGAGGCGCGACTGGTAGGTACCGAACACGAGCGACGTCGTCCAAGAGATGCTACGGTCGCCGCCGTCGAGGTTGCGGGTCGTGACGGAGAGGTCGATGCCCCGGTTGTGCGCCGAGGCCGCGTTGGTGTTGATGGTTTCGTAGGTACCGGAAACGAGCGTCACCGGCACGGGCGCAATCAGGTTCGGCGACTTCCGATTGTAGGCATCCAACGCCACCACGACGCGGTTATCGAACATTCCCAAATCGACGCCGATGTTGATTTGCTGGTTGTTCTCCCAGATCAGCTTGTCGTTAGAGAGGCGGGTTGGGGCGGCGCCGGTGTTCACCGTGCCGTCTGGCCCGAACGGATATTGAATCGCCGAGTTGATCGTGTATAGGTACGCAAACTGCCCGGCGTTGAGGGCGTTACCCACGCGGCCGTAGCCCGCCCGCAGCTTCAGGTTGCTGACGTTGGCGCTCCCCTTCATGAATTCTTCCTCCGAGATGCGCCAGCCAGCCGAAACCCCCGGGAAGAAACCGAACTTCTCGCCCCGCGCAAAGGCGTATGAACCGTCGTAGCGGGCAATCGCCTGGAAGAGGTATTTCCCCTTGAACTCGTAGTTAGCGCGAGCGAAATAGCTGGCTAACCGCGAGCGCGGGTTGATAACGCCGTTACCGGACTGGAAATCGTTGACCGGGCCGCTGCTCACGTTCTGCAAGTCGCTGCTGAGGTAACCGGCGCGGCTCGCCGCCACGTTGCTGAAGTTGAACTGCTGCGCCGATTGGCCTACCAACAGCGTCATCTGATGCTTATCGGCGAACAGGTGATCGAACGTCAGGGTGTTCTCGATGAGGTAGCTCGGCGCGTACGAGGCGGAAGCCGTGGCCGAAGCCAGCGTGTAGCGCGACGAGTTCGGGAGCTGCGGCCGGAACGCGTTGTAGGTATCGAAGATGAGATCGGTACCGACGTTGGTGCGGAATTTCAGGCCTTTCACCGGCTCCAGCTCCGCGAACAGCGTCGAGAGCATTCGATTGCGAACAAAGCGCTGATTATTAATCAGGGCGGCAGCTACCGGGTTCTCCTCCACGAAGTTGTCGGCAGCGGTTGGCTCGTACCACGTGCCGTCGGCCCGCAAAACCGGAATCGTCGCCGGAATCTGGAGCGCCATACTCACGATGCCGAACTCGTCGTTACCGGTGCTGATCTGCCGGTCGTTGAGGTGCGTAAACGACAGGTTATTGCCGATCCGCAGAAACTTATTCACCTGCACATCGCCGTTGGCGCGGATCGTAAAGCGCTCGAAATTAGAGCCGATCAGCGTCCCGTCCTGCTGAAAATACCCCGCCGACAGCGCGTAGCGGGCTTTCTCGTTCCCACCGGTGGCGGTCATCGAGTAGTTCTGCATCGCCGCTGCGGGCCGGAAGATCTGGTCTTGCCAGTCGGTATTGAACGGCAGATTTTTCGGGTCGCGCAGGTTGGTGAGTACCGGCTCACCTGCGGCAATCCGGTTTTCGTTATTGATGACGGCGTACTCTTCGGCATTCAGCATATCCAGGCGGCGCGCCACGCGCTGCACGCCCCGGTAGCCGTCGAAGGTGATGCTGGCTTTGCCCGCCTTGCCGTGCTTGGTCGTAATAATGACGACCCCGTTCGCCGCCCGTACGCCGTAAATGGCCGTCGCGGAGGCATCCTTGAGCACGTCGAAGCTCTCGATATCGTTCGGGTTGATGGCGTTGAGCTGATTCTCATCGCCGGAAGGCAGCGGGAAACCGTCGACCACATAAAGCGGCGCGTTATTCCCGGACGACGTAATCCCCCGAATCCGGACCGACGTACCGCTCGCGCCGCCCGGTGCGCCGCTGTTCGACGTCACGATCACGCCCGCCGCGCGTCCTTGAAGCGCTTGAACAGGGTCAGGCAGCGGCTGGGCGGCAATCTCCTGCGCCGTCACCGACGATACGGCGCCCGTCACGCTCGTGCGTTCCTGCGTGCCGTAGCCCACCACCACCACTTCCTTCAGCGACTGCTCATCGGTGCCCATACTCACGTCGAGCGCCGTGTTCGGTCCGAGGACGGCCACTTCTTTCGTCAGATACCCTATAAAACTGTACACCAGCGTGCTGCCTTCGGGCACCGTGAGCGAGTAGCGCCCGTCGGCGTCGGTGGCGGTGCCGATGGTGCCGCCTTTCACGCGCACGGTCACGCCGGGGAGGCCTTCGCCGTTGGCCTGCGTCACGCGGCCCGCTACGGCCACATCCTGCGTCCGCAGCTCCAGCGCGGGCAGGCTGATGGGGGGCGCCGGGGCCGCCGCAATCACCAGATAGTAGTTATCGCGCAGCTTCTTATACTGAAGCTCCACCTGCGTAAGCGCCCGCGAGAGCTTGTCCTCGAGGCGGGTGCTGTCGGCTTGAGCGGCTACGCGCTTGTTGCGCACCAAATCGCTCTCGTAGAGAATCGTGACTTTATAGTCGCTCTCCCATTGGCTCAAAAGCTCTTTCAGGGAAACGGTGTTTTGCACGGCAGGCGCCTGCTGAATCCGGGCGGAAGCCACTAATTGCGCTGCCGCCGGAAGCCCAAGAGCGGGCAGCCCGAGCAGGGCAACGGTCACCACGGCCGTACGGCGCGCCAGCAGGTGGCTCCGCGTTAGAAGTGAGGTCATAAGGCAGGTTTGGAGGTAGGGCTTTTATCAGAGAGAATAATGCGGCCCGGCTGGCGCTCCACGTTCAAGTGAAAGCTTTCCTGCAAGGCGAGGAGCAGCACGTCGAGGTCGCGAATGGGCACGGTGCCGGTGATCCGACGCTGGTTGAGGGCGGGGTTTTTCACTTCCACGCGCAAGCCATAAGTGTCTTGCAGACGAGTAGTTAACTCCTCAATTGTGGTCTCGTTGAGGACGAGCTTGCCGTCGGTCCAGGCCGAGTAGGCTTCGGGCTGCGGCACGGCGCGCTGCACCAGCTCACGCGGCTGGGAGGCGTGGGTTTCCACCATATCGCCGGGCTTCATAATCACGGCTTCGCGGGCATCCGCAAAACTCACCCGCACCTTCCCCGACACCAGCACCACCCGCGCCTGCTCGTGCCGCCGGTACACGGAGAACTTCGTCCCGAGGACTTCCACATCCAGTCCGGCGGTAGTGTGCACCACGAATCGGCGGTTATCCGCCTGATGTTGCACCTCGAAGAAGCCTTCGCCATCGAGCCACGCTTCGCGCGGCTTACCAGCTTCGGGGGCCACGTATCGCAGCGTCGAGTGCGCGTTGAGCGTCACGCGGGAGCCATCGGGGAGGCGCACCAAGCGGGTTTGGCCGTAATCAGTAGAGTACGTGTTGGTGGCGACGGCCGGAACCGACGGCGCCACTTGCTGCATCCGCGCAAACCACCCCGCCCCTGCTACGGCGCCTATTACGGCCGCAGCCGCAGCCCAGCGGCGCCACATCGGCACCACGCGGGCTTGTTTCGGCAGAGCCACATCGAGTCCCAAGCGGTTGTGAATCGAGGCGAGCATCTGCTCGTAATCCGGCTCATCCACAGACGGGCCGGACGTGGCGGATGCCTCGTTGAGGACACTCCAATGCTGCTGCATCCAATGCTGCGCAACCAATTGATTGGCGGGCTGCGCGAGCCACTGCCGAACGAGCGTCGCTTCGTCGGCCGTGGCCGTACCGTCGAGGTAGCGTTGGAAGAGGTCGCGGGAGACAGGTTGTGACACGAGAATCGAAAATCAGGAAGGGGGATTTGTGTGTTATACACGCCACCAGCCCCTTACCCTGATTCGGCGTGCAACTTTTTTTCCGGGTTTACAGTAAACCTCAGATTCTGAATACCTTGGCGAAGGCATTTTTTTGAAGATGCCGGATCTGGAAGCGCCTCACCTCAGCGGTGTACGCCGACGTAATGAGCCGAATACAGCCGTTTGCAGCGCTTCTCTCACGTCCCGTTCCCCTGCCTTACTGCCCGCTCAGCACCCACAGCAGCAGAGGCCACGCCATCCGCACGCCGTGGAGGCGCATGTACGAGTCGAGGAATTTGAGGGCTTGCGCGATCTGGGTTTCGACGGTCTTGACCGACAGGTTCAGCTCACGCGCTATCTCGGCGTACGAGAGGCCTTGCTGACGGCTCATCACGAACACCTGCCGCCGCTTGGGCGGGAGCTTTTCGAGGGCCATCAGATAAAGTTGCTCCAGCTCAGCATATTCCACGGCATTACCGGGAATGGCCTCTGACGGGTCGGATTGCCGCACGCCGTGCTCGTATTTCTGGTGCTGGTGCTGCTGCCGAAGCTGGTTGAGAATGGCGTTATGCGCGACCGTAAACAGGTACCCTTTCAGCGACACATCGTCGCGGAGAGTGGCGCGGCGCTCCCAAATCTTCAGGAAACAATCCTGCACGATTTCCTCTGACGCGGCACGGTCGCGGAGGTACGTGTAGGAAAAACGGTAGAGCCGGGCGCTGTAATGCCGGAAAAGGGCATCAAATCCGCGGACATTATCCTGCTTCAGCAGGCGTAGCCAAGCCAGTTCATCTGTCTCGTGCTCACGTACGACTTTCACTGGCGCCCCTTGGATATGTTGTCAAATTTACAGGAAAGTTGGCGATAAGTTTAAAGATTTCTTAATC
>JANNMJ010000124.1:0-32866 GCA_031397815.1 Hymenobacteraceae bacterium
GGTTCCCCGATGCCGTGCATAATGCGAACCCCAACGGGGTTCTTTTCCACAGCCCGGGGTTGGCGGCGCTTTGCGCCGACTACCCCGGGCAAACGCGGGCTACCCCGGGCTACCCCGGGTTACGCGGGGCACGCCGGGCTACGCGGGCTACGCGGGGCACGCCGGGCTACGCCGGGCTACGCCGGGCTACGCCGGGCTACGCCGGGCACGCCGGGCACGCCGGGCACGCCGGGCTACGCCGGGCTACGCCGGGCTACGCCGGGCACGCCGGGCACGCCGGGCACACGTCCCCTCCCCCCCAAACCCCTCACTTCACCAACTTAAAACCCTTCAAAAACTGCTTTATCGCCGTCACATCCGCCCGCATCTCCACCAACCCTACGCCGAGCTGCTCAACCCGGCGTTTCAGGTCACTGAGTTTCCAATCGAACTCACTGCGCAGGCCTTGCGCGGAGGGCGGGCCGAAAGAGTGGTCGCCGAAGTCGGCTTCGCGCATTTGTTCCTCGAAGAGCGTCTGTTCCAGCTCCGTCACTTGGTCGCGGAGGAGCTTGTTGTAGGGCGCTAGCTGGGCGTCGGCGAGGGTTTCGAGGTGGGCGGGGTCGAGGCGTTGCAGCTCCAGCTGGAGGCGGAGGAGCGTGAGCAGCTCGTTGTTCTCGTAGGCGGCGGTTACGCGCTGTAGGAGGGCAGTTTTGCGGATTTTTTCGGCTTCGTCGGGTTCGAGATCGGGGTGCAGAGCTTTGACCAAATCGCGGTACAGGGCGCGCACCGATTGCGTGGTGGCTTTTTCCTCGGCCTCTTTGCGGGCCTCGGCGGCCAATTGTTTCGCCGATTTTTTGCGCGCGGCGCGGCGGGCGGCGTTGGCGGCTTCCTCGGCCTCTAGGCGAGCGCTTTGCTCCGCGAGGAGCTGGTTGGCGTACTGCTGAAACCGCTCGGGAGTGGAGATATCGACGTTTGGGTCGAAGCGGATGCCGTATTGCAGCTCCATCATCTCGCGCATCAGGTCGGCGGTGGCGCGGTCGTGGGCGGCACCCTGCGCGGCGGCGGCTTGGGCGTCCGGATCCGGGGCGTACGCATCGAGGATGGGTTTCAGGTCGGGGTGCCCTTTTGCGGGCAAATCGGTGAACGCATCGGCCAGCAGCTGACGGATTTTCGTGCGCTCCTGCGTCGAGAGCTTCTTTTCCTGTCGATACGCAGTATCGAGCACCGGCACCAGCTCGGCGCGCAGCGCATCGTGCTGCTTCTGCAACGGCCGGTAGTCGGTCTGCACCCGGCGCCGCACGTCATCTGCCGCCGTGCGGAACGCGGCCAGCTCCTTTTCGAGCTTTTGAATCCGCTTGCTCAGGCGGTTAAACGCCTGTTGCGCCTTCGTAAACGTCTTCCCCGCCGGAGTGGGAATGTGGATGATAACCGCAGATTTAGAGGCCATTTTGAGAGGAAATGGATGAGGATTGGACGAGGAAAGGCCGGGATGCGGCATAATAGTCGCAAAAGTAAAAGCCCCCCCTTGGAACGGGTTGGCGTTTGCGCGGGAAGGATGCCCCCTCCCCTACCGCGTCAAATCCTGCTTCCGATTCGCATCAATCGAAAGCAGAATAAACAGTAAAATCGTAAACGACCACAACGACGACCCCCCATACGAAAACAACGGCAGCGGAATCCCGATGACGGGCATCAAGCCAATCGTCATGCCGATGTTGACGAGGAAGTGAAAGAAGAAAATGCTCGCCACGCAGTAGCCGTACGTGCGACCGAAGACCGATTTCTGCCGCTCCGCCAGATACACGATCCGGATCAGGAGCGCCATATAAAGGGTGATTAAAACGAGGGAGCCCGCCCAGCCCCACTCCTCGCCGACGGTGCAGAAAATAAAATCGGTGCTCTGTTCGGGGACGAAATCGAATTTCGTTTGCGTGCCTTGCAGGAAGCCTTTGCCGAATAACCCGCCCGACCCAATCGCGATTTTGCTCTGATTCGTGTTCCAGCCGATGCCTTTCGGGTCGATGGTGGGGTTGAGGAGGACGAGGATGCGGTTGCGTTGGTGCTCCTTGAGGACGTTGTTGAAGAAGAAATCGACTGAAAACACCTGCGCGATGGCCGCCGCCCACACCAGCACCGGCCAAATCCAGCGGCGCAGGGTGAGCATCCGCTGATTCAGGAGGAAATACAGCCCCAGAATCACCGTAAAAATCCCCGCCAGCCACACCGGCGGCACCACCAGCGCCAGCACCAGCAACACCCCCGCCGTCACGCCCACCACCAGAATCAGCGGCGACATTCCCTCGCGGTAATACGCCAGCAGGAACGCGGCGAACACGAGCGCCTGCCCGGTTTCGCGCTGCCCGAGGATAATCAGCGGCGGCAAAATGGTGAGCGCGACGAGCTTCGCGTGGTCCTGCCAGGTCTGCTGATTGAGCTTCGTCTGACTCAGAAACTTCGCCACCGCCAGCGCCGTGATGGCCTTCGCGAACTCGGCAGGCTGTAACCGCAACGACCCAAACGCGAGCCACGAGCGCGAGCCTTTAATCGGCGTGGCAAAAACGATGGTCACCAGCAGCAGCCCGAGCATCAGGATGTATGCCTGATACGCCAGCCCCTCATACACTTTATGGTCGACGACGAGCAGGATGACGATGAGAAGAACCGTCGTGCCGATGAACCACAGCTGCTTCCCCGAGTTGGTGGTGAAGTCGGTTACCGGCTTCACCATTTCCGGGTTGTACACCGCCGCGTACACACTCACCCAGCCGAGCGCCACCAGCGCGCCATAAATGAGCACGGTGGGCCAGTCGAGGTGTCGTTGGCGGCGGACTTCAGCCATTTTTCAGGAGCTGTGAGGGCGATGTGAAACGATTTCTGGATTGCGGTAGAATCGCGTAGGGACGCCTATTGGCGTCCACCGTTTGATTAGGACGCCAATAGGCGTCCCTACGCATTTCCAGCGACCTAAAAACGGTTCTAGAAGCGCTCAATGCTTGCCTTTGGGTTTAAAATGGCCCGCTTTCACCCAGTCTTCCCAGCGTTTGCGTTCGGGGGAGATGGAATCGGTCAGGTATTTTTCCATCATACAGCCCGCGAGAGGGGCGGCGGAGAGGGCGCCGAAACCGGCGTTCTCGACGTACACCGCAATCGCGATTTTGGGGTTATCGCGCGGGGCGAACGCGACGAATACAGCGTGGTCGTCGCCGTGGGGGTTTTCGGCGGTGCCGGTTTTGCCGCAGACCACGACGTTCGCCGAGCGCTGCAATTTGGCGAAGGAGCCGGTACCGTGGTCGACCACATCCTGCATCCCGTCGATAACCGGCTCGAAGTATTTCGCATCGACCGCCGTGTAGTGCTTCTGCTGATAAATCGGCAGCGGCTTGGCGTTTCGGCCGATGCCGCGCACCAGATGCGGCGTGTAATAAAAGCCCCGGTTCGCCATAATCGACATCAGATTCGCCATTTGCAGTGGCGTAACGCCCGTTTCCCCTTGCCCGATGGAGAGCGAATAAATGGTAGGGAATTTCCAGCGATGATGGCCGTAGACTTTATCGTAGAATTTCGCCGACGCGATAAGGCCCATCTTCTCGTTCGGCAAATCGGTGCCGAGGCGCTGCGCGAACCCGAAGGACTCGACCATCGGTCGCCACGATTCCATCCCGAGGCGCGTATCCTCGAAGTTATTCGGCGAGCGGTGGCGGTTGATGACCGACCGAAAAACCTGATAGAAATACGGATTGCACGAGTGCTGAATCGCGACCCGCAGATTGCGGCCCGGCGCGTGCCCGTGGGCGCATTTCACCAGATTCTGATTGCACGGGTAGCCGGTTTGGGGCGTCAGCACGCCCTGCTGCATCGCCACGAGGGCCTGCACGAGCTTGAAAATCGACCCCGGCGGGTAAACCGCCATCAGCGGCCGGTCGAACAGCGGCTTCTCCTTATCCCGAAAGAGCGCCATGTAATTATTGCCGAACTGCTTCCCCGTGAGCAGGTTGGGGTCGTAGAACGGCGCGGAGATGAACGCGAGAATCTCGCCCGTCGCCGGCTCAATCGCCACCACCGACCCCACTTTGCCCGCCATCAGCTCCTCGCCGTACCGCTGAAGCTCTAGGTCGATGGTCGTCTGCAAATCCTGTCCGGCCACCGCAGCCGTATCGAGGGTGCCGTTCTTGAACGGCCCCTTCTCAATCCCGCGCACATCCACCATCGAGAATTTCACACCGCGCCGCCCCATCAGGTACGGCTCATACTTCGATTCCAGCCCCGTGAGGCCGATATAATCACCGGAGCGGTAGTGGGCGTAGGCCGAATCTTCGAGCTTCTGCGGACTGATTTCGCCGATGTAGCCCAGCGCGTGCCCGAGACTCGTGTGCGGGTAGCCGCGCTCAGTTCGGGCGTTGATGTAGAAGCCGGGGAAGTCCATCAGCTCGTCCTGCACGGCGGCAAAATCTTGCACGCTCAGCTTCGGCACCAGCACGCTCGGCCGCACGCGGGAGTATTTTCTCGCCGCTTTCATTGCTTCGCGAAGCTTCTCCTGCGGCATCCGAAACAGCGTGCAGAACCGCGCCGAATCCAGCTCCTTGACCTCGCGCGGAATCACCATCAGGTCGTAAACGGGGGTGTTCTGCACGAGCAGACGGCCGTCGCGGTCGTAAATCAGCCCCCGAAACGGGTATTGCGTCGTCTCGCGGATGGCGTTGTTATCGGCGGCGAGCTTGTAATGGTCATCCACGACTTGCAGCCAGAACAGCCGCACGGCAAAAACGGCCGCCACGACCAGAAAAACGGCCTGTATCGTGTATTTACGCGATTCTAAGTATTGCACGCTGAATTGTCTGCACCAAAGCTACTGGCCTTTCGGGGCCCAGAACAGCAGCTGCACGATTAATAGTGTCAGACTCGTGAACACGGTACTGACCAGAATCTTCCCCAGCGTAAACCAGCCGATGGAAACCTTCCCCCATTCGAGCCAAAACAGCGCCGTATGGTGCACCAGCACGAGCGGCACCACCGCGAGCGCCCACCACGTCCAGCCCATCTGATGCCCGCTCACGGTATCCTGCGCATCATATCCATCGCGCGGCCGAATCAGCCGGAGCTGCGCGCCCCGCAGAAACGCCACCAACACGCACGCCGCCGCGTGCAACCCGCCGGTATCGTAGAATAAATCGAGGGTGAAGCCCGTCAGGAACCCCAGCAGCAGCACCCACGGGCGCGACAGCTGTATCGGCAGGAACAGCAAAAACCCCACGTACACGAAGCAGAAGCCGGTATCGAACAGCACCAGCCGCCGCACCAGCAGCACCTGCGCCAGCACGAGCAGCGCAAAGCGCGCCCCTTGCGTAAGCCAATCGCTGAGGGTCAGATTCATCGGGTGGCTTCCTTTGCTTCGGCGTCCATTCCCCCAGCGCCCTCGCCGTATTTGCTCTTCGATTCGAGCGAGTCGCGCAGGGGTTTATCCAAGCTTTCCACGACGTAAGCCGTCAGCAGGCGGGCGAAATCGGTGGCGAGGCGCACCCGAATCGTCCGAAAGCCTTTCTCCGGGTCTTGCTTCAGCGCTGATACGTGGCCAATCACCAGTCCCGGCGGGAAAACCGCGTTGTACCCGCTCGTCACAATCGTATCGCCGTGAATCACGCGCACGTGGCGCGGCACGAATTCGAGCGACGCGAACCGCGCATCGCCGCCGTCCCACCGCAGGGAGCCAATCGTCCCATCCCGCCGAATCCGCGCGCCGATGGATGTTTTCGAGTGCAGCACGCTCACGACAGTCGCGAACTGGTCGCTGACCACTTTCACGCGTCCCACGACACCCGTCGGCCCCACGACGCCCATTCCCGGCCGCACGCCCTGCGCGGCGCCCACATCGAGGGTCAGGTAATTATCAGGCCGGGCAATGGAGTTATTAATGACCCGCGCCGGAATCAGGCGGTACGGCAGCCGCCCGGCAAAGGGCGGGTGGAGCGAGTCGCGGCGGGGCGCCAAGCCGGGCCGCAACGCCGAATCGAGGTCGGCGCGCGCCATTACGGTCGCCGGGCTGCGGGCCGAGTCGGCGAACCGCTCGTGGGCGTAGAGCTGCCCGCGCAGTATCGCGTTCTCGCGGCGGAGGGTGGCATTTTGCTCTTTCAGGGTCAGATATTCCACCGCTTCGTGCTGCAAGACCAGCAGCCGCCCCACATACACATTGGCCGAGTTGGTGAAGGCCGCCCGGTGGTACGTACTGTTCCGCACGATGAGGTAGCCCGCCAAAACTTCCAGCCCCAAAAAGAGCAGCAACGACCGGTAGCGAAGGAAGAACTGAAGAAGATTACGCAAAACCAGCGGTTAATTAATAATTAGTAATTAATAACTAAGAATTAGGAGAAGAGTCATTCGACCGCAAGACGCGCCGACCGGCTCAGCTAATTACTAATTGTTAATTATTAATTATTAATTTCGCTAAGTGAGCAGGACGTTCCGGAACCCGACGATGTTCTTCAGCGCCGCACCGGTGCCGCGCACCACGGCGCGCAACGGGTCTTCGGCGATGTGAATCGGGAGCTTGGTTTTGCGGGCGAGCCGCTTGTCGAGGCCGCGCAGGAGGGCGCCGCCGCCGGTCACGTGGATGCCGTTGTCGTAGATATCGGCCGAAAGCTCCGGCGGCGATACTTCGAGAGCTTTCAGCACGGCTTCCTCAATCTTCGCGACTGACGAATCAAGAGCTTCCGCGATTTCGGCGTAGTGTACGCGGATGATTTTCGGAATCCCGGTCATCAAGTCGCGTCCCCGGACTTCGTAATCGACGGGCGGGTGCTCCAGCTCGGTGAGCGCCGCGCCGACTTCAATCTTAATCTTCTCCGCCGACCGCTCGCCGATGAGCAGGTTGTGCTGACGTCGCATGTAATCGAGGATGTCTTGGGTGAAGACGTCGCCCGCAGTTTTAATCGATTGGTCGCACACGATGCCGGAGAGCGCGATAACAGCAATCTCCGTCGTGCCCCCGCCGATATCGACGATCATCGTCCCCACCGGCTGCTCCACATCCACGCCGATGCCGATAGCGGCGGCCATCGGCTCCTGAATCATCCAGACTTCTTTCGCCCCGGCGTGCTCGGCGGAGTCGCGCACGGCGCGTTTCTCGACTTCGGTAATCCCGCTCGGAATACAAATGACCATCCGATGCGACGGCGTGAAGAAGCGCGACGACAGGTCGATCATCTTAATCATCCCCCGAATCATCTCTTCAGCGGCCGTAAAGTCAGCGATTACGCCGTCTTTCAGGGGCCGAATGGTCCGGATGTTATCGTGGGTCTTCTCGTGCATCTGCTGCGCCTGTCGACCAACGGCCAAAACCTTCCCGGTTCGGCGGTCTTTGGCGATAATGCTGGGTTCGTCCACCACGATCTTATCGTTGTGGATGATGAGCGTATTGGCCGTTCCCAGGTCAATCGCGATATCGGAAGTCAGGAAGTTGAAGAAGCCCATAAAGGCGGAAACAGACCGGCGATGCAAAGCCGGGCGGCAAAGGTACGGCGGCGCAGTTCGGTAAGTAACGCTACTTTGCCGGTAACGACGCGAAAGGGGTTCGGCGGGTCAAAATCAGCAGTTCTACGCAAAAAAACCGCCCCTCCGGAAGCAGAGCTTCCAGAGAGGCGGCGGGTTAAGGAGCAGGAGCTTCGTTTACAGCCCCACCGCTAATGTGCGGCTGGTAGTGCCGCCTTTGCCCTTACTTTCTGCCGACCACACCACCACGCGGTAAGCCCCCGCTGGCCAGCCGCTTGTGCGGATAGTGGCTTGAGCGCCGGTAAAGGTGCCGGTAGCTTGCGTGCCGCCCCGCGCATCCACCACCCGATAGCAGTACGCGCCCGCTTGGTTGAGGAGTAGCACGGTTTGATCGGCGGCGGGGTTCGGGGCTAGGTCGGCGGCTAGTGTGGCGGGGCGCCCACTACCGTTACCGCCGGGCTCTTCACCGTCGCCCGGCTTATCGCAGGAAGCGCAGCCGGTAGGTAAGCAGGACACGAAACTATTCGTCGTCAATCCGTAGGCCGATGCTCTGGTACCGCAATAGACCATCCGGTAGTCCTGCCCGTCTATAGGTTGAAGGCCACCCGTGCAGCTGCCCCAGTAATTACCTTCAGCCGATTGGTAGAGCCCAGTGGGTGGTACCAACGACGCATCGGAGTAGCAGATGTCGAAGATATTCGACTGCGTGGCATTGTTGCCGTCGAAGCGGTTCATCTGTGGCAGGGTACTACCCGTGTTGGTTTGATGAATCACGGCATCAAGGTCGAGCCAAGTGTCTTCGCCGACGATAGCACCGCCTTCATTGTCGGTAATCCAGGCACAGCCTACATCACCGGCCACGATACGGGCTGGCACACCATCCAAACCTTTGGCAAAGATGCCCGCCTGCTGGCTGCCGTGAATGTGGTGCCCATTGCGCAGCCACAACTTGCCGCCAGACAGCGAGACGCCGGTCTCGCAATCGCGCACCTCACCGCGGTCGAGCACCGCCACCGTACAGCCGTCGAGGGTCAGCCCTGCGCCTTTCGTTATTTGGCTCACATAGCTGGCAGTCAGAAAAACCTGATCGGTTTTAACGGCTACCAGTCCATTATAATAGAAGTCGTGCACCAAGCAAGCGTTGACCGTGAGCTGCGCGGCATTTTGGCAAATCAGTGCCTCCGCCCCGGGTGCAACCGGATTGCTGGCAAACTCTATCCGTTCGAATGTGGCTGATCCACCATTGGTCAGCTCCACCGTCAAGCGGCTTTCTTGGTCATAAAATAGTTTCCCGCCTGTAAGAGCCAAATGCGGAGTTTTGGTACTGATCTGAGCACCTTCGAGGAATTGGTACATGGGGTTGGGCCGTCCGGGGCCGGTCTGCACCCACTCGCTGCCCACCCCGAGCGAAAGCACCGCGCCGCTACCTGAGAAGGTAATAAGGCCGCGCCCAGCGAAAGTGAATGGCACGTTAGGCGCTGTGATCAGCCGACCGTGGTTCAAGATTTCGGACGCATCATCCAGCAGAGCCAGCCGCGAACGCTGGCCCGTAGCGGGCGCACTTAGCAGCTCAAGCCGTGCGCCATCTTCCACTATCACCCGTCCGTTGCCGCTCACAATTAGTTGCGCGCCATTGAGGACTTGCAGGCCTTTGCCGGACATCGTGTTGCGGATAATAATCCGCGCATCGTCGGCTACTTCCACCCGCGCACCGGCTTTCGCCACTACGTATGCTTCATCCTCAATAATCAGAGTAGACCCCGACTCTATTCGTAAGTAAGACTCACCTTCTATGGTGATACCCGCCGTACGGTCCAGTGTGAGCGTCGAATGATTTCGCACGATCAGCGTGCTGGAGGAATCTACCTGAATATGTGCTCCTGCCAAACAGCGCATTGTGGTAGGTGGGGCAAACGTACCCGTAATAAAGTGTTGCTGCTGCCGGGCAGGCGTACCCGATTGGTCAATTCTGACAATAAGCTTTTTGGGGATGTGAATATCATTCACCACACCCGGCAGGTCTGGCAGCACCAATTGCCCGCACCAGCGGGTCAGGTCGTTCTGCGTTGGCTGAACGTCGGTGTCGTCGAAGCGCACCCGTACGGTAATAGCTCCGGTTGTAGGGTTTTTACCGATTAGCTCGACCGACAGGCCGTGAAACCAGATGTCGGACAACCTCTGCGTGGAGGCCGAGTATTTCTGGTGCGGCGTAATGGCGGGGTTGGTCATCATTCCCAATTTATCGCCTACGGTGTTGAAACCAATATCGGGGCCTTGCAAACCACCCATGCGCGTTTCGTTGAGAACCCCGAAAAGGGCCGTCTCATCGCCGCATCCGCCATTAATACAATCGGAGTAGTTGATTGAGTTGGAGGAAATTGGGGAAGATTGACCATCATTATTTAGCCAATCGTACTTATCCATTCGGAACCAGTTGACCTCGCTCTGCCCACTGAGCGGGTTCGTGACCGGATTCCGTAGATCATACACGTGGTTGCGCCATAAATAGCCATAAGTGGAATCGGGCGAAGGGTTGTTCGAAGTCCGGAACCGGCTGGGTGGTCGTTGCGGGGTGTAATCGTTATGGCCGCCGTACCAGCCGATGACCCGATTAGCCGAATCGCGCATAGCTACCTGATTAGCCAGCACCTTGAAAGCATTGGCTCGTTGAGGGCTAGCCCAGAAACTGGTAAATGGTTCGGTAGGCGTAGCATCCATATCGTCGATAAACGCGAACAGCCCGCGCGCCGCTGGCGGAAAAGCTTGTCCATTGCCATCCGTGAGCATTCGAGGCTCGTCGAACACGCTGCCTCCCTGGTGATTTTCGAGCCACAAATATTGCGGCGTCATGTTGCCACCTTGGAGCGGGTGCTTCACGCTATCGGCGTAGGGAAGGCGGATACGCAACACATCGCCGGTAGTGCTGAAATCGCGCAGGGTGTACACCCCGCCGTTTTGCAGGCTGCTGGCGTCGGCGATGTCGGACGGTACGCTGCTAGCGGTCAGGTTGATCCAACCCAAATACCACCGCTCCCAAGCGTTGGCGGTGTGCGCAACCTCGCTACCCATCATGCCCCACCCGTTGCTAAGGTGAAAGTGCTGCCCGTGAATACCGTTAGCGCCGAAATAATGCGGCGAATCATAGAGCACGTGCGCCACCTCGTGGGTAAACAACCGTTGCTCCAGCCCTTGCAGCCCGAAAATCTGGATAAACCCCGGACCTAAGCCATAAGAAGTTTGTTGGCCACCAGCCCCGGTTTTGGTCAGGTTCGGGCCGTCGAACTGCTCAACGGCCCACCCACCTGCACCGTCTTGCTGCACGGGTTTTCGGACCAAGGGGCCCACCAACTGCCCGGTTTGCTGATCCATAAATTGCGGCACTAACAAATTGTGCACAGAGCCGGTCAGCCGCCATATTACAATAATAAAGTCGATTTTCTGGTCGGGGTCACGGCCGCTGTAATCGTTGGCGTAGTTGGGGTTGTTGTGCCGCCGGTCTACGGTAGCCCAGTCGAAGCTATAAGGGCTGCCATCGTAATCACGCGCCAACTGACGCATCACTTGAAAGTTAGCGAAATCCCAGTTCACCGTTCCACGCACAAGGGTATCGAGCGTGGTGGTAGGACTATAGCTCGTCGTCCAATTCACCCCCGAATCGGGGTTAATCGGCACGTTGATGCGGCGCGGCAGGTGCGAGACGACCATTTTCAGGGGTTTCCCACCGGGATGCGTCCGCGACATTTGGTAGTAGTAGTTGGAGATACTCTGATCGGTTGCGCTAGCCGAAAACGAGTTGTAATCCGTGTAGTATTTCTGGTTACCGTAGGCGTCACGCGGTAATGCCTCACCATACACAGTATTTACCAAGTCAGTCTGAGGCCAAGCATTTGTAGCATCGCTGTTGTTACCTTGTATTTGGGTATTCCCTTGTTGATTATCTTCTGACAGCCCCGCATAGACAACCAGCACTCGCAAACTATCGGAAGGGGTAAAGGCGTGGCCGTAATACGACCGGTTGGTGGCCGACGGCACGATACTGACGTGGCGTCCGGAACCGGATGAGTTATTAGGAGGGAAGCACGGCAAGCCCCAGTTGGACGAGCCGGGCTGTGAAAAAATGTCGGGCCCGGTGGGTACAACTGGTTCTTGGGCGTAGGCTTGCCTCGCGCCGAACAACATCAACCCGCCCGCCAACAAGCATCCGACGGCACGTAAGGACGCACGGACTCCGCTGAGCAGTGAAAACCGCTTCATAGTGTTTACGAATAAACGTGATTGCCTTCCGACCGGCGCCCCTGTGGCGCCGACCGCTTTACTCGGCCTTTAGCACGCGCCAACTCCGGCTGGCCTGGCCGGATGAGGTGGGCACGTACGTCAGCCAATACAAGCCAGCAGGCAAGCCGGCTACCGACACCGACGCGTCCGCCGGAGGAGAGGTCTGAGAAGAAAAAGTCCCTTGCCGCACCACCCGCCCGAGCGCATCGCGCAGGGCGTAGTGACCACGGGGTGGAGTGGGCAGCCGCAATGTAAAGGCGGTGGTAGCTGGGTTGGGGAATACTTCCCCCACCGCCTCCGCCACAAACTCTGATTCGTTACTTGTACCCAGCACCTGCCGCCAACCACGCATCGTGATGAGCATCAGAGAGCCCGGTGAACTAGGCGGCAGTGTGTTGGAGGGAGCATCAGCGTAGATGATGTAGTTACTAGCCGAATCGACTAAAATAGCGCGAGGGCCATCCGGCCCGCCTCCCCGGTAGAGGATTGTATCGCGCACCGCCTGCCCGTTGGGCGCGATTTTGAGCACCACCATATCCGACTGGCCCATAAAATAACGCTCCCCTAGTGCGGCATAATGTCCATCAGGCAGTTGCGTGAGCGTACTGATGCCGAACAATTCGTTTGTAATGGAAGACCGATAAAGTTGTCTCCAAAGCAAGTTGCCCGCCGAATCCAGCTTAGTCAATTCGCCATTTGTCGATATTAACAAATTACCGCTTGCATCCACTAAGCCGGGTCTGCCCGTATACATCACGCCCCAATTCGCAAACACGCGTGCAGTAAGCTGACCCGTTTCCGAATAAAACCGCAGACTATTGCCACCGGGCACATTGGAAAATACGGCATACCCCCGCCGCACGGGCAGCACCTGAATAGGCTGCTCAGCCGAATCGGCCACCGGTGCAGCCCATATCTGCTGGCCAGTGGTATCGATCTTCTCTAAATAGTAATTGCCAAAATACTGCCCGAGCAGCACAAAATTGCCGTCGGCTGTTGCGCACGGGCTGAAAGCAGCTTCCTGAAACGGCGTAAAGAGCGAGTCGGCCCAGATAATATGTCCGTCTACACCGCTCACCAGCGCCTTAACTGCACTCTCATTCTGCCAAGGCGGTTGAGTTGTTCGCGCCGTAGCCGTCAGCAGCACATTACCCGAGCGATGCTCGGCCATCCCCGTCATATCAGCGGAGAGATATGCGCCATTAGAACCCCGATTAAATTGATAATTTCTTACCCACCTGCGGTTACCTTGCGCATTGATACGCAGTAAGTAACAGCCGCTGTAACCACCTCCCAGCAAGTACCCATTGCCCGCCCGCGGCTTGATAAGCTGGATTGCCGCAAGGGGGTTCGTCAGCGGGTTACTGGTGCCGTAGAGGCGCCAAGAGAGCACCTGCGCATTAGCGGGAGCAGTAGGGGCGGCCAACAGCCAGCCCAACAAGAGCAGGATGGGGAGAAAACGGTGTTTCATAAGGAGTTTGTTTCACGGCAAGAATCCGACTGGTGACGAAGGAGGCAGGAGCAGAAGTGGTGAGGCGAATATAAAACTACGCTAGGCATACGAACCAAATCGGAAAGCCAAAATTTGCCCCCCCCCTATTTTCAAATGTTTCTTATTACCAACTACTTAGGTGCGTAAAAAAATTTACTCTTTCACTACACGCCATGTGCGGGCAGCAAGTTAAGATGCCGAAAGCGCTCCGAAGTGCCGAGTTATTTGACCCAAGTTATGGGTAATCGTGGGGAAAATGGGGCGTCCCCGTCAGGGGACACCGATTTGCGGCAGATTAGCGCGGTTCTCAAATTCGTGTACGTGCCAGTGCCGCGCATCCTCACCCCCGGCCCCTCTCCAAAGGAGAGGGGAATACAGAAGGTACAGCGACTTGGACACCGCTCTAGGACGCGATTACCGGTCGGTGTCCCCTGACGCGGACGCCCTGTTGCCCCGACAAATCGCAGCTTGAATTATTTACCTAACCAAACGAACGGTTACCCACACGGCTTGCTCGCCAGATACTCGGCGGCGCGCTGGTAGCAGGCTTCGTAGAGCGGCACGATGCGCTCCAGCGAGAACTCGTGGGCGCGGGCGAGGGCGGCGGCTCGGAAGCGCGGCAGGTTGGCGTCGTCGAGGATGTGGAGGGCGCCGGCGGCCATGGCTTCTACATCGCCCACGGCGGCGGTGATGCCGGTCTCGCCGTCGATGTTCAGCTCGGGGATGCCGCCGGCGTTGGTGCTCACCACGGGCACTTCGCATGCCATCGCTTCGAGGGCGGCGAGGCCGAAGCTTTCCTTCTCGGAAGGCATCAGGAACAGGTCGCTCACGGATAAAACTTCTTCTACGGCATCGAGCTTGCCGAGGAACCGGACATCGTCGGCGACGCCGAGGTCGCGGGCGAGGCGTTCCATCTGCGGCCGGTCAGGGCCGTCGCCGACGAGGAGGAGGCGGGCGGGCATCTTCTCGCGAACGCGGGCGAAAATCTGCACCACGTCCTGCACCCGCTTCACCGACCGGAAATTGGACGCGTGCACGAGCAGCTTCTCGCCATTCGGCGAGATGGCGGCGCGGAAATGGTCTTTGTTCTGCCGCTGGAAACGGTCGAGGTTGATGAAGTTGGGAATGACTTCGATTTCGCGCTCGATCTTGAAAAACCGGTACGTTTCCTCGCGCAAATCGGCCGAAACGGCGGTTACGCCGTCGGATTGGTTGATGGAGAACGTCACGACCGGCTCATACGACGCATCTTTCCCGACGAGCGTGATGTCGGTGCCGTGCAACGTGGTGACGACGGGAATCTGAATGCCCTCGGCGCGCAGAATCTGCTTCGCCATAAACGCCGCCGACGCGTGTGGAATGGCATAATGGACGTGCAGTACATCGAGCTGATGGTGGCGCACGATATCGACCATCTTGCTCGCCAGCGCCAGCTCGTAGGGCGGATACTGAAAGAGCGGGTACGTCGGCACGTACACCTCGTGGTAGAAGAGGTTCTCGGTGAAGAAGTTGAGGCGTGCGGGCTGCGAGTACGTGATGAAATGCACCTGATGCCCGCGCTGGGCCAAGGCTTTCCCTAACTCCGTAGCCACCACCCCGGAACCGCCGAAGGTGGGGTAACAAACGATACCAATTCTCATGGAGCCGACAGACGGATTCGCCGCCGGAATGTTGCTCCGGGCGGAAGTGCCGCGTCCGCAAACCTAGAACCGCGCCGAAAGTTGGCGGCTGAAAGCGCCGTAATGGCAGGTTAATATGGGCGCTGCAGGACGCCGAAGTGAGTCACCAGGCAGCCCGACTGCGAAATCCCTTACTGCACCACTACACGCTGCACCTGCCGCCGGGCGCCGTTCGGTGGGTCGAGGGCGAGTAGGTAGAGGCCAGCCGCTAACCCCGTTGTGGGGACGCTCAGTTCGGAGCCACCGGCGGGGAAAAGCTGCCCGTTCCGCGTCAGGCGGCGCACGGGCCGCCCAAGTCCATCGAGGAGCGTGACGGTGGCCGCGCCCGCCGACCGCAGCGTGAAGCCGACCGTGAGGGGGCTACCGTCGGTGGGGTTCGGGGCGGGCGGGTAGAGGCGAGTAGGCATCTGCGGACCAGCCGCCACTTCGGCGAGGCCGCCGAGGACGAGGTTTTCGTCGCCGGGGAGATAGGGCACTATGTCGAAGTAAATGACGAACATCTCGGCGGTCGTCTGGTCGCCCCACGTCACTTGCTGAGGCGGCGAGAACGGGTTGCGCGGGTTGTTGGCGGTGTTGTCGTAGGTGGCATCGACGAAGACGCGCGACCCGGCGGGCAGCGGAATCAGGCGCGGGAAGCGGTAAGTACCCTGCCAGTTGAAGTCCCACGCCGGGATATGAATCAGCGGAATGGTATCGCGGGCGGGCGTGACGGCCCACGCCTTCCAAGTTTGCCCGAGCAGATGCGCGTGCGGCAGCGTGCTCAGCAGCGACCCGGCGATGGGCATCGTAAAGCGCGAATGGAAGGTTTTCACCTGATTCGCCGGAATCACGAACGGGCCGTTGGTGAGGGCAAACGTGGAGATGGGCAACGTCTGGACCTGACGCGATGGCGGCGATTGCGGGCCGGGCGTGGGCGCGAAGAAGATGTTGATGGACGATGAATCGGATTGAGTCCGGCTCGTAGGGCCGTAATGCACCTGCACGACCAAATCGGCGCGGCGAAACAGCTTTTTGCTCATTCCCGGCGGGAAAGCGCGAGCGCGGGCGCCAGGCACCCAACCGGCCCAATTGTCGGCGGTAGGCGTGAAGCCGAAGCCGCCGAACTGCGTGTAGCCGTAGCCGGGCTGCGCGGCGTCGAGCTGCCGGGCGCGGCCGGTGGTATCGAGTGCGATGATGGCGTGGTGCGTGATGGCGCGGTTACCGGGCCGAAACTCGATGGCCGACACGTCGCGGTCGGCGGGCAGCGTCACGGGGATGACGAACACCCGGTACATATCCTGCCCGTTGCCCTGATGCGTAAACGATTCAGCCATCGACACCACCATATCCGGGGTGCCGAGCGTCGAGCCAGCGGGGAAAGTGGGCGCGGGCGGCTCCTGCGCCACGTTGCCGCGCGGCGTACCGTCGGCAATCCAGTCGGTGATTTGCTGCTTCTCGGCCGCCGTCAGCACGTTCTCGTCGAGGAAATGACTGTACGAAGGGTCGGCTTTCCACGGCGGCATAAATCCGGTGCTGGTGGCGATGCCGACAGTGTGCGCGTGCTGCACGACATCCGTATAACTCATCAGCGGAAACGGCGCCACATCGCCCGCGTGGTGGCACGGCGAGCAGTGGTTGTACACGAGCGGCGCGATGTGCTCGGCGAACGTTACCTGACCCGTTTGGGCGGAAGCCGCGAGCGGCGCCGCCAAACCCAGCAGACCAGAAAGGAACCAGCGACGTATGGATAACCGCATAGATAAGTCGAAGAGCGTGAGCAAGTAGCACTCCCTGCCTCTAAGATACGGCTGCGGTCAGGGTTTCTTCAAGGATGCTCGATTAAGCACCCCACGGCGGGCACCTGCGCCACCGCCACCGCCCGCCCCGCCACCACCGACGCCAGCGCATCGGCCAGCTCATGATGCTGCACCAACGTGCGCCGCTGACCGAGGGCGAGGTACTCGTCGTTCAGACGTCCTTGATACACTTTCTGCCCCGCCGGAGTCACAACGACCACTTCCGGCGTGATGGTGGCGCCAAAACGGCGGGTCAGCACGTGCTGGTCGTCGGCGCGGAGCGTGAAAGGGATCCGGTAATCGCGGGCAAACTGCGTCCGTTCGGCGGCGGTGACGGCCGAATCCGGAAACACGCCCACGAATGCCACTCCGGCCCGCGCGTAACGCTCGTGGAGCGTGCGCAGCTCCAGCGTGACGGCTTGGCTGATGGGGCACGTGGGCGCCAAAAAGATGTAAACCGTGGCCCGAGGCGGCGGTACGGCGGCGGTCAGCAACCCGACCACCCAGCAAGCGAGAAACAGAGAGAGCGTTCGCATAGTCCTCTAAGTTAGGCTACCGCGAAGCTGGTTACGCACTGTTTTCGCTCAAATTAACGATTTATCTAATTTGACCTGATTTCCGCCATATCTACAGACTAAGCGGCCGAACCGACTGTAGCAGTTTCGCCCAACCGCAGCCGCTCGTAGGTGGCGCCTTGCGCCCGCACGCGCTTGCTCCCGCTGGGGCCGGAAAGCGGCTGATTATAAAAATCACGCGCTTTCTCGGTATCCTGCTGCTGAATATCGACCATTTCGCGGATTTCGGCGCGGAGCGTGGGGTCGTAAATCGGGAACGCCACCTCGACCCGCCGCGAGAGGTTGCGGTTCATCCAGTCGGCGGATGCGATGTAGAGCAGCTCATTATCGGGCCCGCCGCCGTTGGCGAAAATGTACACCCGCCCGTGTTCGAGGTATCTGTCGACGATAGCGCGGCTTTGGATATGCTTCGACACGTCGGGGACGAGGCACGAAATGCCGCGCACGTTCAAATCGACCTGTACGCCCGCCTTCGCGGCGCGGTACAGGAGCTGAATCATCGCCTCGTCTTGCAGGGCGTTCAATTTCAGAAGGATATACGCAGGCTTACCGGCTTTCGCGTTGGCAATCTCGGCTTTCACTAGCTCGGTTAGGCGTTCGCGCAGGTTGAACGGCGCGACCATCAGGTGCTCGAACGTCTTGCCCTCGCGCTGCCGGTCGGTGAGGAAGGCGAAGATTTGCCCGACCTCGCGGGTCAGGCGCGCATCAGCCGTCAGCAGGGCGTAATCGGCGTAGATGCGGCTGGTTTGCTCGTTGAAATTGCCGGTGCTCAGGAACGCGTATTGGCGCATCACCTCGCCCTCGGTGCGCGTGAAGAGCGCGAGCTTGGTGTGGACTTTCAGGTCCGGGAAGCCGTAAATGACGTTCGCCCCGGCTTTTTCGAGCTTTTTCGCCCAATAAATATTCGATTCCTCGTCGAAACGCGCTTTCAACTCCACTACTACCGTCACTTGCTTCCCGGCTTTGGCGGCCCGCACCAGCGCCTTCGCGATTTCCGACTTCGCCGCCACGCGGTACAGCGTTATGGCAATGGCGGTGACGGCGGGGTCGAGGGCGGCTTCGCGGAAGAGCTTCAGCACATAATCGTAACTCTGATACGGGAAGTGGAGCATGTAATCGCGCTCCGCGATGGCTTTGAACAGCTTGCGGCGGCGGGCCAGACCGGGGTGCGCGAGGGCTGGTTCAGAGGGATACTTGAGGTCGGCGCGACCGAGGTCGGGGAAGCCGAAAAAGTCGCGGAAGTTGTGGTAACGCCCGCCTTCTACCAACTCATCGGCGCGGATTCCGGCGCGCTCGGCCACCTGCATCAACACGGCAGGCTGGATGGCGGGGTCGTAGAGCAGACGCGCGGGGAAGCCGGTTTCGCGCTTTTTGAGGCCTTTCCGGATTTTGGCGAGCAAATCGCCCGACACTTCTTCTTCAATATCCAATTCGGCATCGCGTGAGAGCTTGATGGCCCACGCCTGCACACGCTCGTAATCGGGGAACAGGTCGGGGGCGCCGACGCGAATCACATCATCCAAAAACGCCACGACGTGCTCGGCGCCTTCGGTCGGGAGCTTCACGAACCGGCCGCCGTGCGCTTTCGTCGGCAGCTCGGCCACCACCACGCGCTCGTGGGGCAGGTCGGGGCGGCGGGGGCGAGTGAGGCGGAAAATCATGTACACCGCCGTGTCCTTGAGGAAGAGCGGGCCGGGCAATTGATCGAGCGCAACGGCTCCGGCGAGCAGCGGCCGGACGTGCTCCTGTGCGTAGCGGTTGACCCACGTGCGCTGTTCAGGCGTGAAATCGTCGTCGTCGGTGAGCAGATGAATGTGCTGCTGCGCGAGCGCGGGCAGGATTTGCTCGCGGAACGTGTCGCCGAACTCGTGCTGCAAGCGCGTCACTTCTTCCAAGACCATCCGCAGCTCTTCGGCGGGGTCGTGGGCGAGCTTGGCGCGGGTTTTCTTCTTGAGCTTCACGAGCCGCCGCATCGTCGCCACGCGCACCTTGAAATATTCGTCGAGGTTCGACGAGAAGATGGCGATGAACTTGAGGCGCTCCAGAACCGGCACGGCCGGGTTTTGCGCTTCCTGCAACACGCGCTGATTGAAGGACAACCAGCTCAGCTCGCGGTTATGAAGAGGAAAATCAGAGGCAGACGCGGACATCGACGGAAGGAAGTAAAACGACTCAGGATGAGGAACGCGCCTGATACGGAAAGCTGGGCAAAGCGGCTGAAATCAGCTTCGCTTCGGGCTTCGGTCGACCGACTTGGCGCGGGCGACTCCTGAGTTATCTTCCTGTCTTACAGATCGTAGTTCTTCGGAAAATCGAAAAAGCCGAACTCGGCGGAATCGCGCTCCAGATTCTTCCACGAGAGCGTATCGAAATGCAGGCAGACGATGCCCGCCGTCGGCAGCTCCGGCACGAACTGCGGCGAAAGGAAGTTCGCGACGTCGGTAATCGTGTTGTTGTGCGCCACGAGCAGCACTTCTTCCATCGAAGGCTTGATGCGGCTGATGACGGCCAAATACTCTTCGCGCTCGGTGTTATAAAGGTCGTCTTCGACCAAAATCTTCGACGGATCATACTCCAGCTCCCGCGCCACGAGCGTGGCCGTGCTGAGCGCCCGCACCGCCGGCGACGAGATGATCAGATCGGGCTGACTGATTTCGCGCGCCAGCAGCTGCTGCGCCATAAACGGCGCATCGCGGCGGCCCCGGTCGTTGAGCGGCCGGTCGCGGTCGCTGACGTTGCCGAGGTCCCAGCTCGATTTGGCGTGGCGCATCAGATATAGGGTCTTCATCGGAAATCTCTGAAAAAACGGAGCAGGAGAAAGGAAAAATCGCCCGGTGAGCGGGCGGCCGAAAGTACGCCCAGACGCTTATGTGGGTTGTCGGACGGCGGCTTCAGCAGGTCGGCGACTCTGGCAATTGTTCGCTCGCCTTCAACCCGGCTGCCGGAGAAGCCGTAGATTGGGGCCGAATTCGTTTCATACCCCCCCACCCCTGTACATTTTTACCCGATGCAGAAGATTCTTCGTTCCTCGTCTTCCCTACTCCTTGCCACGATGGTGGCGTTCATTTGTTTCCTGAGCGCCTGTAACAAGGAAGGCTCAGTTGGGGAAGCATCGTCATTGTACGGCACCACGTCGAAAAAATGGATGCTCGACAAAGAGACCGACGCCAACAAAGACAAAGTAGACCAGCAGCTCGAAGGCGACCAGACCTTCACGTTCTTCGCCAACGGCACCTATAACATGGCGACCGAAATGGAGACGATGACCGGCAAATACCGCTTCGACCAGCCCGGCAAGAAACTCATCCTCACTGATGAGAACATGGGCACCGACCGCGCCTTCAGCGTCACCACCCTCACCGACGACCGCCTGACGCTCACCGCCCCCGACGGTTCCGCCATCAAGCTGAAATCGGAGTAAAGAATCCGGCTTCCGGCTAACTTCATTCTCAACAAGCTCGCCCCGGTACTCTCGTGCCGGGGCGAACTTGTTTTCAGTGTAGCTTGGTTTTTCCGAATACCTTCGACCCGCCTTACCTCTCCCCCTCTCTCCTCTCCGTTGATAATGACGATGATGAAGCGTTTTTTACCTCTGCTGATGTGCGCCGCGACGGCCTTCGCCCTGCCCGCTCACGCCCAAGCGCCGACCGTTTTCGACACCACCGGCGGGCGTTATTACCAGCCGGTTTTCTCGCAGGTGACGGTGAGCACGGCCACGTTTGGGCAGGCGGTCAACGTCCTCGGTCAGAACCAAACCTTGCGCCTCGACTTCTACGAGCCGACCGGCGATACCGTCCGGCGGCGCCCGCTCATCGTGTTTGCGCACGAGGGCGGCTTCGTCACCGGCACCCGCACCGATGCTTATGCCGTGAGCTTCGCGCAGCGGTTTGCGCGGCTGGGCTACTGCGTGGCTTCTATCGATTACCGGCTCCTGTTTTTCCCGTTGAATGATACAGTAGCGCTCGGCGGGGCCGGTTTTCGGGCGATGCAGGATATGCGCGGCGCCATCCGGTTCCTGCGGGCCGATGCGGCGGGGGCGAATCAGTACCGCATCGCGCCCGATTTTATCGTCGCAGCGGGGTCGTCGGCAGGAGCGGTTACGGCCCTCAACGTAGAGGCTTTCGATGACCCTTCGGAGATTCCCGCGTTCCTCGCACCCCTCAACCTCGGCACGCTCGAAGGCACCAGCGGCCCCGCCGGGTTCAGCAGCGAGGTGCAAGCCGTGGTCGCGCTCTGCGGCGGACTGAACCGCGTGAGCTGGCTCGCGGGCAACGATGCGCCGCTCTGCCTCGTCCACGGCACCGCCGATGCCACCGTGCCGTACGGGCGCGGCACTGCCGGTTCCGGCCTGCCGCCATTGCGCGTGTACGGCTCGGGCGTGCTTGCGCCGCAAGCCACCGCGCTGGGCATCCCGAACGTCCTCCGGACGCTGCGCGGCGCCGTGCACGTGCCCTACAACGGCAGCTCCGCCCGCGCTTTGGCTTACGCCGACACCACTTTCCGCACCGTCCGCGATTTTTTGCGGCCGTTACTGCCCGCCACCGCGCCCCTCGGCCTGAGCGACGGTGCCACCGGTTCCACCTCGGCTAGCGCAGCGTGGCCGGTTCCCGCCCGGACGGCCGTGTGGCTGCAAGCGCCTTCGGAAAAAGATTTTCAGCCCCAAGACGCCGCTCTGATCGACGCCGCCACCGGCCGGACGGTCCGGCGCTTTCGGTGGGTAAAGCCCTTACAGCCACTGGAAAGGGGTTCGTTACCGGCGGGCACTTACTTGGTGCAGCCCACGACTGGCAGCGCCCTCAGAATCGTGTTTGGAGAATAAGAAGAGAAAAGGAAGAGATAAAAAGAAGATTAAGAATCGGCGCTTGTCTCACTTGACTTGGCTATCCGGAAACGCGTATCTTCGGCCGCTCTCTCAGCCGAGACAATCCGCTTCGGCCGACAACTCTCCCGGCTGGCCCGCGTTCAGCTAGTACTACCCTCTCCATCTCCCACTTCGCCATGTTGGAATACGTGAAGCTGATTCTGCAAAAGGTAAGCTTTAGCAGAATCCTGTTCGAAAAAGAGCTTCGTAAAGCCATTCGCACACTCGTACCGACCGAGCTGCTTCAGCTCCGCAATTGGTGTTATGAGCAGTTCGCCGTTCGGTACCGCGCCCTGCTCGACCGCCACTTTGCCCCGGTTTAACCCGGCCCGGCTCTAAGGACGTCCCGCGTCAGCCCCACATCTTCTTATTCTTCAGGCGCCCGCCATCCGAGACTCCGCACCGAGTCGCGCAGCTTTTCCACGCCCGCGCGCTGCACGGCGGAGTCGCGGAATAGCTCGGTGAAGACTTCCTGACTGATTTCCTGCCAATCGGCAGGCGGCAGGTCGGGCAGCATCGGGTGCGGCAGAAACGCCGCCTCGGAGTGCGGCCGACTGAACCGGTTCCACGGACAAACGTCCTGACAGACATCGCACCCGAACGCCCACCCCGCGAGCTGCTCGGTGAATTCGGGCGGCATGCGGTCGCGCAGCTCAATGGTGAGGTACGAGATGCAGCGCGTCGCGTCGACTTCGTACGGCGTGTGCAGCGCATCCGTCGGGCACGCGTCGAGGCAGCGCGTGCAGGAGCCGCAGTAATCGGGCAGCTCGCCGGAATCGGGCGCGATCTCTAAATCGAGAATCAGCTCGGCGATGAAATAGAACGACCCGGCGCGTGGCGTAATCAGGTTCGTATTGCGCCCCATCCAGCCCAAACCGGCTTTTTTGGCCCACGCCTTATCCATCACCGGCGCTGAATCGACGAACGCGCGCCCATCCACGGCGCCAATCCCGGTGCGGATGCGGTCGAGGAGCGCGAAGAGCTTGTCTTTGATGACGAAGTGGTAATCGCGGCCGTACGCGTACTTGCTGACCTGCGGCGCATCGGGCCGTTGCCGCGCTTCTTCCGGCGGGAAGTAGTTGAGCAGCAGGCTCACCACCGATTTTGCGCCCGGCACGAGCTTGCGCGGATCGAGGCGCTTATCGAAATGATTCGCCATATAACCCATTCGGCCGTGCAGGTTGCGCGTGAGCCAGCTTTCGAGGCGCGGGGCTTCTTCCTCCAGAAATTCCGCCCGGCTGATGCCGCAACGCATAAAGCCCAGCTCGGCGGCCCACGCTTTAATCTGGTCGGCGCGGTGCGCCAACGTGGGCGGGGCAGCGGGCAATTGCGGGGAGTGGGGCATCAGAGGTGATAAAAACGACTTCGAGTAAGCGCTTAATTCCGGGCGCTGCAAAAGTGTTCAGCACCCCAAAAGCGTCGTTCGTGGGGAAAAAACCGGGGTTCATCGAAAATATCATGAACTAGCATATCCGACGGGCGTAGTTTTGTCGCATAGTAAGGCGCAATTCACGCCGTTGCTGACGAGGTCGGTTTTTGTTCTTTCACTACTTTTTTCGAATGCGTAAACTTTTTTCTCTTGCGCTGGCACTTGCTGCCGGTCTTCCCGCCGTCGCTCAAATCGCGGAGCCGCCGAAAGACCTGCTACGCCCCAAAGATGCCATTGCGGCCGATACCGTCAAGACGTGGCGTTACGGCGGTTTCGGTTTGCTTCAGTTCAACCAAACCAGCCTGAGCAATTGGGCGGGCGGTGGCCAAAGCTCGGTGGCGGTCAACTCGGTGGTGAGCCTGTTTGCGCGCTATCGCAAGCGCGAAACGTCGCTGGATCTCAACTTCGATGCTGGTTACGGCCTGTTGAAGCAGGGCGACGACCGGATGCGGAAAAACGAAGACAAGGTCGAGCTGAACGCCAAGTACGGCCGCGTGGCCTTCGGCAAGTTCTACTACGCCGGGCTGCTCAACTTCCGGACGCAGTTTGCGCCGGGGTATGATTTCCCGAACGATTCGGTCGTGATTTCGCGGGGCTTGGCGCCTGCTTACCTCACGCTCGCGGCGGGGCTTGATTACCGTCCGAACGACTATTTCACCGCCTTCTTCGCGCCCGTCACGGGCAAGTTCACGTTCGTCACCGATCAGCGCCTCGCCGATCAAGGCGCTTTCGGCGTAACGGCGGCGACTTATAACGAAGCAGGCACGCGTCTGGCGGCCGGAGAGAATATGCGCTCGGAGTTCGGGGCGATTCTGATGACGAAGTTTCAAAAGGACATCTTCAAGAACGTCAACCTCCTCACCCGCCTGACCTTGTTCAATAACTACACGAACAAGGAAACCTCGAAGCGCGGAAATACCGACGTCAACTTCGATGCGCTGTTAGCGATGAAAGTCAATAAATACCTGACTTCCACCCTCTTCATCGCTATGGTGTACGACGACGACATCGACATTCCGCTTTACGAGAAGCAAAACGGCGTGCGGGTGCAGACCGGCGCCGGCCCCCGGCTGCAATTCAAGGAAGTCTTGGGCATCGGCCTTTCGTACAAATTCGCCCGCTAACGCGGCGGACGGCCTTTTTTTTAAGCCTTTCACAAAAAACCCTGACCGAGCCGAGTGCTTGGTCAGGGTTTTTTTATTGACTTTTCAGCGGACTTATCTACTGGCCTCCTCCACGGGCCTCCCATTCATCCAAAAGAGCAGCCATTTGCTGCTGCACGCGGAGAGCAGCGGCGCGGGCAGCTTCGGCGAAATCGGGTCCGCTGGAAGCGTAAATAATTTCTCTCGAAGAGTTTACGAGCAATCCAACGTGCTGATTAATACCAAATTTCGTCACTTCCGCCAACGAGCCGCCCTGCGCGCCCACACCCGGCACAAGCAGCCACGCATCCGGCACCAACCGCCGCACCCGCTGGAGTGCCTCGGCGCGGGTGGCGCCCACGACATACATCAGCTGCTCGGCGTGCGGCCACGATTGGCTGCGCGTCAGCACTCGCTCGAAAAGGGCTTCCGGCTGCTCAGAGTGAGCATCTTGGGTCAGCTCAAGGGTCTGGAAATCATCGGCGCCCGCGTTCGAGGTGAGCGCCAGCAGAATGGCCCACTTGCCGGGGCGATTTTCGAGGAACGGCAACACTGAATCGCGGCCCATGTACGGCGCTACGGTTACGGCGTCGAAGGTTAGTGTATCGAAGAAGGCGCGGGCGTAGAGGGCGCTCGTGTTGCCGATATCGCCGCGCTTGGCATCGGCGATGCGGAAGCAATCGGCGGGAATCAGGTCGGCGGTGGCGGCGAGGGTTTGCCAGCCCGCCGCGCCGTTGGCTTCGTAGAACGCCGTGTTTGGCTTGTAGGCGACGCAGAGATCGTGAGTGGCGGCGATGATGGCGCGGTTGAACGCTAGTACGGGGTCCGGCTCGTCGGCGAGGCAGGCGGGCAGGCGGACGGGGTCAGGATCGAGGCCGACGCAGAGGAAGGAGCGTTTGGCGCGAATGGCGGCGGTAAGCTGGGCAGATGTCATTCTGACGACGAATGTAGGCGTTCGACCGCGTGCCGGGTGGCCGTGAATCCTCACCCCCGGCCCCTCTCCAAAGGAGAGGGGAGCCTAAACGGACTGATAAGGAGTGCGAAACGATTCTAAATCTTCACAAAGCTTCGCAAAAACGCCCCGCCGGTCTGATGACCGACGGGGCGTAGAGTGGTGTAGAGGCAGAACGGAGAACTCCGGCTGACGCTGCGGCGCTAGGTTCGCTTACCGCAGGTCGATGACTTTTACGCCCTTGTGCTTGCTCTTATCGAAGGCAAACGTGGTGGCGTCGATGGTGGCGTTCGGGGTGAACTTCTTGATAACGAACGAGTAGCGGTTGCCGTTCTTCTTGAACATCTTCCAGCTTTTCACCGAACGATCTTTCTTGTTCACCTGCAACCGCACTTTGATGAGCGAGTTGGAGCGGTCTTCGGGAGAAAGCTCGACGATATCGTAAACAACGCCCGCTTCAGTGGCCTGCTCGACGTAAACGTACTTGTAGCCTTTCTGATAGAGGGTAAAAATCTGAGTCGGCGAGATTTCCTCTTCGTCGGGGTCGTAATCGGAGATGTTTACCTCGTTTTCGGCCTTCATATAGGTCCACATCGTGGAGCCGTTGTTGATGACCTCCTGCCCCTTCGTCTGAAGGCGGAACTTGGTACCGGCGACGATGATATCGCCCTCAATCGTCTCCTTGATCTTATTGGATGGATTTTCCAGCGTCTGCTGGAACGAAGCCCGAAACGATTTGAGCGACTTGTATTTGGCGCTCATCTCATCGAGCACCTTGCCGGCCTTGGGGTCTTGCTGCGCGAAGGCCACGGTGGTGGCTGACAACATCAGGCCGACAAGCGCGAAAAAGGAACGAATGGTCATTGGGTTATCAGACGGGTGCAGATCGGCAGATGGCAGAAGTGAACGGCAGGCCGAGAAAAAAACCGATTTATGGCCCGCCTGATACGTTAGAAAGGCGCTTTCTCGTTGCCGTTTTCTAAGCGGTTCAACAACTGTTCCAAAGCGTATTCGTCGGGAATCAACACGTCGCGGCTCTTGGAGCCTTCGAACGGCCCGACGATGCCCGCTTTTTCAAGCTGATCGATGAGCCGACCGGCGCGGTTGTAGCCGAGCTTGAGGCGGCGCTGAAGCAGCGAAGTAGACCCTTGTTGGTGAGTAACAATGACTTTGGCGGCTTCCGCGAAGAGCGCATCGCGGTCGCCTTCGTCGAAATCATCGCCGCCATCCGACGCCGAGCCTTTATCGCCGACGTACTCGGGTAGCTCGTAGGCGGTGGGGTAACTCTGCTGCTCACCGACGAAATCGCACAATCTGTCGACCTCCGGCGTGTCCACGAAAGCGCACTGCACGCGGATAAGATCGGACCCGACCGAGAACAGCATATCGCCCTGCCCAATGAGCTGGTCGGCACCGCCGGTGTCGAGAATCGTCCGGGAATCGACTTTTGAGGTGACTTTGAAGGAGATCCGCGCCGGGAAGTTCGCCTTGATGATACCAGTGATGACGTTCACCGACGGTCGCTGCGTCGCCACAACCAAGTGAATCCCGATAGCACGCGCCAGCTGCGCGAGACGCGCAATCGGGGTTTCGACTTCTTTCCCGGCGGTCATCATCAAGTCGGCCAGCTCGTCGATTACGACCACGATGAACGGCATGAACTTATGCCCTTTAGTCGGCAGGAGCTTCCGCTCGCGGAATTTCTTGTTGTATTCCTTGAGGTTCCGGCAGCCGGCATCTTTCAGCAGCGAGTACCGCTGATCCATCAAGATACAGAGCGAGTTGAGCGTATCAACGACCTTGCTCGTGTCGGTGATGATGGCTTCCTCGGTGTCGGGGAGCTTGGCGAGGAAGTGGCGCTCAAGCTTATTGAACAGCGATAGCTCGACCTTTTTGGGGTCGACGAGGACGAATTTCAGCTCGGCGGGGTGGCGCTTGTAGAGGAGCGACGTGAGAATCACGTTCAGCCCGACCGACTTCCCTTGCCCCGTGGCCCCAGCCATCAGCAAGTGCGGCATCCGGGCGAGGTCGGCCACAAATACTTCGTTGGTGATGGTGCGGCCGAAGGCAATCGGCAGGTCCATCTCGGCATTCTGGAACTTCTCCGTCGCCAAAACCGACCGCATCGACACCATTTCCTTGCGCGTGTTCGGCACCTCGATACCGATAGTCCCTTTGCCGGGAATCGGCGCGATGATGCGAATACCGAGTGCGGCGAGGCTCAGGGCGATATCGTCTTCGAGGTTCTTGATTTTCGAAATCCGCACCCCGGCGTCGGGGATGATTTCGTAGAGCGTCACCGTCGGCCCGATGGTGGCCTTGATGCTGGCGATGCCAATGTTGTAATGGCCGAGGGTCTCGACGATGCGGTCTTTGTTCGCTTCCAGCTCCTCCTTACTCACCTGGACTTTCGGCACGCCGTAGTCGTTGAGCAGGTCGAGAGTCGGGTAGATATACCGCGAGAGGTCGAGGGTGGGGTCGTAATTGGTGAGGTCGCCCCCGGCGGCGAGCGATTCATCGTCGTCGTCGGTCAGGCCGGGGATGGCGGTATCGAGGTCGGCGATGGTCGGCTCGGGCGCGGCCGTTTCGATGGTCATCGGCACGGCGGCGGTGGCGGCAGAAGTGCCTACCTGCGCGCCCACGGCGGCAATAGATGTGGCGACCGGCTCCGCAGTCGGCCGCTCAATGGCGAACGACGGGCCGCTTGGCTTCGGCGGCACAACCGGTACGACTGGTACTACCGGCACAGGCACCGGAACCGGCACGGGCGGCACGATGACCAGCGCCGGACCGGAAGCAGTTGGGAAAGCGGCCGTATCCGCTTCATCGTCTGCATCATCAGCATTAGCCGCAACCACATCAGCAGCGCCGGAGCGCGTCACGAGCCGAATTTCGCCAGTGTCTTCGTCAATTTCCTCGTGCTCCTCCCCTGCTTCTTCGTCCTCGGCGAGCATCGCGGCGGTGGGGTTGGCCGAGTGGTTGACGCCGAGCGGTTCCTGCTCATACGTACCCGCCGCCGACGCATCCACCGCGCTACGCGAGCTGCTCGCTGACCGGCGTTGCGCCCGCTCGAACTCGGCTTCCTCGCGCTCATCCGCCCGACGGCGCCGGGCATCGAGCCAACCGGCCGCCGCCCAGTTCAGGGTAGTGACGTTGAAGAAACCGACCACGAACGACACTGCCAGCAAGCCCAGCAGCAGCACGGTACCGGCGCCGATGAAATCGCGCAGCATCAGCGCAATCTCGTAACCGGCCCCGCCGCTCAGCCATTCCGGCAGCGGCGCGGCGCCTTCGGGGCGCGCCACCACCACATACCCCAGCGCCACCGACGACCAGCCCGTCAGGAAAAAGCACAGGCCCATCATCCAAGGCAGCGAAACGAGGGAGCGTTTGAAGACGATGCGGAACCCAAGGAAGAAAATGAGCGGCAGCAGCGCGAACGACGCGATGCCAAACCACTCATACAGAAAATGTTGCGAGATACGCGCGCCCAGCTCGCCGAGCCAGTTCTTGGCCTCAGTGCCGCCCGCCCGCGAGACTTTAATCTGATACAGCCCCGTCGGCAGCTCCGTCGGCGAGAGGCTGATGCCGGTCGAGTCAGAAGCCGTTTCGCGCACCACGCGCCCGGCCGCATCGAGCATCGTCACGCGCACCGGTCCGGAGCGGTCGGCGAGACTCTCGACGACGCTCTGGTCGGCGTGGCCGGTAAAGAGGTAGCTCACGAACGACGACGCCATATACAGCGACGCCACAATCAGCGTAAAGCCGATGAAGAGCTGAAAGCGACGGTCGTTGAGCCAGTTGAGCCACGATTTCCATTGCCATTGCGGCCGGGGCGCGGCGCGTTCGGCCGGTTCGGGGCGTTTCGACGGGCGCGGTTGCTCGGCGGCGCGGCGGGTGGTGGCATCGCGGAGCTGCACCTCTCCATCGGGCGAGGCCGACGCGACCGGCCGGGGCTGATTCTGCGGACGAGGTTCGTTGGCGGCATTAGCTCCCCCGCCCCGCCCGCCGCGAGGCGAGTTGGCGGCGGCATCGCGTGGTACGTTCTGGGCCATTCAAGCGGGGCCGTCGGCAAGGGGAGCCGTACGGTCAGCCAAAATTACGGCGCAGTCGGGCGGGTCGCACGTTTCACGCGGAAAGTTTCACGGGAATGCGTTAAAGGGCGCGGCGCGTGATTCGGGGTCGATTCAAATTTTATTTCCATCGAAGCCGAAGCGCCGCGTTATAGCGCCCGACAAATCTGCGTCACGAGCGCCGGGCCTTCGTACACGAAGCCGGTGTAGAGCTGAATCAGGTCGGCACCTGCGGCGAGGCGAGCGCGGGCATCGTCGGTGCTCATAATGCCGCCGACCCCGATTAGCGCGACCGTAGCGGGCAGCTCGGCGCGGAGAAGGCGCGTGATTTCGAGCGCCCGAGCCGTGAGCGGAGCGCCGCTCAAACCGCCCGCACCGAGGGCGTCGACGGCGGCGGCGGGCGTGACCAGCCCGGCGCGCGAGATGGTGGTATTGGTGGCAATCAGGCCCGCAAAACCTGCGGCGACGGCCAATCCGGCGGCTTCGCGGAGCTGCTCGTCGGTGAGGTCCGGGGCGAGCTTGAGGGCGAGCGGACGTGGTTCTCGGCGCCGCTGGTTGCGCTCTTGGAGCGTGTGGAGTAGGCGTTGAAGCGGCTCACGGTCTTGCAGGGCGCGCAGGCCGGGCGTGTTCGGCGAGGAAACGTTGACGGTGAGGTAATCGACGGCGTCGGCGAGGGCGTCGAAGGCTTTGAGGTAATCGTCCTCGGCGCGCTCGTTGGGGGTGTCTTTGTTTTTGCCGATGTTCCCCCCGACAATCAAACCCTCCGGCCGTTTCTGGAGCCGCAGAGCCGCAACTTCGGCCCCGCCGTTATTGAACCCCAAGCGGTTGAGGAGCGCCCGGTCCGGCGGTAGCCGAAACATCCGGGGCTTCGGATTACCCGGCTGCGGCATCGGCGTAAGCGTGCCGACTTCTACGTGTCCGAACCCCACCGCATCCCACGCTTCAACGTGCCGGGCATCTTTATCGAACCCCGCCGCCAACCCAACGGGGTTCGCGAACGGCAACCCCATCACAGTGCGCGCCAACCGCGGCGCGTGGCACGCGGCCCTATCCACCCCCAGCGACGCCCGCGCCGCCGCCCCAACAAACGGTTTCGTCAGCAGCGGCAACGCCTCGAACGCGGTGTAATGCGCGGTTTCAGCATCAAGCTGAAAAAGAAGCGGTTTGATGAGGGCAGAGTAAAGCACGGGGCAAAGGTCTGGTTCAAAGGTGAGGTTCTAGCAGAAAGCACAAAACAGAAATCACACTTCCCAACCTCAGAAAAAAAATTCGTGCTGAAAATTCGTGAAATTCGTGGGAAATTATTAAAAACTATTCCCCCAACAACTCAGGCTTAAAATTGAGCAAAAACAGCTCGCGCTGAGCACGGGTAATAGCCGTGTAAAGCCACCGAATAAACTCAGCATCGAACCCAACTTCAGGCTTGAGGTAGCCGTGGTCGAGGAAGACGGCGCCCCATTGGCCGCCTTGCGATTTATGGCACGTCAGGGCGTACGCGAACTTGGCTTGCAGGGCGTTGAGGTACGGGTCCTTGCGCATCGCTTCCTGCTGCTGAGCCTTGGTGGTGAGGTCGGGCTGGGCGGCGCAATCGGCCTGTACGTCTTGGTAGAGCTTTTTTCCGACGTCGGTGGGCAGCGCAGGGGCGTCGGCGTGGAGCGAGTCGAGGATGAGCTTGACGTCCAGCTCCGGCGCACCGGGGTAATCGACAAACCGCAGCCTTACATCCACGAACCGACAGCCGTAAATCTCTTCCGTCCGGCGCACGCGGCGCACTTGCGCGAAGTCGCCGTTCGCGAGAAAGCCCATCTCGTGGCCCGTCGGGAGCCAGAAATAGTTGTTCCGCGCAATCATCAGGTAATCACCGCCCTGCAATTCGTCTTCGGCATCGAAAATGACCCGCCGAATGAGCTGATTGTACAGATTCGCCTGCTTGTTGGAGCGGCAGATAACGGTCGTGTCTTCCACCCCGAACTTATCATAGGCGTACCGTAGGCCGTCTTCGAGCTTTTCGCCGCTCATCGCCCAAATGCCGCGCCGGTCGTGAGTGTGGAGCTTGGGCGCGGGGGTAGGCCGCAGCAGCTCATCGCGCAGGGCGGTGGCGTTGAACAGAATCCCCGATTCTTCCGCCTGCCGCATCACCTGCCGGAGCGTGCAGGTGGTGACGGTGCAGCGGTAGCGCCCGCGCAGCAGGTCGGCATCAAGCGCCGGGGAGAGCGCCTGCCCGACGGGCGGCAGCTGCGCGGGGTCGCCGATGAGGAGAAGGCGGTTATCGGGCCGTCCCTCGCCGAAGATGTACGTCAGAAGGTCGCTGAGCAGCCCGCGCTCGCCGAAACCGGCTTCATCGGCAATCATCGACGCCTCGTCGACCACGTACACCGTGTGCTTGCCCCGGTTTGGCAGGAGCTGAAACGCCGCGCCACCTTCGCCCATCGCGTGGCCCGCCTGCCGGTAAATATGCTTGTGGATGGTGGCGGCGCCGCGCCCGGTGTAGCTCGCGAGCACCTTCGCGGCGCGACCGGTCGGGGCGAGGAGCACACAGTCGTACCCGAGCTGCGGCAGCACTTCCACGAGGGCGCTCACGGCGGTCGTTTTCCCCGTTCCGGCGTAACCGGTCAGCAAAAAAGTGGGCCGCGAATCACCGGAATTGAGCAGAAACCCGTGCAACAGCTCGAAAAGCTGCGCCTGGTCGGGCGTCGGTTCGAAGGGAAAATGCTGGAGAAGGGAAGTTGACACAGGCGGTAGAGCAGACGGGAGCGGGCCGGAAAAGGCGGGCGAATTAGCCACAACAAAGGTCGCCGCTGGCGGAGTTGCAGGCTGGGTTGCAGCTTACACTTTGGGCGGCTGAAACGCCATCATCGTGGCAGAGGCTTTCGCGATGAGCAGATCGGGCAGACCGTCGCGCTCGCACCACACTTCCGCCTCGGTGAACGTGAGGGCTTTCCCGGCTTTCAACACCGTCCCGACTCCGCGCAAGGCGGTCCCGACCCCGGGGTGCAGGTACGAAATCTTCAGTTCCACCGTCACCACCTGCTCCCCGACGGCGGCGAGGGTGACGGCAGCAAACCCCGCCACGGTGTCAGCAACAGTCGCGACCAGCCCGCCGTGCGCAAAACCGGCTTGCTGCTGATGTTTCAGCTCAAGTGGCAGCCGCC
>JANNMJ010000202.1:0-10097 GCA_031397815.1 Hymenobacteraceae bacterium
CCGCTGGGGTACATCGCCTCCGATATCGTGGCGCGCTACAAGCGGCACCGGGGCTACAACGTGCTGCATCCGATGGGTTTCGACTCGTTCGGCCGACCTGCTGAGCAGTATGCGATTCAGACCGGGCAGCATCCTGAGAAAACCACCCGCGAGAATATTGCGCGTTATATCGAGCAGCTTCAGTCATTAGGGTTTTCTTACGACTGGGACCGTGAAGTCCGGACCTCCGACGCGTCATATTATAAATGGACGCAGTGGATTTTCCTGCAATTATTCAATAGCTGGTACGACCTCGACCAAGACCGCGCCCGCCCGCTCAAGGACCTGACCGAAGCCTTCGCCGAAGGCGGCTCCACCGCCGTACGCGCCGCCGGAGACCCCGCCGACCGGATGGTTTTCTCCAGCGGTCAATGGCAATTGATGAGCGAAAAACAGCGCCTCGACGCCGTAGCGCCGTTTCGCTTGGCGTATCAGACCGAAACCTACGTCAACTGGTGCCCCGGGCTCGGCACGGTGCTCAGCAACGATGAGGTGAAGGACGGCGTGAGCGAGCGCGGCGGCTACCCCGTCGAGCGCCGCCTGATGGCGCAGTGGATGCTCCGCATCACCGCCTACGCCGACCGCCTCCTGCGCGGCCTCGATACCCTCGATTGGCCCGACGCGGTGAAGGAAATGCAGCGCAACTGGATTGGCCGGTCGGAAGGCGCCGAAGTGCAGTTCGCCATCGAATACCAGCCGGATAACGTCCTGACGGTATTTACCACCCGCGCCGATACGCTCTTCGGCGTAAGCTACCTCGCGGTGGCGCCGGAATTTGAAGGCCTTGATGCGCTTGTGACCGATGAGCACCGCGCGGCGGTGGAACAGTACGTGTACGCCGCCAAAAACCGCTCGGAGCGCGAGCGGCAGGCCGATGTAAAAACCATCAGCGGGCAGTTCACGGGGGCGTATGCGCTGCATCCGTTCACGGGTGCGCGGGTGCCGGTGTGGGTCGCCGATTACGTGTTAGCGGGTTACGGCACGGGCGTAGTAATGGCCGTTCCGGCGCACGATACGCGGGATTACGCGTTCGCGAAGCACTTCAATCTGCCCATCGTGCCAGTCATCGAAGGGTATGATTCGGCGAACGATGAGGCGTATACGGCGAAGGAAGGGCGGGTATTTAATTCCGATTTCCTTGACGGTCTCGATGTTAAATACGCGATTACCGCCGCCATCAAGCGCCTTGAAGAATTGGGAATTGGCACGGGCCGAATTAATTTCCGTATTCGCGACGCTATTTTCGGACGGCAGCGGTATTGGGGCGAGCCGCTCCCAATTTATTACGCCGCCGACGGCACCGCTCGTGGCATTGCAGAGAAGGATTTGCCGCTCACGCTCCCCGAAATCGACGAATACAAGCCCACGCAGGACGGCAACCCGCCGCTCGGTCGCGCTACGGACTGGAAATACGAAAAGAACGGCGCCCAATTCCCCTTCGAGCTGAGCACGATGCCCGGTTGGGCGGGTTCCTCGTGGTACTACCTCCGCTACATGGACCCCACCAACCCCGACCGTTTCGTGAGCGAAGAAGCCGAGCAGTATTGGGGGGAAGTCGATTTCTACCTCGGCGGCGCCGAACACGCCACCGGTCACCTCCTCTACGCCCGCTTCTGGTACCTCTTCCTCAAGGATAGAGGCTTGGTGACAGGGAATGAGCCGTTTCGGAAGCTCTTGAATCAGGGGATGATTCTGGGGCGGTCGAATTTCGTGTATCGGGTGACGGGTACGAATCAATTCGTCACGCTCGGCAAGCGCGAGAATTATTCGACCACGCCGATGCACGTCGATATCAGCATCGTTGAAAACGACGCGCTCGATACCGAGGCCTTCCGCAAGTGGCGTCCGGATTTGGCTGATGCCGAATTTATTCTGGAAGACAACGGCAAGTACGTTTGCGGCTGGGAAGTCGAGAAAATGTCGAAAAACCGCTTCAACGTAGCCACGCCCGACGACCTCGTAGGCCGTTACGGCGCCGACGCCCTCCGCTGCTACGAGATGTTCCTCGGCCCGCTGGAGCAGTACAAGCCGTGGAATACGAGTGGCTTGAGCGGCGTCAGCACGTTTTTGCGGCGGTTTTGGCGCCTGTTCCACCCCGAAGACGGCGCCTTCGCAGTAACCGACGAAACCCCAACTCCAGCGGAGCTGAAAATCCTACACGGCACCATCAAGAAAGTGCAGGACGATGTGGAGCGCCTCTCGTTCAACACCGTCGTGAGCGCCCTGATGATTGCTACCAATGAGCTAACCACGCTCAACTGCCACAAGCGGGCGGTTTTGGCGCCGCTTGTCATCGTCATCGCCCCGTACGCGCCGCACATGGCCGAGGAGCTGTGGGCCGCCCTCGGCAACACGCCCGGCACCGTCGGCACCGCCCCGTGGCCAGCCGTGGAAGAGAAGTATCTGGTGGCAGATGAAGTCACGTACCCACTCGCCATCAACGGCAAGGTGCGCGACCAGCAAATCTTCCCCGCCACTGCCACCCCTGCCGAGATTGAGGAAGCCGTACGCGCTTCTGATTTCCTGAGCAAGTATGCGGAAGGGAAAGCCGCGAAGAAGATCATCGTCGTGCAGGGCCGGATGGTGAACGTGGTGGTCTAATCTGGCGCTTGCACCCCGACGGGTCCCCTCCATTGCCCTGCCTTTAAAGGCAGGGCAATGGAGGGGACCCGTCGTTTTATGCGCAAGCCATTAAAACGCTGCTGTAAAATCAATCTGACCCCATGCGTGCGAGCGGCCACCCTGAATTTCGGGCGTGACCCACGTTGCTTTACCACGCATCGTTACTCGTCTAACTCCTAACACGAGGGCCGTGCTACCCGTCGCCACGCCACGCCGAACCGTGCTGGCAGGCAGCGTATACGGCGACGAACGATTGAAAAGCCCACCCTGCATCGTTGCGTCGTAACCAACGGCCTGCGCTTCTGCCCGCGCCTCTACGTAAACCTGTACTGGCTGCTCTCGTTTGTCGGTGCTAACTCCGAGCAGGGTTCTGAAGTAGGGATTGAATAATCCGAGCCGCACCACCGCTCCGGCTGCGGCTTCCGTTTGCAACGTACTGAGCGCGACGCGGGCAGTGGCAATAACTTCCACTCTTTTTTGAGCATCCGTGAGCAGCATTTGTTCTACGAGGATTTCGTATCCCAGAACCACGTCGTTACGCACCTGAAAATCCCAGCCGCGCGGCGTGGGCGAATCAATCCAGCGGTGTACGGCCGTTTGAAAACCCTTCGCTCCTACCGCTGGCCCGATGATGCCCAGCTGTAGCCCGGCCGTCAGTCGGGAGCCGGTGTAATTGGTGCGACTGTGGAAAAGCGTAGCGTAGATGTACGATGCGTACGGCCGGTCGCCAAATCGAATAAACGGGTCTTGTATCCGCAGGGGCGTGAAGCCATTGTAACGCACCCGCACCCCATATTGATTGCTCAACGTGGGCTGGTCCGATTGCCCCAGCAACAGCCGCCGGGTAGGCAGCCGCTCAAACCAAGGCAGGACTACCGTCAGGCTCATGCCCTGCGTAAAGTAATAATCTGTGCGAAACGGGGCGTCGTTCGCAAACGAGTACGCCACAATCCGTTCGGGGAGGCGTGCACTAATGCGCAGCAAGGCCGTGCTATCGGCCCCTACTGCCCAAGCCGAGCGACTGGCCAACAGTAAGCTGGTCAGCCCTAAGCTCACCAGCAACGATTTACTCACTGGCCGCATCCAGCTCCGCCTTCACCTTCTTCGGCAGCGAGGCGCGGACCAGCTCGTAGCTGTGGTCGGTCCACTCGCGGAGCTGGGCGGGTTGGACGCCGGGGCCGATTTCGACGGTGTTCCAGTGATGCTTGTTCATATGCCAGCCGGGAAGCACGTAGGGGAACCGGTCGCGTAGGTCGGCGGCGAGCTCGGGGTCGCACTTGAGGTTGACGCTCGCGAACGTGTCGATATCGGTCAGGGCGAACATTTTACCCATCACCTTGAACACCAGCGTATCAGGGCCGAAGGGAGTTACTTCGGTTACGCCGGGCTTGGCGAGGCAGTAATCGCGGAAATCGGTCAGATTCAAGATCGCAGATTTAGCTGATTGTTTGATTTCGCGGATTTCTTGATTTGATTGATTTTCGAAATCAAGAAACGCGCGGGCTGCGGGCTGGCAAGGCGCTAGACTAGCGGTTCATCAGCTTGGTGATGAAGAAGATGCAGCCGAGCAGGAACATCACCATCGAAATTTTATTAATGATGTGCATCGTGCGCAGGTTGAAGTTCTCTACACGGTTTGGGTCTTTCTTGCGGAAGAAATAGCCAAAGAATTCTCCGAGACTAAAAAAATCTTTCATCGTCAAAAATCAAAAGAGACTCAAAAACACGAATCCAAAAAGCCCGCCCCAAATCAGCCAATCGAAAAATCACCGAAATCAATCCATCCGCTAAATCTGCGATGTGGGCTCCAACCAATTCCCATCTTCCCGAATCAGCTCAATCAGCTCATCGACGGCGCGGTCGGCGTGGACGGCTTTTTTTACGATTGTCTGGCCCCGGTAGAGCGCAATCTTGTCTTTTCCGACGCCTACGTACCCGTAATCGGCATCAGCCATCTCGCCGGGACCGTTTACGATGCAGCCCATGATGCCGATTTTGACGCCCTTCAAGTGGTCCGTACGGCGGCGGATGGTGGCGGTGGTTTCGGGTAGGTCGAAGAGCGTCCGGCCGCACGACGGGCACGAGATGTACTCCGTTTTGCTCATCCGGGTGCGCGCCGCTTGCAGGATGCCAAAGCTCAACACATTCAGCTCGGCGAGTGTTTGCGAGGCGGTGATTTTATCGGGGAACGCGGGCAGGTTTTCGGTACTGAGCACTACGCCATCGCCGAAACCATCGAGGAGCAGGCCGCCAACGTCGGTTGCCGCGTGAAGCTGCGTCGTCTCGACGGCTTGCGCGGGGTATTGGCGGTTGATGATGACGGGGCACTCCACCCCGGCCGCCACCAGCTCGAAGAAGGCGCGCCGTAGCTCGGCCATCGCGTGGGCGTTGGTGGTGGAGAGGATGATTACGGCCGTGCGGTCGGCCTGCAAGGCTGCGAGGGCAGCAGGCGTGAGCGTGCTCAGCTCGTGGAAAACGAAGTTCGCGACGGCGTGCCGCGCATCGGGCACGGTGGCCGCGTATTGCGTGGGGGTGAGCACCGGATAATGCTCCGGCCGCCGTCCGGCATCAACCCACGCATCGTAATCCAGCAGCTCTTTCAGGCCGTTGGGCAGCATAAACGGCACCGGCGTCTGGCCCGAATACAGGAAATCGGCGCCCTGGTCGTTCATCTGAAACTTGTCGAGGAACGCCGAATAGAGGTGCCCGGCGGCACGCAGGTCGTCGTAAGCGAGAGGGCCGGGCCAGCGGTGGTAATCGCTGATGACGCGCGGCACGTTGTGGCCGCCCACGTTCAGGACTTCCCGCGTGTGACGGCGGTGGTACTGAAACGGGTTGAACTGGAGATGTGGGGATGTGGAGATGTGGAGATGTGAGGTGGTGGCGGGGCTGGCTGTGGCCGTGGCCATTGCCGCCATGTCCTCAATCGGCTTGATGGGCTTCGCTTCCTGTGCGCGGTGCGTATAGCGGTCGATGAGCGCGCGGGCTACGGGCGCCTCGGCTTCGGGCGGCTCGGTCAGGCTCACGCGCACGGTGTCGCCGAGGCCGTCTTCGAGGAGCGCGCCGATGCCGACGGCGCTCTTGATGCGGCCGTCTTCGGCTTCCCCGGCTTCCGTAACCCCCAAATGGAGCGGATAGGGCTGCATTCCCTGCGCATCGAGCTGCTGCACGAGCAAGCGGTACGCCTGCACCATCACCTGCGTATTCGACGCCTTCATCGACAGCACCACGTCGTAGTAGCCCTCGTCTTCACAAATCCGCAGGAACTCAAGCGCCGACTCGACCATCCCGAGCGGCGTGTCGCCGTAACGGCTCAGAATACGGTCGGAGAGCGAGCCGTGGTTGGTGCCGATGCGCATCGCCGTGCCGTTATCCTTACAGATTTTGACCAGCGGCCGGAACCGCTCCCGAATTCGCTCAATCTCGGCGGCGTACCCGGAATCGGTGTACTCGATGGTCTCGAATTTCTTCTTATCGACGTAGTTGCCGGGATTCACGCGGACCTTCTCGACGATGCGCGCTGCTAGCTCGGCGGCGTTCGGCGTGAAGTGGATATCGGCGATGAGCGGCACCGTGCAGCCGCGCTTCCGCAGCTCTTTCTTGATTTCGGCGAGGTTTTGCGCCTCTTTCATACTCGGCGCCGTAATGCGCACGTACTCGCACCCGGCGGCCACCATCCGCAGCGTTTCTTCCACCGACCCCATCGTATCCATCGTATCGACGGTGGTCATACTCTGGACCCGAATCGGGTAATCGCCGCCAAGCGGTACCTCGCCGATATGCACCACGCGGGCACGCCGACGGCGGTATTCGGTCAGACTGGGGCAGTAGGGGGTCAGCAAATCAGGTGCGGGGGCAGACATAGGCAGGAAACCGGAAGCGGTACTGCAAAGTTGCCGGTAAACGTCCGTTGCGCTCGCAAATCCGTTAGCTTCGCCGTCCACCGGCGGCAGATTTTTGTTCTCCCGCCGATTCTGCTTTCCCGCCCCGCCCCTCTCCCCTGCCTATTCCTTTCACGTCCGCCGCGCCGTCCTCGTCTATGAACACCACTACACTCTTTCACCATCTTCGTCGCGGCCTGCGGGCGAGCGGCGCCCTCGCCAAGCTCGGCGCCTTCCGGTTGCTGCGGGTCAGTCGGCTGGCGATGCATACCGTGGAAGAGGTGATTGCGGAAGAAGTCCGCGCCGGGCGCGTCGGGCCGGTGACCGAAAAGCTCAAAGCCGGCGCCCACAAGCTCATCACCGATAAGCTCGCGCGGCGCCTCGTGGCGATGCTGCTGCTGCGGCTTGGCATCGAAAGCGCCCTCGCGTCCACAGTGGTCGGGCTGATTCTGCCGTTCGCCGTCGAGTACGCCATCCGCCGACTGGGGCGAACGCAGGCGTGGGCGCGCATCACCGCCCGCGAGGACGTGGTCGGGCTGAAAGACAAAATCAGCTCCCGTCTGTCGGCGCTCGGGCAGCGCATCTCGAAGAAGCCGCCCGAGGCTGCTTTGCCGCCTGAATCGGCCGGGGCGCTGCCGACGGGCGCTTAATCAACTGGTCATCCATTCGAGCATCCGGCAGACAGGCTCTAGCTTTGTCGCTCCGCCGATTATCGCATTTTTCGCCTTTGGCGAACTCATTTCGTCCCCTGACCCCCTGAAAAAATGTACTCCTTCCTTCTAACCCTTCACTCCTGGACGCGCTGGCTGGTGCTGATTTTCGGCGTCTGGGCCATTTTCCGCGCCGTCACCGGCGAGCGGACGATTTGGTCGAAGCCTGATAATATCTCCGGCGCGTCGTTCGTCGGCTCGATGCACCTGCAATTATTGGTGGGGTTGATTTTGTATTTCGGCGTCAGCCCGTTCGGTCTGCAAATGATGCAGCAAATGGGTGGTGCCGCGATGAAAGATCCCTCGGCGCGCTTCTGGGGCGTCGAGCATATCACCACGATGATTATTGCCGCCATCTGCGCGCAAGTGGGCCGCACGCTCTCCAAGAAAGCCGCCCCCCACTCCCCCGCCGACGCGCACCGCAAGGCGCTCATTTGGTATGGCATCGCGCTGGTACTGGTGCTGCTGATGATTCCGTGGGGAATGTGGAACCCTGCCCGGCCGCTGTTCCGGGGAATCTGATAATTAACCGTCCAATCCGCCTGAATCTGCCTTTATCATAGGAAAGATTCAGGCGGATTCGGTTTACATCTATTGGTAAACTTGGGTACTGCCAACAGATTGCCAACACAAATCAGTGCCTAATATAAGCGATTCGGCGCCACGTCGCCGTTCATTTTACGAATAGTAATTTTTATTACATAACCACCATCTGCCCGGCTCCGTGAGTGCGTGCCTCGTATGTTCATTTCTTTCTGCTTGTGCCGGCGGCCTATCTCCGCCCCAAGCCGTCTGCACACTAGTGCATGCGGGGACACCTACTGAAAATCAGTATCTTGCGCCGCGCTTATTTGTTTTTATACGCGCCGCCGCTGATGAAACTTTTCGCTCATTACCTCTTGGCTATACTGGTTTTTGCGGGCGCTGGCCTTCCCGCCACCGCCCAGACGTGGCAGGCGGCCTACCAATCCGGGAGCCTGTGGCTACGCAGCAACACCAACACCGTGAGCGTAGCCGATGCGGCGGGCAACGTGTTTGTGGGGGGGGAGTTCACGTCCAACACCGCCCTGCCGGGTACGGCCACCTTCGGCGGTACGGTACTCACTTCGCCCGTCGATTCGTCGCAGGGGTTCATTGCGAAGCTTTCGCCGACCGGACAATGGCTGTGGGCCGTGCCGGTGGGGCCGCGCTGGGAGGTGGGCTCCGACCGGGGCACAGCAGTCAGCGGGTTGGCGCTCACGCCCACTAACGATGTGATAGCGACGGGCGTCTTCACGCGCCGACTGCAACTCGGTGCCACCACGCTGGTTTCCGCCGGCGACGTCGATGGCTACGTCGGGCGCCTCAGCGGCGCCACCGGCCAGTGGACGTGGGCCGAGCGGTTCGGCGGCCCCAGCCGGGATGTTTCGGCAGACCTGGCCCTCACGCCCACCGGCAACGTGGTACTATGCGGCCATTTTCTGAGTACGCAACTGACTTTCGGGGCACTTACGCCGCTGGTGCTGAGGGCGGGGCAGGGCAGTTTGTTCGTGGCGCAGCTCGACGGCACTACCCGGCAGTGGCAATGGGCCACGTCAGCGCGCGGCAACTACTCCAACCGCGCCACCGCCGTGGCCGTTGACGGCAGCGGGCGTATCGTGGTAGCCGGTAACTTCCAGAGCGATTCCCTCGCGATGGGCGCGCTGCCGCCGCTGGCCATCACGCTCGGCCTCAGCGGCGTCCGTTCCGACGATGGGTTCGTCGCGCAGCTTTCGCCTACTGGGCAGTGGCTGTGGTCGCGCAGCTGCGGCAACAGCACGCAAGACCGCATCCACACCATCGCCCTGACGGCGGCTGGCGAGGTAGCCATCGGCGGCGAGTACGATGGCTTGGTCACGATCGGGCCGTCGACGATGAGCAACACCGGCTCCTTCGTGGCGAAACTCTCCGCTGCCGGACAGTGGCAGTGGGCGGCCAGCATTTCGGGCGGGCAGTACATCGAGCTCAAGCAAGTAGCCTTCGACGGCTCCGGACAAGTGCTCGCCACGGGCATATTTCCGACGCAGCGCGCCTTTTTTCGGCCGAACCTGCTGCAACTGGTCGGCGCCGGTGCCTTCGTGGGGCGCCTGAGCGCCGCCGGCAACTGGCAATGGGCATTGGGAGTGAGCGGCGCGGATGCCCATTCGGTGCTACCGCGCGCCAACGGCCACGTGCTGGTTGCGGGGCGAATGGTCGGCAACCCCACCGTCTTCGGCCCGATTTCGCTGCCGCTCGTGGGCGCACATCAGAATGTGTTCGTCGCCACCCTCGTGCCCACTTCGGTGGGGCTGGCCGAAGAAGCCGCCGCCACTGCCGGCTTCTGCCTCGCCCCCAATCCCGCGCACGGCACGGTGCGGGTCGAACTGCCCGCCGCCACCGCTACCGCCGTTACCGTGCAACTGCTCGACGGCGTGGGCCGCGTAGTGCGCACCACCCCGGCCGGGGCCGGCGCTGCGGCGGTAGAAGTGCCCCTTGAGGGGTTGGCGACAGGGCTGTATGTGGTGCGCGTGGGCACGTGGGCGCGGCGGCTACTGATTGAATAAGAAAGAGGCTGTCTGAAAGATATTTTTAAGATCCGTGGGTATTTTTAAAATAGGGTGGCCTAGCCCGGTCAGTCGGCAGAAACGTGATGCCTGAGGCAGAACACTATCCCCAATGTCTTACTTCGCATATAAGCGGCCGACCATAAGAGGCTGTTTAAGTTAACAGTAGGATTCGGCGAATATTAGCGATGTAGATCCAAGCAGCGGCGTGACGGGTGGAGCGTTCGTAGTCTCGGGCCAGGCGGCGGTGGGCCGTCGTCCAGGCAATAGTTCGCTCCACCACC
>JANNMJ010000008.1:0-17248 GCA_031397815.1 Hymenobacteraceae bacterium
TTGGGGTTTGGGGGGTTTTTTGGGCGCTGCAATTTTAAATTTGGTTTGGGGCCGGTAATTTTGTGCCGGGGCCGCTACTTATTTATGGCCTTTCAATTCGAACGCAATCGCTATAGAATCCCCTAAAACACGAAGCTAAACGACCCTTGCATCAACAGGCCGCGCAAATCGCGGTTGAGGTTGTGGAGGGGGAGGAAATAGCTGGCTTTGGTATCAAGAAGGATGTTTTTGGTTTTGAGCAGCTCCAGTCCCAAGCCCAGATTGAGGTTCGGAATAAACTGAGCGTCTTGCTTTTCGCTCTGCCGATTCAGAATGGCGCCGCCGACTTGGTAGGTGGTGTATAGGTTCAGGAACTTACGCTGCCCGCGACCAAAATGGCGCGGGTAAAAGTCCTGACCGAAATTGATGAGAAAAATCTCGCTCACGAAGCTCGTATCAGTCGGCTCGGCCTTGACAGTGGGCTTGTAGATTCCGAGGTTGAAATAGCTCTTGCCGCGCGTGAAGAGGTATTTCACCGCATACCCCTTGTAAAACCGCGCGCTCAGGCCCGCTTGCGGATTTTCGAGGCGTAACAACCCCATCTCGACACCCGGCATGTTCACGAATTTGATGCTGCGGTTAGCGGTCGGGAACGTCACTTCATCGAACACGCGGAGCGTGACGTACGCGAGCGAATCGTGGGCGGCGTACACGCCGAGCTGCTGCGTGGTGCGGCGCAGCGTGGTGGCGTAGCTGCTAATCTGCGAACGCTGCGCCCGCACCTGCGAAGAATCGGGTTTGGGCACGGCGAGAAGGTCGCGGAGCTGGCTTTGCAGGCGGTTGAGCGCGGCGCGGGTGTCGGCTTGCTGATCGCGCAGCTCCTGCACGCGCTCCTCGGTATTCTGCGCATTCAGGTTGTTTTCGAGGACGAAACCAAGCGTAGCAGCTAACGAATCGAGCGCGGGCAGCGCACGGGTCGGAATCGAGAACTCAGCGATAAGCTGCTCAGGTGTTTCCTCCTGCCGCAAAACCCGCGCCCGGCGGCGACGCAAAAACGCGTTCGCGGCCTCCTTGGCGGGCAAAAACTGCGTCACGCTCACGGTGAGCTTCTTTTGACTTTCGTACGTACTCTGGTCGGCGCTGCTCTGGGCGGTTACTGGCTGGGCCGTCAGCCCGACGAGCAGTGTAAGGGCACCCAGTATCAGGCGGCGGACGGGTATCAATCGCTTCATTTTCCTCCGAAAAAGTACGCGACGAAGGTAACGGCACGGCTTGTTTTCAGGTGAAAACGGCCAAACGCGCCGCGCTGCCGCCGTGTAAGACTGACGCCCCGGCGACGTCTGGCGCTCGGTTCCCCTCTCCATTTTCCCTCGTCGTATTTTATGTCGATTCTGATTCGCTTGCTGCTCCCGCACGAAGCGGACGTGCTGCAAACCGTCGCGCCGGACGTTTTCGACAACCCCGTAGACCCGCGCTGGACGGCCGAGTTTTTCGCTGACCCCCGGCACCATATCGTCGTGGCCCTCGACGGCGTCACCGTCGTTGGAATGGCGACTGGCGTCCATTACGTGCACCCCGACAAAGCCCCGGAGCTGTTCATTAACGAAGTGGGCGTGGCGCCGCCGTATCAGCAAATGGGCATCGGGCGGCGCCTCATGGAAGCGCTGATCGCCCACGGCCGCTCGCTGGGCTGCACGGGCGCTTGGCTCGGCACGGAAGATGACAATACCGCTGCCCGGCGGCTGTATGAGGCGGTTGGGGGGCGGTTGGATCCGGAGCCGTTCGTGGTGTATTGGTTCGATAATGAGGCGTCAGAATCCTCATAAATCCACCGTAAACCCACGGTACACGCATGGAGAAACCCAGTAACAGCAGGTGGCATATCCTCTCAGCGCTCGACCTTCGCGGTGTGCTCCGTCGGTTGGCGGTTCCTGCTGTGTTGCTCAATGGCTTCTGATCCGCTCCTGCTCGTCCCCGCCGCCCGCGCCCGCACCGAGCTGATTGTGTCGCGTTCGCGGTTCATCGCCACGGCCGGGCCAGCGGATAGTGTGAGCGCGGCGCGCGCTTTCGTGGCCGGTATCCGCGCCGAGATGCCTGATGCCACGCACCACGCGTCGGCGTATATCATCGGGCACGGCGCCACCACCACGCAGGGGCAAAGCGACGACGGCGAAGTGGCCGGAACCGCCGGGCGCCCCGCCTTGGCCGTCCTGCGCGGCAGCGGTTTCGGCGACGCCGTCCTCGTCGTGACACGCTACTACGGCGGCACGCTGCTGGGCACCGGCGGCCTGGTAAAAGCCTACGGCGATGCGGCCAAAGCCGTGCTGCTAGCCCTACCGCGCATCGAAAAAATCAACCGAGTCCTGCTGACCGTCACGCTCCCCTACCCCGCTTACGAAACCGTGCGTAGGCTAATCGCGAGTTGCGTAGGTACTATTGAAACGGAAGCTTTCGGTGCCGAAGTAACGCTAGGCGTCCTCCTACCGGAAGCCCGCACGGCGGAGTTTACGCGCGGCGTACAGGATGCTTCAGCGGGGCAAGGGCGGGTGGTAGACCATTCGCCAGACAATAACTCACGTTAATCGCTGCTCCTCAAAGCCCTGCACCAGCCGTGCAAACATTCGGTGCGCACTCACCGCATCCTGATTCCCATCCTGTTGCATAGCGCGCACGAAGGTGGCGGCACGTCCAGCATCGTCTTGACTGCGCAACAATGCGCTTATACGGTTCAGCACGGTACTATTCTCCAGTAGGGCGCGCAGCTCGCGCCCGGCTACGTGGGCAGCAATGCTGTAACGGTAGAGTAAATCGTCGGTTTCAGGGTCTTCGAGCAAATCGAAATGTTCGTCGTAGAGGCGGTCGCCTGCCAGCTCAAAGTAGTAACGGAGAATCAGGGCAATATCTGTGGCGTCTTTACCGCGTTTCTCCGGGCGGTCTTCCCAAGCCAAAAACTTCAGTAATAGCAGGGCCGGAATGGAGGCGATGCGCCACGCACCAGCCTCACCTTGCAGGCTTATTTCGACAGCAGAAATAGCCATTTCCGGAAAGCCTATGGTCGAAATTTCCTCCATTCCGGCGCCGCTCACGCGCACTGTCCCGTGCAAATCGGCAATTCCGCCGAACGGCATCAGGTCGACCGTCGTGTTGGTGGGTTCGTGAATCAGCGCGAATACGCTGGAGCGAACCTTTTGAAACTGCCTAGTGGCCTCCAGCTCGGCAATCAGCTGCTCGTAAGCGGTTTCGTCGGGTATTAAAATCGCTAGGTCCACGTCACGCGTCATCCGTCGTGGCGGGCTACCGCCTTCGTGCGTCAGCCAGATATCCCTCGCCACCGCCCCGACTACGTAAAAATCAACCCCTAAGCGCGTCAGTACCGGTTCTAAATCGCGCAACACTTCTACCAAGCTAGCGGGGTAGACATTCGTCGGATTAATCGGCTTCATTTACCACTGGCAGAGCCAAATATCGTTTATATAGGAGCTGCGCCACTTCCTGATTACGGGGATCGAGCGACAGCATCAAGTCAGCATACGCCAGTAAGGGGTAGACACACGCCGGGTGCGGCCGTGGGGTAGGCAGCGTTTCGGGCTCAAAGGCTTCGAGCACGGTCAGCGGGCCCTGCGGATCGGGCCGCAACCGAAGCTGGCGCACCAGCTCAGCGCGGCTCTGGCGGGTATAAAGCGTTAGCAGTTCCGGCCGCAGATAGCCCTCCAGCAGATTATGCGCGGCCGGTTCGCCACCCCACCACGTATCGCCTGGCGAAAGGACAAGTTCTTCCCAAGTCGTTCCGGGTGGTAGGCGGTATCGGCCTCTTAGCAGCTTCGGCCGCAAATGAGCGGCGTACATCTCGACCCATTGCCGCAGAATGGCCGGCAGCGGTTGCGCCCACGCGCGCTGTAAGCCTTTAGCCCCGTGCAATTGCAAGATGTTACTGCGTTGCAAGTCTGCGAAAACGCCGGCTATGCCCCCTAAAGCCGCCTTCACCAAACCGGCCAGCGTGCGGTAAGGCACTTGCAGTAAGGTTGGGTCAGCCAATAGCACGTACAGCAAGCGAATGGTTGTGGGGGCTGTATTAGCCGAGCGCTGGGCTATATCCGGACGACGCGCTACGCCTTGAATCCAGATGAAAAATCCGGCGGCGGGGTCCGCCAGATAGGCATTCCCGCTCACATCCAAGTAGCCGATTTGGGCCTCCCGCAACGCCTGTGCCTGTCCGGCGGCGATGTGCGGCATAATCACCAAATGATGCGTTCGTCGCAGCAGGTTTTCCGGTGCAGTAGTTGGCCTCGACAGCGCGCTTGCGTGGCGTCGGACGTCATAGGAGAACGTTAACTTTAGCTCAGCTACCTCTACCTGAAGTAGCGATTCAGCCTCATCAACGAACACTTGAAGACCGGTCTGTTGCGCAAACGTCGTTACAGCTTGATCGACTATTGTCCTAACATCCATTGGACGTTCACTATTGTATGAATGTTCACAAATGGCTGAACATTACAAATGTAGTGAACAAGTGCTGTAGCTGGTATACTGTATAGATGCCTACAGAAAACATGAGACGGCGCCTCAGGCGAAAGGTCTAGAAGTGGCTTATGAAAAAAGGGCGAACTCTCGTCCGCCCTTCCTGAAAAACTACCGCAACTTCCCCTCCAGCTCATCCACCTTCTCCATCTGCACCTCCCAGACTTTATTCTGCTGGTCGAGCTGTTTTTTGACGGTTTCAAATTTCAAGCTCACGTCCTTGAGCTTGGAAGCGTTTTGGTAGATGAGCGGGTCGGCTAGCTCTTTTTCGTAGCGAGCTAGCTCCAATTCCAGCTTTCCGACGGCTTCTTCGGCCTCTTTCAGCAGTTTATTGGCCTTTTTCAGCTCCTGCGACACGAGGTCGCGCTCGGCGGTGGAGATGGTGGCTTGGGGCGCGCGGACGGGCGCCGGAGTGGCTTTCGGCTCGGGCTTGCTGACGGGAATCTGACCGGTTCGTGCGCGCTCGTCCATCCAGCGCTCCCACTCGTGGTAGGTGCCGGGGTATTCCTTGAGCTGATAATCCTCGATGTACCAGATCTTGGTGGCGACTTCAGTCACGAAATGGCGGTCGTGACTGATGACGATGAACGTGCCCTCATACGCTTGCAACGCCTGAATCAGAATCCCGACGGACTGCATGTCCAAGTGGTTCGTCGGCTCGTCGAGGAGGAGGAAGTTGGCTTCGGAAATCAGCGTTTTCGCTAGGGCCACGCGGCTTTTTTCGCCGCCGCTCAACACCTTGATCTTCTTGAAAACGGTCTCGCCCGTAAACAGGAACGCGCCGAGGACGGAGCGCAGCTCAAGCGCATTTCGGCCCGATCCGGCCGATTCCATCTCCTGCAAAATCTCGTTATCGACGTGCAGGCTTTCGAGCTGGTGCTGCGCGTAGAACGACATCAGCACGTTGTGCCCCGGCTGGCGCTTGCCTTCGTTCGGCTCCTCGGTGCCGCCCACGAGGCGCATCAGCGTCGATTTACCCTTACCGTTCGCGCCGATGAGCGCGATTTTATCGCCACGCTCAACGTGAATCGTCGTGTCGCGGAAGATGAGCTTGTCGCCGTAGCGCTTGCTCACGTGCTCCATCCGCAGAATATGGCGGCCTGGCTCCTTCCCTACTTTAAACCGGAAATTGACCTTCGCGGCTTCCGGCGCCACGTCCTCGATGCGCTCCAAGCGGTCGAGCTGCTTCATCCGGCTCTGCGCCTGCTTGGCCTTCGTGGCCTGCGCCTTGAAGCGCTCGATGAACCGCTCAGTCTGCCGGATGGCGGCTTGCTGGTTCTCGTAAGCGCCTTTTTGAATCTCGTCGCGCTGCGATTTCTCTTCCAGATAGAACGAGTAATTGCCCGCGTACGGCGTCAGCTTCCCGTTCGACACTTCCACGGTGAGCGTGGTGGTGCGGTCGAGGAACTCGCGGTCGTGACTCACGATGATCACCGCCGACTCGTAATTGCTCAAATACGTTTCGAGCCACTTAATCGACGGCAAGTCCAAGTGGTTCGTCGGCTCGTCGAGGAGCAGCATGGAGGGCTGCTGCAACAGGATCTTGGCGAGCATCACCCGCATCCGCCAGCCGCCGGAGAAGTTCTTGAGTGGCCGTTGAAGGTCATCATCGGAGAAGCCGAGACCGGCGAGGATCTCGGCCGTCCGCGCTTCCATCGTGTACCCGCCGAGGGCGTCGAACCGATCCTGATACGTGGCGAGCTTGTCGACCAGCTCATCCTTATAGTCGTTCTCCATCTCGTGGAGGGTCGCGTCGATCTTCTTCTGCAAGTCGAGGGCTTCCTCAAAAGCCTGCATCGCCACTTCCATAATGGGCGCGTGCGACTCATACGACAGCAAATCCTGGTTCAGGAAGCCGAGCGAAACGTCTTTCGCCATCGAAATCGAGCCGCCATCCGGCCGGTACTCGCCGACGAGCAGCCGCAGCAGCGTCGATTTCCCCGTCCCGTTCAGCCCGACGAGGCCAATGCGGTCTTTGGGTTTGATATGAAGCGAAGCCCCGTCGTAGAGGGCACGGGCACCGAAGTGGAAATCGAGGTCGGAGATTGAGATCATTGCGCGCTATTCAGCCGCAAAGGTACGGCAAGGGGTCGGCGGGGCGAAGCGGCAGGGTAAGTTCCCTTCCGTAAAGCCACACGGCGCGGCCATAAGCGCTGAACCGTGGGGCGTGTACCTTGCGTTGGCATAGCACTCACTATTCGCTTTGTTTCAACCTATGCTCACCGTTCGCGCTACCCTCAAAAATGGGCAGATTCAGTTCGCTCCGCTCTTCACACCACCAAGCGATGCAGTGGAAGTGCTAGTCACTTTTGTGGAAGATTCTCCGCAGGAAAAACTGGCATCTGAACCGGCAGGAAAAATCAGTGAGCGCTTTCATTGGAAAGAATCACGTGAGCGAATTACCGATTTAGGAGGCCCATCGGCGAGCGAGATTTGCACGGATGATCGTGATAATGACTGGCGATGAGCATTTTTCTGGATACGTCCGTTCTGTTAAAGCTTTATTTACCTGAGCCTAATTCTCAGCAGTACGAGCTACTGATAGATCAAGGCGACGGGGTTATTTTCCTTTCCACTCTGACCCGCATTGAGTTCGCTTCGGCCGCGTTGAAAAAGGTACGGGTCGGCGCTCTTGCCTCAGCAGATGCGCAGTGGGCAATCAGTCATTTCGCGCTGGATGCGGCGAAATACCAATGGATACCCTTGACGGCTGGCTTATTGGCTAATGCGGAACGGTTGATTCATCGGCATATGCAGGCAGGTTTGCGAACGCTGGATGCTATTCAGTTAGCTGCTGCTTTAGAGGTTCAATACGAAGCCGACCTTTTCTTGACGGCGGACACTCGGCTCGCCGCCATTTTTCAGGCTGAGGGTCTATCAATCGAATAACCCTCTCCCCTACTCCCCCGGCTCAGTCTGCGTCTCACTCATCTTCTGCGCTTTTTCCTCGCTTAAACCAATGGCGTTTAGCGCGCCGCTTACGAGGCCTTGCTTCCAGAGAGCGAAGACGGAATAGCGACGCTCGCGCTTCGACTCAATGCGGCCGACGCGGAGGGGTTGGCCGGGCTTGTCGGGGTTATCGTCGGGGATGATGAGCTTGTTGGCGGCTTTCGACTTGATTTTCGTGAGCAGCGTTTGCTCTACTTTCTTGTTAAGCAGGCGGATGTGGAGGTTTTGGTACACACCGCGCAGCTCGCCGTGGATAGCGGTACGGTCGGCCGTCATCGTGAGGTCGATGCGTTGGACGGTGCCGGTTTTGAGCGTCGTGAGCGCCGACGGTTCGAGAATCGGATTCAGAATCTGGACCGGTGCGGCTCCGAATGTACCTTTTACTTGGTGGCGCCCGAGGGGGTCGAGGAGATTCATCCACGCGGTGGCTTCTGCCCGGCACTGGTCCTGAAAGACGGCCGTGGCGTGCGCTACCAGCGGAGTGGCGGCAGTCATGCGGCGCGGATCGTTGCTGATGTTCGTGAGGCGGCCGTTCAGATGCGTGACGCGCCCGACTCCGTAACGCGGGCTGGTGGTGCCGATGAAGCGGAAATCAATCCGACAATCGGCAACGATGACGCGACGGAAATCGACCCGAAACGGGATTTTACGCACCGCTTCCGGCGTCACAATCGACTCTTGCGGGCTGATCGGGTAGCGACTGTCGCCGTTGATGAAGACGCGCGGGGTTCGGAGGTGAATTTCCTGCGCCATCAGGTCGAATTCCCGCGTGAAGGCGGTGAAATCGGCGCCGCTGACGCGCACGGTCGGCACGTGAAGGGTGATTTGCGTGACTTCGTGCCCCTTCCGGCGGGCCATCGCCGCGAGCGTCATCGTCGGCTTGAGCCGCAGATTGGCGACGTGAAGCGTGCCGGGACGAGTATCGAACGCAAGTCCGCCGTATTGAATGAGATAAAACGGCGGCTCAATCGGCACCTGCGCGGCGCCGGTGCTGCCGTCCCAACGGCGGGCGTACAGCACGCGCTGCGGGTCGAGGAAAGTGGCGGAATCGATGAGGAGGTTTTCGGCGTGAAGCCGGAGCTGGCGGATGACCGGCGCATGTTCAACGCCGCGCAACCGCACGAAGCCGTCGGTGAGGCGCATGTCTGTCAGCTCCAGTCGCCGGAACACTTTCGCGAGCACCTGATGCAGCGGCGGCGGGGGCGTGGAGGGCGCCGTCAGGTCAAAATAAAGACCGGCGATTTGGAGCGAATCGGCCCGAAAACGTTTCTGCGGCAGCCCGTTAGCGCGCAGCCCCGTCAGGCCGATATGGCCGGTGCGCAGCGTGAGGTACGCGGGGCCGCGCCGCCCGATGCGGGTCGGACGAATCCGAAGCGAATCGAGGGCGACATGACCGGTTTGGGTATCGAAATCGAGCGCCTTCACGCGGCCTCGGTGATGGTCGAATAGCAGCTCACCGCGCTGTAGGGTGGCGCGCCACGCCTCGGCGTAGAACTGGCGGGTGGTATCGGCGGCAGCCGTGGAATCGAGGCGCAGGTTCTGGCCGGCCAAGTCGAGGCGGCGGAAAGCGAGGCGCGGGCGGCGGCGACCCATATACCGCACCTGCGCTTCGCGGAGGGCGAGGTGCGCAACCTGCACGCCGGGCACGCGGGCGGGCAGCCGCTCGTGAAGCGGACGGCCACTGCGGAAACTGGTTTTCGGCAGAGAATCAATACGCATCCACAGGCCGCTGAGCGCGAGACTATCGAGGCGCTGCGGCTGCTTGCGCCAGAGCGCGAGCAGGTCGATACCGCTGAGGTGGAACCGGCGCAGGTCAAGGGTGAGCTTCGGGAGGCTGTCCGGCCCCGGCCGGAACTGGTCGGTGGGGCGCAATCGCAGCCCTTCCAGCGTTACTGAGCCGGTGGCGAGGCGAGTGCGCAGGGCGCCGACGTGCAGCGCATAACGCCCGTCGGATTGCTGACCGACGGCTTTTTCGAGGCGCCGCTTCAACCACGGATCAAGCCCGAAATACAGAATCCCCCAAATCAAAAGCCCGACGCCCAAGGTGCCCAGCAACCACCACAGCCAACGCCGATGAGGGGCTTCCGGGGGACGAGCGTGAGCGTCAATAACTTCAGACACAGTATCAGCCACAGTAACTGAAAAATGAAAAGATTAAGGCTCCAGCGGCAAGCAAGCGCGTGGCATTGGCGGGTACTTTTGCTACGCGGGTCGCGTGGCCTGAAGCTGTTTTTACGTGTATGGAAGTGCCCAACTCGCTGCCGCCTAATGTTCCGGCCGTGCCGACCCTCTACGAATGGGCGGGCGGAATGGTCGCGTTTGAGCGCCTAACGGCGCTTTTTTACCAAAAAGTGTTGGCCGACGATCTACTGGAGCCGGTTTTCGGTCGAATGTCGGCTGACCATCCGCAGCACGTAGCGCATTTTCTGGCGGAAGTTTTCGGCGGTCCGCCGCAGTATTCGACGGTCGATGGCGGAAGTCATCACCGGATGATTCAGCACCATTTCGGCAAGTACCTCACCGAGGCGCAACGGCAACGCTGGGTCCATCTGCTGCTCGAAACGGCCGATGCCATCGACCTTCCCGCCGACCCTGAGTTCCGCTCCGCCTTCGTGGCTTATCTCGAATGGGGCACCCGCATCGCCATACTCAACTCGCACCAGCCGACCGTCACCGTCGCCCCCGACGAGCCGATGCCGCGCTGGGGTTGGGGCGTGCCCGGCGGGCCGTATCAGGGGTCGTAAACGGTGATACTCTCAAAAAAAACTGGTGTCATCAATTCCTAGCGCCCTACTCCTTCCACACACGCTCTTCGTCACCGGCATCGGCACGGATGTGGGCAAAACCGTCGTTTCAGCTATCCTGACCAAAGCCTTGGGGGCTGATTACTGGAAGCCCGTGCAAGCGGGCCTCGCGCCCGGCACCGATAAAGGCACCGTCGCGGCGCTCGTCCCGAACGCCATTTGCCACCCGGAAGCGTACCGGTTGGCGCTGCCCGCCTCGCCCCACGCCGCCGCCGCCGCTGAAGGGCGCACCCTGACGCTCAATGAGATTTTGGCCGCGCGGCCGGTCACGGCGCGTCCGTTAGTCATCGAAGGGGCGGGCGGAGTGCTAGTGCCGCTGGCGCCGGGTCTGTTGGTGATTGACCTGATGCAGGCGCTCGGGGTGCCCGTGGTGGTGGTTAGCCGCCATTACCTCGGCTCGATTAACCACACGCTCCTCACGATAGAGGCGCTGAACGCGCGCCGAATCCCCATCGCGGGTCTGGTGTTCAACGGGCCACCCACGCCCGAAACAGAGACGTTCATCCTGAATCAAACGCGCTTGCCGCTCCTGCTGCACCTTCCCGAGCTGCCGGACATTACGCCGGAAGCAGTCGCCCGAATCGCCGCAGGCACCCCGATGTCGGCGCTTACTGAGTAGCATTTTTCTATCCCGAATCCCTTTTTCTCTCCCCCTTTTCCATGTCACTCTCTTCCCGCGACCAAGCCGTTCTCTGGCATCCGTACACGCAGCACGCCACAGCGGCGGCGCCCTTGGGCGTGGTGCGGGCCGAGGGCGCGTGGCTTTACACCGAAACCGACGGGCCGGTCCTCGACGCGGTTTCGTCGTGGTGGGTGAACCTGCACGGCCACAGCCACCCCGCGATTGCCGCCCGCGTCAGTGAGCAGCTCCAGACCTTGGAACACGTCATGTTCGCCGGTTTCACCCACGAGCCAGCCATTACGCTCGCCGAGCAGCTTTTGGCGCTGCTGCCGGGTCAGCAAGCGCGGGCGTTTTATTCCGATAACGGCTCCACGGCCGTGGAAGTGGCGCTCAAGATGGCGTTGCAGTTTCATTTCAACCACAACCGCCCGCACCGGCAGCGGATTGTGGTTTTCGAAGGCTCGTACCACGGCGATACGTTCGGGGCGATGGCAGTTTCGGAGCGCAACCTGTTCACGCGACCGTTTTGGCCGCTGCTGTTTGAGGTCGTGACGATTCCGGTGCCGCGTCCCGGTCGGGAAGCCGAGGCGTTCGCGGCGTTACGCGCCGCCGTCACGCCGCCGCCCGGCACCCCCGACCACGATATCGCGGCATTCATTTTCGAGCCGCTCATCCTCGGCACCGCCGGGATGCTCACCTACGCACCCGAAGCCCTCGCCGAGCTGCTCACCATCTGCGAGCGCAGCGGCGTGCTCACGATTGCCGATGAAGTGTTCACGGGTTTTGGTCGAACCGGCCGACTGTTCGCTTCCGACCATCTACCATACGCCGCCCCGAAGCCCGATATTTTTTGCCTCTCAAAAGGCCTGACGGGCGGCACGATGGCCCTCGGCCTCACCACCTGCGCCGCGTCCATCTACAACGCCTTCCTCAGCTCCGACCGCACCCGCGCCTTCTTCCACGGACACTCTTACACCGCGAACCCCGTGGCGTGCGCCGCCGCACTGGCGTCGTTAGACCTGCTCCTCGACCCGGAATGTCGCCAACAGATTCAGGCCATCGAAGCCGCCCACGCGGCTTTTGCGCCCACATTGCGCGCCCACCCCGCCGTGGCAGAAGTGCGGCTTTTAGGGACGATGCTCGCCGTCGAGCTGGCGGCGGGCGGTCCGACATCGTATTTCCACGCCCTGCGCGATACCCTTTACCAAACTGCCCTTGGGCGCGGCGTGCTGCTGCGGCCGCTCGGCAACGTCATTTACGCGCTGCCACCGTACTGCGTGAATGCCGCCGAGCAGGCGCAGATTCACGCCGCGCTCCTCACCCTCGCCGATGCCGCACACGCGTTGGCGGCTGGCACGTTGGCGCCCCCAGCGCACTCTCACGTCTCCGAATACTAGCTCTCAGCCCCCGCGCCAACCGATGCTGGTACCGCCCGACGACCACGAACGCATCATTATCCAAGGAACCGGCGCGATTTCGGCGCTCGGCCAGAATAGCGGTTTCCCGGCTGTTTTCGCGCCTTACGCTCCCACTGGCCCCGCCTTCAGCACCCGCTCGTTCACGCCGCCCGGCGCCGTGCTGCCGGTCGGGGCCGTGCCGCCCACCGTCGAGGCCGCGCTCACCGCCCTCCGCACCGACCTTGCGCTCCGGCCCCTCGACCGCGCCGCCCTACTCGCCGTACTGGCAACCCGCCAAGCTGCCGAAGCCGCCGGTTGGCTGACCGGAATCGCTGGCGAAGACGCACCGGAAACGCCAATAGCCGTCGGCATCGGCTCTTCCCGTGGCGCGACGGGCCGTTTGGAAGACGCTTTTCTTGCCTTTCAGGATTCTGGTCGAACGGCGCCCACCACCTCGCCCCTCACTACGCCGGGCAATCTGGCCGGCGCCGTCGCCCACGATTTAGAGGCGCGCGGCACAGCCGTCGGCGCCGCCGTGAGCCATAGCAGCACGTGCAGCAGCGCGTTGCAAGCCCTTGGCACCGGGTTGGCGTGGCTCAAAGCGGGCCTCGCCGACCGTTACCTCGCGGGTGGCACCGAGGCGCCGCTCACGCCGTTCACCGTCGCGCAGCTCCGCGCCATCGGCATCTACTCTACTCGCCCGGCCGATGACTTTCCGTGTCGGCCGGGTCAGCTTGCCGCTGATGCGGCCAATACGTTTGTTTTAGGCGAAGGAGCCGCCGTTTTCGCTCTCGAACGTGCCCGTCCAAAGCCCGGCGATATCGTATTAGCGAGTGTCGGGTTCGGGTTCGAACGAGCCGCTTCCCGCACCGGCATCACCTCCGACGGCCGTCATTTTCAGCAGGCGATGCGTCAAGCCCTCCACCTCGCCGGGCGCGCGCCTTCCGCCATCGACGCGATCATCCTCCACGCGCCCGGCACCATCGCCGGTGATGCAGCTGAGCTGGCCGCCGTACGAGCCGTGTTCGGCGCTGAGCCGCCCGCGCTGCTCTCCAACAAGTGGCTGCTCGGCCATACGCTGGGTGCGGCCGGTGCCCTCAGCCTCGATTTTGCGCGTTGGCTCCTGCTCAACCCCACTGCCACAGCGCCCGCCCCGCCCTACCCTAACGTGCTCGCCCCGGCCATTGCGCCCGTTCGCGCCCGGCGCTGCATAATGGTGCAAGCCGCCGGTTTCGGGGGAAACGCCGCCTGTGCCATCGTGGAATTGGCAGAATAGCAGCAGACTGAAAAAAATCAGCGACAATAAATATCGACATCTCGAACTACAGAGAATCGCGCGGGGCTCCGGCCCCGTGCGGGCTATTCGCGGGGCTCTGTCCCGCCAACCCAATCGGCGCATTACTACGTACCCGGCACCGTCTCGGTGCCGGTGGTTGGGGCCAATTGGCATCAGCAGTTCCGGCACCGGGACGGTGCCGGGTACGTAGGCTGGCAGGTCAAGAGACCTGCGAATAGGCGACACGGGGCCAAAGCCCCCGCGTCAAATGCGGGGATCTTCACGTCTCCCACATCAAAAAAATCGCCCCTCCTGAAACAGGAGAGGCGATTTGACCAAAGCTAAAGAGTCGAAACTGAATAAAAATTACTCGCGCACTAACCGGCGGGTGAAGGCTGCACCGGCCACTTCGCCGCGTAGCATATACAGGCCACCAGGGAGGTCGGCGAGGTTGATGGAAGCATCAGCGGCAGTGAGCTTACCCACTCGCACCTGACGGCCCTGCCCATCGTAAATGGCGTAGGATGCCGCTTTGCTGCCCAACCCATCGAGCCGGAACCGGCCGTTCGCCGACGGGTTCGGCGCCACCGACAGGTGCCGCGTAGCAGCAGCTTCTTTAACGCTCAGAATCCCCTGCGGACGCAGCCCTAAGACGACGCCGTTGCCGCCGTTGTAGTACGAAATCGTCGGCATATCCGGGTCGGTGCCGCATTCCGGCAGCGGGACGATAATAGCGTTCGGGTACCCAAATTCCTCTACCACACGGCCCGTGTACTGGCGCAGCTCCATCGTGCTCGGGAAGGTGGGCGCGCTGTGCCACTGCGTGCGCAGCACCCGGCCAGCGGTGCCAATCATCCCAACGGAATCGACCATCTCAATCGTCGCGCCCATATTCTGGCACATCCAGACGGTATCGACCATGCTCCGCCGGGGAAGGCTGAAATCGAGAAGCCGCTTCGGCCAGCTTGGCACCGCCGTGTTGGCCCACGCATACCAAACCGCGGGGCCTTGGCACTGCGTGTATACGTAAGGTGAAGGCGGGGCGGGGGCCGAGAACGTCCCGGTTCGGTTGATGTCGTAGTAATCCTGACGGGTCAGGAGGCGCCACGAACCAGCTTGGCCGGGCACCTGCATCGAGTCGGCCACGGAAACGACGTGGGTGTAAACCGGGCCGCCAACGGTGACGGTGTAATACCACCACTCGGCGCCCACGGGGGCGAAATCGGTCGGGGCGACTTGGGCCGCTACCGGCTGGGAAACGAGCGCCGCGCAGGCAAGCGCCGCAGCAAAGAAGAACTTTTTCATCTGGGTGAGAAAAAATGTAAAAGGGAAGGTTCGAGGTAAGGACGGGCTACTCGGCGCGGGAGTCACATCGGCAGCGGAAAAAATTCCGACAGTCGGTTTTTCGCCCCACCTTTGCCCCGTTCCGGCGTCCTCTCCCCTATTTCCAGCCTCCCAATGTCCATCGCGCTGCGCGAAACCCATTTTCAGCTGCCCGGCCAGACCGGTTTTTACCGAGGCAAGGTACGCGACGTTTATTCGCTCGAAAACAATCGCCTCGCCGTCGTCGCCACCGACCGCATCTCGGCGTTTGATGTGGTGCTGCCGCGCGCCATTCCGTATAAAGGGCAGGTACTGAATCAGCTCGCCGCCCACAACCTCGCCGCCACCGCCGACCTGGTGCCGAACTGGGTGGAAGCGCAACCCGACCCGTGCGCCACCGTCGGGCGGCGGTGCGAGCCATTTAAGGTCGAGATGGTGATTCGCGGCTACCTCACGGGGCACGCGTGGCGCACGTACGCCACCGGCAAGCGCACGCTCTGCGGCGTTCATCTGCCCGATGGGCTGCACGAATACGACCAGCTCCCCGGTGGCCCGATTATCACACCCACCACTAAAGCCGCCGCCGGGCACGACGAAGACATCAGCCGCGAGGAGCTGCTGCGCCAAGGAATCGTGCCAGAAGCCGAGTATGTGCAGCTCGAAGCCCATACCCGCGCCCTGTTTCAGCGCGGCACCGAGCTGGCAGCGGCCCGCGGCCTCGTCCTACTCGATACCAAATATGAGTTCGGTCGCGACGAAGCCGCCGACGGCCTGATTCGCGTCATCGACGAGATTCATACCCCCGACTCCTCACGCTACTGCTACGCCGACGGGTTCGACGAATTGCGGGCGCGCGGGGAAGCGCCGCGGCAGCTCTCCAAAGAGTTTGTGCGGCAATGGCTGCTCAGCGAAGGCTTTCAGGGGCACGACGGTCAATCCCCGCCCGCGATGGCTGATGAGTGGGTCGCGGCCATCGGCCACCGCTACATCGAGCTGTATGAGCTGCTCACAGGTCAGGCGTTTCGACCGGCGCCGGAAGTAGTGGGCGAAGAGCCCGCGGCACGCATTGAGCGCGCTTTGCGCGAGTGGTTGACGGCGGCGCGTTAAAAATCCCGTCAAACTGCTAACTTCGCGGCCTTGAAGTTTGTCTTATGCCCGCAAGGCGCTCTCGGCGCTTTGGCGAGCTTCTCAACCCGTTTCCCCGCTTCCTGATGAAGTACAGCATTGATAAGAAGGAGAACTACACGATTGTCAAGGTCGACGAGAAAAAACTCGACACTGCTATCGCGCCGGATCTCAAATCAGAATTCGTGAAGCTCAACGCTGAGGGCATCTCCAACTTGATTCTGGATATGTCGAACGTGAAGTACACCGACTCGTCGGGGCTTTCGTCGATCCTCATCGCCAATCGGCTTTGCAATTCGACGGGTGGAATGCTCGTCCTGACCGGCTTGCAGGACCATGTGATGAAGCTCATCAACATTTCCAAGCTCGAATCGGTCCTGCACATCCTCCCGACCGTAGAGGAAGCCATCGACCGCGTGTTTCTGCACGAGATCGAGCGCGACCTGACCGACAAAGACTAACTCCGCACGTCGCAAATCAGCATCGATTTGTACCGTCCCTCGCCCGGCCGACGCCGCTTTCACCTGCTCGGTGAATGCCCGTCGGCCGGGCGTTTTTGTGGGCCGGTGAACGGTTTTTTTCCGGTCCGTCGCGCCCCGTAATGTTAGCGCCGCGCAGCCGTAGTGCGCTTTTACAGCGAGTTTTACTCAACGCGCTCGTTCTTTCCTCCGCCTCTCCCCTTCCTGCTGTTGTGCATCTTGCTGATTGTTTCCGGCGTGCCTGCGGGCGTGCCGTGGGGGCGCTGCGGCGCCGCTTAGCGCTGAGCCTTAGCCTCGGCTTACTCGTACCGGCGGCGGGGTTCGCCGGACAGGAATACTGGCTTTCGCCGCGCCGCTTCATTGTAAATCCGGGCACTCGTCAATACGTCGGGCGCTTCATGGGCACCGATTTCAAACCCGCTCCGTGGCGCACCGAAAGCCGAAAAATGCGGAGCGTTTTCCAGCTCGTACCGGGGATTGGGGTGATGGACGTAACCGCCCTCACCACCGCCCGCGATTCGCTCACCACCACGCTGACTTTTGCGCGGCCGGGGACGTGCGTCGTGGCGATGCGGTCAATGGAATCGCTGCTGACTCAACAGGGGCCGACGTTCAATAATTATCTGAAGGAAAGCGGGGCGGTGTCTAGGTGCTAGTGCATCAATTAGGGGCGAACATTTGCCCTTATGTCGTACACGCGATTAACCCATCCGGAGCGCGAGGAAATTGCGCTTGGCCTTGCTGCTGGCCGCACCAGCGCCCAGATTGGCTCCCTG
>JANNMJ010000009.1:0-11923 GCA_031397815.1 Hymenobacteraceae bacterium
CTAGTCGCTGCCGAACCCAGCCACATGCGGGCGGGCACAAGGCCACGCCCCTACAGAGTATGGATGATTAAGGTTGAAAACGCGCCCGACAATCGCTAACCGCCGTGCGGGTCAAGAGACCCGCGAATAGGCGACACGGGGCTGGAGCCCCGCGTCATACCCGCGTTCAAACCGGCACCGGGACGGTGCCGGGTACGTAGGGCGCTGCCTCCCTCAAATAGCCCCTCCCGAGGCGGCGCGCGCCAGCAAACCTTCCTTCAAGGCCCACGCGGATACGCGGATGCGTGTCAGGCGGTAGGTGCTGATGACCCAATCGATGACGATGCCCGCGACGACAATCATATCGGCGCGGAGGGGCGTCATGCCGGGAAGGGCGAGGCGTTCGGCGTGATTGAGGGTGAGGAGCTGTTCGAAATGATGGTAGAAAGCCGGGAGCGGTAGCTCCGTTTCAGGCGGCGGGTTGTCGGTGGAGCGGGGCTGCTGGTGGCGGGCGGCTTCGAGGTCGCAAAACGTATCGAAGGAACCGCTGGCGCCTACTAGCGTCGTCGGGCGCCACTGCGCGACGGCGGCGCTGAGGGGCGTGAGCGCGATGGCTAGGAAATCTTTTTCGGCGGCGATTTCAGCGGGGGTGATGGGGTCGCGCCAGAAGAATTTATCGAGGAGCCGTTGGGCGCCGATCTCGAAGCTCTGCGACCAATAAATCTGCGTTTGGTCGGCGATGAGGAATTCGATGGAACCGCCGCCGATATCCATCAGCAGACTCGGCTGCCCGTCGCCGAGGGGCACGGCTTCGCGGACACCCGCCCAAATCAGCTCCGCTTCGTGACCGCCGGGAATGACTTCGACCCGAATCGCCGTGCGGGCGAAAACTTCCTCCAGAAACGCCGGGCCATTCGCCGCCACGCGCACCGCCGAGGTCGCGACGGCCCGAATGTCGTGCTCACTCACGTTGTGCAGGTCGATTTCCTCCCGAAACGCCCGCAGCGCCTTGAACGCCCGCTCCTGCGCGGCCTCCGCGATGCGCCCGTCGGAAATACCACCCTCGCCGAGCTTCACGGCCGTGCGCGTCCGGACGAGGACGTGCGGTGGCGCCCCCGGCACCAGCGCCGCGATGAGCAGGTGGAACGTGTTGGTGCCCATATCTATCAGGGCCAGACGACGGGTGGAAGAAGTGGGCATAGAGGAAGGAAGGTAGGGGCGGGCCTTGTGCCCGCCCGTGCTGCATAAAGGAACGCGTAACGCGTAGCTCGAAAATAGGCTGGCTACGGCTGAAAAAACCGCCAGAATGTGCCTAACGGCAAGGTGCGCCCGGCGTTGTCGGGCAGGTACAGCTCGCCGACTTCGCGGTTCGCGACGGGGCCGAATAAATCGCGGCCGAGCGAGTCGAGAATCAACCCCGAAAAGCCGAGCGAATACAGATTCAGTAGGAAAAAATGCGGCTGTTCCTGATCGAGCAGCTCTTTCGAAAGCGATAACAGCTCGGCTAAATGGTCTTCGAGAACCCATTTTTCGCCGTCGGGGCCGCGGCCGTAGGCGGGTGGGTCGAGGGCGATGCCTTGGTAACGGGTGCCGCGCCGCGCCTGCCGCCGCACGAAGCCGAGCGCGTCATCGACGAGCCAGCGGATGCCGTCGAGGTTCGAGGCTTCCATGTTCTCGCGTCCCCAGAAATTGACTTGTCGCACGGCGTCGAGGTGGGCTACGTCGGCACCGGCGGCGCGCATCGCCAGCGAGGCGGCGCCGGTGTAAGCGAAGAGGTTGAGCACCTTCGGCGGCGGGCCGGTGGGCGTGACGAGCGCTCGGCAGCGGGCGTAAAGCCAGCGCCAGTTGACCTCCTGCTCGGGGAACAGGCCGACGTGCTTGAAGCTGCTCAGCCCCAACCGGAACCGGAGCGTGGGGCCGCCGTCGGGGAGCTGATATTCCATCCACCACTGCTCGGGCATCGTGCGCTTGAGCTGCCACGAACCCTTCTCGTTGGTGGCGCCGCCGGTGGCGGCGCGGGTGAACGTGGCCCCGGCGAGGCGGTCCCACTCGGTGGGCGGCAGGGCGGGCGCCCAGAGCGCCTGCGGCTCGGGCCGGGCCACCACGTGCGCGCCGAAGCGTTCGAGCTTGGCGTAATGGCCCGAGTCGAGCAGCTCGTAATCGGGGAAACCGGTGGGGGTCAGAAGGGAAAGCGCAGGCGTCATCGGTGTAGATTTGGCGGGCGGCAAATGTAGGGGCGGGCTTTGGGGCTTGCCGGAAGCAGGTCGGAAGATTGTCCGAAATCCGCCGCAAAACGTTCTGCTATTCGCTCGCTTTCGGCTTTTCGCTTTCACCTCCCGTCTCCCGTTTCCCCCCTCATCGCTGATGATTCCCTTCACCAAATACCACGGCGCCGGTAACGACTTCATCCTCGTCCTCGCCGACCGCGCTACCGGCGCGCTCCCCTTCGACCCCGCCGACGAAACCCGCATCGCGCAGCTCTGCGACCGTCATTTCGGCATCGGAGCCGATGGGCTGATTGCCCTGCGCCCGACGCCCGGCGCGCACTTCGAGATGCTGTATTACAACGCCGACGGGCGCCTCGGGTCGCTCTGCGGAAACGGCTCAAGGTGCGCCGTACGGGCGGCGCTCGATGCAGGGTGGGCGACGGAAACCGACTCTGAAATCCGCTTCCTCGCCGCCGACGGCCCCCATACCGCCACGCTGCTGCCCGACGGCCAGATTCGCCTCGCGATGCTCGACGCGCCCGCGCCCGTCGCGCTCCCCGACGATACCGCCCACCGCACCTACCACCTCGATACCGGCTCGCCGCACGTGGTGGTGCTGCGCGCTTGGGGGCTGAACGACATCGATATCCCCACCGAAGGCCGCGATTGGCGCTACGACCCACGCTTTGCGCCCGGCGGCGTAAACGTCAATTTCGCCGAGCGCCTCGACGGTCCGCACCTGCGCATTCGCACTTTTGAGCGCGGCGTTGAGGCCGAAACCCTCGCCTGCGGAACCGGCGTGACGGCCACGGCCCTCGTGGCGGCGCAGCATTACGGCATCGCGTCGCCGATTCACCTGCACGCCGTCGGCGGCGATTTACTTGTCGAGTTCAGCCGCCGCCCCGATGGCTCGTTCACCGATATCGCCCTTACGGGGCCGGTGGAGCGGGTTTTTGCTGGTTCGATTTAACGCCCCCTTCTGCCCCTCCTCAAATTCAAATGCTCACCGGCCCCCGCGTCAGGTTACGCGCGCTGGAACCGACCGATATCGGCTTCCTGATGCGCCTCGAAAACGACCCTGCCCTCTGGGATGCCGGTGATACGCGCGTGCCGTACTCGCGTTACGCGCTGGAGCAATACATCGAGCGCGCCGCCGTAGAAGACGTTTTTTCGGTCCGACAAGCGCGGTTCGTTATCGGTACCGAAGCAGAAGGCCGCCGCCCAGTCGGCGTTATCGACCTCTTCGACCTGCTGCCCGCGCACCGCCGCGCGGCCGTCGGAATCGCGCTTCTGCCCGAAGCCCGTGGGCAAGGCCTCGGCACCGAAGCCCTGCACCTCTTCTGCGAGTGGGCCGCCGCCGCCCTGCACCTGCACCAGCTCCACTGCGCCGTCGCGACCGACAACACCGCCAGCCTAAGCCTCTTCCGCAGCGCCGGTTTCATCGAAATCGGCACCCGCCCGCAATGGATGCTCGGCATCGGCGGACGGTGGCACGATGTGGTGGAGCTGCAACGGTTGTTGTAACCACTCGCGGAAAGGAAGTTTCAGGTCGAAATACCCTTCCAGCGCGCTGCAAACACCGGACAAGCTCTGGAATCATGATTCCGCCCTTTGTCCGGTACCGGACAAGCTCTGGAATCATGATTCTGCCCCTTGTCCGGTACCGGACAAGCAGTTCCGCGATGGCGGCGGAGCTTGTCCGGTCGGGGGGTTAGGCCGAATGCTCTTCGCTGACGTGGAGCAGGTCGAGGTCGAGAGTGACTTCGCCGTCGGCTTCGGTTTTATAGGGACGGACGAAGCGGTGGTTCCAGCGCATCTCGTCGAAGCGGTAGGAGCTGCGGGCGTGGATGTCTTGGGCGTACGTGTCGTCGTAGCCGCGGAGTAGGATGAGCAGCTCGCCGAGCGTGTCGGTGAGGTCGTGCGGGGTCATCTCGTAGAGCGGCGATTCGGCGTCGATTTCGTGAACAATCGTCCAGTTCAGGGGGAGAAACGTGACTTGGTCGCGCTCCAGCTTCAGGGTGAAATACTTCCGATTGCCGTTCGGCAGCTCCAGCGCGAACAGCACGCGGGCCGAAAAGTCGATCACGGTATTATCGCGCTCGTTGGCGATGCGGAACATCAGCCGCCGATTACCATTCGCCTCCGGCGGCGTCACGACGGCGTGGGTCGAAAACACAATTCGCGCCTTCGGCTTCGAAAACCGCGCATACAGCAAACCCGTGATGATGGCGAACGTCAGCACCCCCACCAACGCCTCGAACGACGACAGCAGCCCCGCCGCAATACCAAACGGCGATTCCACCCCGTACCCCACCGAGTTGAACGTCTGCACCGAGAAGAAGAACGCGTACAGGAACTTCTCCCACCACGTCGGGGCCGCGGGCATCCCGTAAATCGACCCCGGCCCCAACGCCAGATACCCGAGCGCAAACAGCACGTTCAGGCTCACGAACCACCCCACAATCGCCGCAATGAACCGCTGCCACGACAGCGACACCCAGTAATGGTACCAGTCGCCCTGCAACCACGCGCTCCGGCTGGCCGCACGCCTGACGTTGAACGTCCCGTCGCGGTTAATCAGCCGGTGCCGTGCGCCGGTGAGCTTTTCCCCTAAACCGGGGTCCTGGGTGGGAAGCGGAGAAGAGTTGCGCGCCATAACGGGGGCGAAAGTACTATTCTGCTCAGTGGTAAGCGGGCCGGTAGGGGCAGTAATAGCCCCATTAACAGAAGCCCCGTAGGGGCTACCTTCCGGTAGCTTCAGGTAAAAACAAGACTGGCAGCCCCGTAGGGGCTACCCATTCGTTTTCTCTGCCTTGATGTGTTGGAGGTGGGGGTAGCCCCTACGGGGCTGCCGGATGCTAGGTACCTATTAACCGGTGGCGTTGCTCCCGGCTACCGGAAGGTAGCCCCTACGGGGCTGCTATTTGAGGGAGGCTATTAGCTGTCCCACAGTCGTCAAAAATACCCCCCAAATCAACTCAAGTAGCCGGTTTCAACGCCCGATACACCACATCGTGCATCCGCGTGCGGATGTTGTACTGCACGAGGCGCGGGTTGCCGGCGTCGGGGTACACGCGGTTCGAGAGGAAGATGAATACCAGCTTGTGCGTAGGGTCGGCCCAGGCGCAGGTGCCGGTGAAGCCGGTGTGGCCGAAGGTGCGCGCCGAGGCGTATTGGCTGGTGGGGCCGTGCTGCCCGGCGGCGGGGTCGGAGCGGTCCCAGCCGAGGCCGCGACGCGATACGTCGCTGCCGCCGCGCACGAACTCCTGCACTACCGGCGTGCGGAAAAACCGCTGCCCGCCGTATGAGCCGGCTTGCAGGTTCATCTGGAACAGGGTGGCCAAATCGGCGGCGGTGCCGAACAGCCCGGCGTGCCCCGCCACGCCGCCCACGAGCGCGGCGCCTTGGTCGTGAACGGTGCCCCAAACTTGCCGACGCCGGAAGGTGGTGTCGCGCTCGGTCGGCGCGATACGGTTCTGCGCGATGCCGTGCTGCAAGGGGTTGAACGTGAGCGTCGGCAGGCCGAGAGGGGCGTAGAAGTTCTGCCCGACGAACTCGTCGATGCGCTGGCCGAGGAGCTTTTCGCTCATCCGGCGGAGGAGATAAAAGTCCAGATCAGAGTACTTGTACTCGGGCTTCTGGTTTTTGGCGCGTGGCGCGACGGCCGATTTCAACGTCCAATGCCACACCGAATCTTCACTGCTGGCGCGCGAGAACATCGAATCGGCGACCTGATTCGGGAACTCCGGCGACGATGTTTGCGCGTACCAACCGGCGCCGGGACCACCGTGACCGGACTTCGCCATCGTCTGCTGCCAGTACGGGATGAACGCTTTCAGGCCCGCCTGATGGAGCAGGATATCGCGCACTTTAAGGTCGGCTTTGTCAGTGCCTTTCAGCTCGGGCAGGTAGGTGCTGATGTTCTCGTCGAGGGCGATGCGGCCTTGGTCCTTGAGGAACATTACGGCCTGCAACGTCGCCGCTACTTTCGTAATCGAGGCGATATCGTAGACCGTCGAGGCCGTGACGGGCGCCGAACCGGCGTCGTACGTCAGGTGGCCGTAGCCTTTCTCCCAAACCACCACGCCGTCCTTCGCCACCAGCACTTGGCAGCCGGGCGTAGCGGCGTACGCGATAGCTTCGAGGGCGATGTTATCGAGCTGCGCGAGCGTCCGTGAGTCCATCCCGACGGCTTCCGGCGGCGCGAACCGCAGACGACCGAGCGCCGGGAGCGATACGCCGGCGCCGCGCTTGGCCTTCGGCGAAGCCGTAATCGGGAGCTTACCCACCGCCGCCACGGCGCCGAACAGCACCTGCGGCACCACGCGTTGGCTCACCGGATTGTCTTCGTAGCCGCACACGAGGGTCGGGGCGTCGTCGAAGCTCTTGAGGGCGTAGGGATTGCCCATCGGCACCACCACCACCCGCGTGCGGGGGTTATCGGCGCGGAGCTTTTTGATGAACCCGAGGCCCGGATCGCCCAACCCGAAGTTGTGCGCCTGCGGCGTGTTGTTCATCCCGTGATACGACACGATGACGACGTTAAACGGCCGCAATTCGGGAAGGATCTTGTCGAATACCGAATCCGGCGCGTAGCGGTCGGCCACGGGGAAGGTGGCGAGGGGCACGTAATGCCCCATCGTCCGCTGAAATTCGTTATCCGGGCCTAAACCCACCGTCACCGACGCCACGCGCAACGTATCGAGGTTGCGGAGCGGGAGCAGATTGCGCTCGTTGCGCACCACGGTGGTGGCGTGCTCGTAGAGCTGTTGCTGCACCACGTAGGCATCGGGGCGCTCGGGCGGGGTGTTTTCGAGGCGGTCAGGGCGGAAAAGGGCGGGATTCACGTCGGCCCGATGATTCAGCCCGACCCAATACTTCGCCTTCAGAATCCGCCGGATACTCTGCGCCACCTGCACCGAATCGAGGGCGCCGGATTTGAGGTCGTCTTTGATGCGCGAGAACGCCTTCGGCACGTCTTCCGTGAAGAGCAGCACGTCGTTGCCCGCCCGCAGCGCCAACGCGTCGGCTTCGCCCGGCTTATAAAACTTCGTGACGCCCTTCATATTGAGCGCATCGGTGAAAACGAGGCCATCGAACCCCATCTCTTCGCGCAGCAAACCCGTCACGATAGGCCGCGAGAGGGTAGAAGGGCGGTTCCGCGTGGTATCCACCGACGGCACGTAGAGGTGCGCCACCAACACGCCCATCACGCCCGCGTCCACGGTGCGGCGGAAGGGGTAGAGGTCTTCGTTCCGAAGCTGCTCCAGCGAATGCGTGACGATGGGAAGCGACAGGTGCGAGTCGGTATCGGTGTCGCCGTGACCGGGGAAGTGTTTCGCGACCGCCACGATGCCGTAATCCTGCAAGCCCTTGGTGTAGGCCACGGCCCGCCGCGAAACTTCTTCTTTATCCTCGCCAAACGCCCGGTTCCCGATGACCGGGTTCAGCGGATTGACGTTCACATCGACCACCGGCGAGAACGACACATGCACGCCGAGCTGCTTGAGCCGCAACGCAATCTCGCGCCCCATCTGATAAATGAACCGCTCATCATCGACGGCGCCGAGCGTCATCTGCCGCGCGTAGTGCAGCGACGAGTCCAAGCGCATATCTAAGCCCCATTCCACGTCCATCGAAAGCAGCAGCGGCGTGCGCGCTTCCTTCTGATACCGATTCGTGAGGACCGCCTGCCGATACGGCCCGCCCTGCATAAAAATCAGTCCGCCAATGTTGTAGCGCGTAATCAGCTCATCAATCTGCCGGACGTGGTTCGCGTCCTTGTTCGAGTACGCCGCCACCATAAAGAGCTGCCCGAGCCGCTGATCAGGCGTCAGCGACTGATACACGCTATCCACCCACTGGTCTTCGGCGAGGACCGGCGGCCGTACCGTTGCCGACCGCGACGACGGCACCAACGCCGCCAACCCGCCCAGCAGCAGCAGGATACTCCAAAAAAGCCGCTGGTGAAACAATCGCATCAGGTACGGAAGAAGGGGCAGAAACAGGCCAATGGCCTACGATGAGCGGTATACGGATACGCGGATAACGGGGCTGCCCGCCAACGGTGTTCCCCCGGCAACGCGCAGGAGGCCGTCAAAATTACAGCACCCCCAGCAAAAAGCCCCACCCAATGCGGGTTTATGAGGTGGATTTGATGTGGGGAGCGGGTGAAATGGTGAGTATCTAAGCTTGAAAGCGGTGGGCTAGCCGGTTATCGACAGCATTCCTGTAGAGCGGGCAACCCCGCTAGGGGTTATCTTCTGGTAGCTTCTATTCCGAAACCGAAACCGGCAGTCCCGTTAGGGACTACCCTGACGGCGGTTGTTGGGCGGGGGTAGCCCCTAACGGGGCTGCCAAGCGTTTTGCCCTGATTAGCTACCGGAAGATAGCCCCATAACGGGGCTGCCGGGGCAATACGTCGAACAGCCACGTAATGCCATACGAACCCAACCTACATCCCCACATCCCCCTCACATCCCCACATCAATTCCTAAAACCGCCCAAAACCTGCTGTTCGTTGAGATAAACCGGTTAATCCTTGAAGGGATGCTGATGCCCGCCCCGCCCCAACGGTGCTTTGGCAAAAGTTTTCACAAACCCCTTTCGTTAACCCCATGAAATTCCCGTTTAACTCTCTCCGTCACATCTCTATGCGCGTGGCTATGATGGCCGCACTCTCTTTCGCCGTCGTGGCGTGTAAGAAGGATGATGACGACGATCCCAAAACCCCAGCCGAAACCGCCGACGCGGTGGAGAAGGATATGGCCGATAATTTCAGCCAGACGCTCAGCTCCAGTCAGGAAATGATGGCGTTGGTGGCCGATGCGGCCGATAACGGCACCGTGGCGTACCGCACCAGCACGACGTACCCGACGGTGACGTATCAGGATAAAAAGGCGTCGAACCCCGATACCGTCATCATCGATTTCGGCCCCACCAATACCACCGGGCAATACGGCCGGGCGCGGCGCGGACAGATTATCGGCATTTATTCGGGACCGAAAACGGCGCCGACTTCCATCCAGATTAAGCCGAATAATTACTACGTCAACGATAATCAGGTCACGGGGCAGGTTCAGCTCAACGTCACTAGCTCCAACAACACTCAAACCGTCTGGACGCTCGCCGTCACGGCGAACGTGTTGTTTACGGACGGCAAAACCGCCACCGCCCAAATCAACGGGACGCGCACGCAGGTTGCGGGGAAATCGACGCCCGACGTGTCCACCGACGACGCCTTCGTCACCACCGCCACCGGCTCGGCCACGGGGGCGCGCCTCATCAACTACACGTTCGCCATTACGAACCTGCGCAACGAGCTGAGCTGCTCGCAATTCACGACCGGCACCGTGCAGCTCACCCGCCGCGCCGATACCACGTACAGCCTGCTCCTCGATTTCGGCACCGGCGCCTGCGATAACGCCGCCCAAGTCACGGTGCAGCCGAGCAACACCACCTACCCCGTAACGTTGCGCTAGCCAACCGGTCTACACAGCGAACCTCTGCGGAACACACTGCGTCCTCTGCGAGAACTTATCGTGTTGTTCTCGCAGAGGACGCAGAGGACGCAGAGGTTTTCGCAGAGGTTCGCAGAGGAGTTTATCTGTTCATCATCATTCCTGCTTTGCTCCGTGGTCCCTGATCGTTCTTCTCCGTCTACCATTCGTCGGCCGTCGCGCTTCGTGAAACCGGGGCTGCACGTGGTGGCTTGGCTGCTGGTTCTTGGGCTGACCCTGCCGTTGTTCCTTCGTCCGGAAGCCCATTCGCCCTACCTGCACGTCCTCGTCGGGTTGGTGCTGATGGTCGGCTTTTACTATTTCAACACGGAGTGGCTGGTGCCGAAGGTGTTCGAGCGCGGCTATCCGGTGCGGTATCTGACGCTGGTGCTGCTGGTGGGCGGCGGGTTTGTGGCGCTGCGGGTTGGTATTGAGCAATGGGCGTTCAATAACGAGCTGGTGAGCGTGTTTCCGTCGATGTTTCGGTACCGGATTTATACCGCCGCGCTATTCAGTACAGCGGCTACCGTGGGGTTTTTGCTCCAATTACTCCACGCCCGTCGCGCGGCTGATTTGCGCGCTCAGGAGCTGCTGCGGCATCAGCAGGAGAGTCAATTGCTGCATTTGCGGGCACAGATTAACCCGCATTTTCTGTTTAATACGCTGAATAACATTTACGTTTTGAGCCTGAACGGCTCGAAACAGGCGCCCGATGCGGTGCTGCGGCTGGCGGGCCTGCTGCGCTACGCGATTTACAGCACCCGTTACCCCACCGTGGCGGTAGCCGATGAGATTGCCCAAATCGAGCAGCTCCTCGACCTCTACCGCCTGCGCTTCGCCACGCCCCCGGCGCTCCGCCTGACCGTGAAAGTGCCCGCCGCGAGCCTCGGTCGGTTGGAACCGATGCTGCTGATTCCGCTCGTCGAGAACTGCCTCAAGCACAGCGACCTCGGGCAGCACCCGGCGGCGTTCGTTCACCTGACCCTCGATGTGGAGACCGTGAGCAACAGCCTGCTCTTCGTGACCGAAAACACCTACGAACCCCACGACCACGCCAAAGACGACACCCCCGGCGTCGGTCTCGCGAACATCCGTCGCCGCTTGGCACTGACGTACCCGTCCGGCGCGGCCGATTTATCCACGTTTCTGCACTCCGTTTCCTCGACCGATGCCCACCCGGCGGCGCAGATGTTTCGGGCCGAGCTACGGCTGCCGCTCGCCCCGCCCACCTCGTCCGCCTCGCCCGCCGCTGTTGCCGACATGGCCGCCCCGCCCGCGCTGGAGCCGCCCGATTTGGCTTACGCCCCCCTCACGTCCCTGCCCGAACCGTCATGAACGTCCTGCTCGTCGACGACGAATACCTCGCCCTCAGTCTGCTCGGCACCTATCTCGGGCAGTTGCAGCCCGCCGATGAGTGGCGCGTGGTGGGGCAGTTTCAGCAGCCCCTGCAAGCCCTCGATTTCCTGAGCCGCGAGGCCGTCGATATCCTGTTTCTCGACGTGCAGATGCCGCGCCTCAGCGGCACCGAGCTGCTGAGGGCGTTGCCGCCGGGCGCCATCCGGCCCATCGTGGTCTTCACGACCGCCTACGACCAATACGCCGTCGAAGCCTTCGGGCTTGATGCGGTTGATTATCTGCCGAAACCGTTCTCGTTTCCGCGTTTTCTGCAAGCCGCGCAGAAGGCCCGCGCCGCCGTGTTGGCGCGCAACGCCCGCACGGAAGCGGCGGCAAGCGTGATGCCGGTAGCCGTTATGGCCGCTTCCGCCGCGCCGCCCACCGCCGAGGCGTATCTCTCGATTCGGGCGGGCGGCCAATACCGGCGCATCCTCTTCGAGCATATCCTGTTCGTGGAGGGCTGGAGCGAATACGTACGCATCCATACCGCGCAGGGCGTCATCACGGTCAACGAGCGCCTCAAGAATGTGGAGGCGCAGCTCGCGCCCGCCCGGTTCCTGCGCGTCCATAAATCCTTCATCGTGGCGATGGCGCACGTCGAATCCCTCGAAGGCAGCGAGCTGCACATCGCCGCGCACCGCATCCCCATCAGCCGCGTTCACCGCGACGAAGCTCTTGCGCGGCTGTTTAATGTGGGGGGATAGGGAAGGAAGAATTGGGAAATAGGGCGGTGGTTTAGGCATAAAAAAGCGGTCTGGCCGGAAGTTTTTACGGGCAGAACCCGATTGTTTTTAAAGGTATTTTTTAAAAATAAAAACAATAGGTTAATGAATAAACCAAAAA
>JANNMJ010000025.1:0-15505 GCA_031397815.1 Hymenobacteraceae bacterium
CCCCCAACCCCCCCAAAACAGCCAAAAAACCCCCACCAAACACAAAACCGCCCGGTTTGCTAAAAATTCCAACGGGGGCCGTCCCTATCTATCAGAACGAAAAAACTACTCGTTCACCACGAACATCCGCGCTTTCGGCCCCTGCACACCGTCCTTAGCGAACTGCTTGGCGATGTTTTCGTGCACGAAATAGTAAGTATCCCAGTAAGTAGCGGCGTTGGTCCAGACGCGCACATCGAAATGGATGGCGTTCTCAGTGAGCTTCGTGACCAGAATATCGTGCGCGCGGTCGGTCAGCGCCGTGGGGCAGGCATCTACGACGGCTTTGATGGCCGTGCGGATGACATCGACACCGTTTTGGTTACCTGCGGCGAAAACCATATCGACCCGAATCGTCCCACGCGTCGAGATATTCGTGAGGCTGCTCGTCGAGAGCGGGCCGTTGGGGAGAATGATGGTCTTGTTGTCGGGGGTGATGAGCTTCGTATCGAAGATGTGAATCGCTTCCACGGTGCCGGTAAAGCCTTGGGCATTAATCAAATCGCCGACGCGGAAGGGCTTGAACACCAGAATCAGCACGCCACCCGCGAAGTTGGCCAAAGAGCCTTGCAGCGCCAGCCCAACCGCCAACCCAGCCGCCCCGATGATGGCAACGAACGAGGTGGTCTGAATACCGAGCGTCGAGGCGATACTCAACATCAGCAGCACCTTCAGCAGTCCGCTGATGAGCGAGAGCAGGAACGGCTGCACATCACGGTCGACGTGACGGCGCGTCATGCCATTCGACAGCAAACGCACGACCTGACCGATGAGCCAAAGGCCAACGATAAGCGTGATAATCGCCAGCACCACCCGCCCGCCGTACAGCGTGGCGAAGGTGATGAGCTGGTCGTACGTCTTTTCCAGAGAAGTTTGCGCGTGTTCAACTGACAGCGCGGGAGGGGCAACGGGCATCGAAATGACAGTAAGCGGTGAAGGGTTAGCCGGAATTGGCCCTGCAAGCTAAGCGATTGCCTTACCGGTTTATCAATATTTTCGATGAACCCGGCTTTTCGCTCGGTGAACTCCGCTTTAAAGGTGATGAACGGAATTTGCCGATGCCGCATAAAGAGCTTGCGAAATAGGTAGCTAACAGCAAGTCTCCCCTCTCCTTTGGAGAGGGGCTGGGGGTGAGGATTCGCGTATCCCCACAGTAAATCTGCCCTATTTCCGCAAATCGAGCCGCTGAACGGGCAGCGGGTCGGGGCAAGCCGCGAGCAGCTCCGTGACGGTTCGGCGCGGGCGACCGGGGACGGTCATCATCGGCGCTATCTCGGCGAGCGGTTCCAGCGCGAACCGGCGGGCGGCGAGGCGCGGGTGCGGCAGAATCAGGTCGTCGCCGAACTCGATTTCTAGACCACCGAAAATCAGAATGTCGATATCGAGCGTCCGCGCTTGCCACGGCTCGTTGCGCTCGCGGCCCAGCTCGGCTTCTATTTGCAGACAGCACCGCAATAATCCGAACGGATCGAGCAGCGTCCGGACTTCGAGCGCTTGGTTGAGGTACGGTGGCTGCCCGGCCACGGCGGCCCCGCCCCACGGCGCCGTTTCGTATAGCGCACTGACAATCAGCACCTCACCGATGGTCGCGGCGATCCGCACGCGGGCGGCGGCAAGGGTTTCGGGGCGGTCGCCGAGATTGGCGCCCAGCAACAGGAAGGCGGAATTGGGAGATGGTGGCAACATTTGCGCGAACTTGCGTCTTTTCCGGCGAATCTATCGCCGTCGCCTCCCTTCCTACCGCTGATGAACGCGCCCGTTTCTGCCCTTCCGCGCTCCTTGGATGCCATTCAGGCGCCAGTAGCCGCCGAGATGGCAGCGTTTGAGCCAAAATTCCGGGCCGCGATGCAGAGCCGCGTCCGGCTCCTCGACCAAATCATGGGGTATATCGTGCGCCGTAAAGGCAAGCAGATGCGCCCGATGTTCGTGTTCCTAACGGCCCGCCTCTGCCACGGCCCTAACACCGAGCTGCCGGAAACCACCTACCGCGGCGCCGCCCTCATTGAGCTGCTCCACACGGCCACGCTCGTCCACGACGATGTCGTCGATGACGCGAACTACCGGCGCGGCTTCTTCTCCATCAATGCCCTCTGGAAGAACAAGATCGCCGTCCTCGTCGGCGATTACCTCCTCAGCAAAGGCTTGCTGCTCAGCATCGACCACGGCGATTTCAACCTCCTCCAGCTCGTCAGTACCGCCGTGCGCGAGATGAGCGAAGGCGAATTGCTCCAGCTCGAAAAAGCCCGTCGGTTGGATATCACTGAGGAAGTTTATTTCGAAGTGATTCGACAGAAAACCGCATCCCTGATTGCCGCTTGCTGCGCCGTCGGGGCCGCTTCTACGGGCGCCGATGCCGCCACCGTAGCCCGCGCCCACCGTTTCGGCGAGCTGACGGGACTAGCCTTCCAGCTCAAAGATGATTTGTTCGATTACGGCTCCGTCGCGGAAGCTGGTCTGATCGGCAAGCCCGTCGGCATCGATATCAAGGAGAAAAAACTGACGCTGCCGCTCATTCACGCCCTCAGCAAGGCCGATTGGCTCACCCGTCGCCGCATTCTGCGCGTATTGAAGAACAACACCGGCAAGCGCGCCGAAATCGACCAAGTGATGACGTTCGTGCGCGAGCAAGGAGGGCTCGAATACGCCGCCGCCCGCATGCGCGCCCTTTACGAAGATGCGATTCGGGCGCTGAATGAATTTCCGGAATCGGCGGCGCGCCAAGCCCTCGCCGACCTCCTCCGCTACACCATCGAACGCGAGAAATAGCCGCCTGATGCTCATCAACCCGCACGACGCCGACCCCTCGGCCACTTGGGAGGTCGCCGGTCACAGCCGCCGCTTCGCCAACCTGTTCTTCGATGTCGTTTTCCTGAACCTCATCAATGGCGTGCTGCTCACGGGCTTGCGCATGCGCGGCCTGTTCCCGCCCGCCCCCACCGAATTTTCCTCTGATTACCTGTTACTTACGACGCTCGTTGGGTTTCCGGTGCAACTCTTCTATTACATCTTCTTCGAGACGCTCCTCTTCCGCACCCCCGGCAAACTCCTGACGGGCACCCGCGTGATGAGCCTCGACGGCACCGACCCATCGTTCGGTAAAATCATCCTCCGGACCCTAGTTCGGATGGTGCCGTTCGAGCTGCTATCGTTCCTCGGCGGCCTCAACGAGGGCTGGCACGACAAGTGGACCGGCACCTGCGTCGTCCGCATCCGTCCCGAGGCAGAAGCGTCCGATTCGTCGGATTACGAGTAAGAAGCATCCGCCTAAACCCTACGCAGCCGACGATTTTTTCGTCTCTGAACCGCCAAATCGGGGTTTGAGCTGTTACGGAGCCGCGGGTAGTCCCCGCGCCTTTTCTATGATTTGCATTGTCTCCGGCACGAACCGTCCGCGCTCTACTACGCGGCAAATCGCCGACCTCTACGCCTCGCTGCTCCAAGCGCACGGCGCCCCCTACACCTTACTGGATTTAGCCGAGCTTCCGGCCGATTTCACGCAGTCGGCGCTCTACGGCCAAACGGGTAAGAACCCCGCTTTCAACCTCTTAGCCGACCGCGCCGCCGCCGCCGATAAGCTCGTCTTCATCGTGCCCGAGTACAATTACTCGTTCCCCGGCGTCCTGAAAGCGTTCATCGACGGCCTGCCGTACCCCGGTGGCATTCGGCAGAAAAAAGCCGCGCTAGTCGGCTTGGGCGCAGGCACCACCGGCGCCGCCGTAGCCCTCAGCCACCTGACCGACGTACTCAATTACCTCGGCACCACCGTCTTAGCCAACAAGCCCCGCCTCGCCAACATCGACCAGCATTATCAGGATGGGATGTTCCTGAAACCGCTGTACCGGGAATTGCTTGAAGAGCAGGTGAAGCAGTTGTTGGTGTTTTGATTTAGGGGAGATGTGAGGGATGTGGGGATGTGGAAATCTTAACCGCGTTGCCCAACCGCGTTCCCCCAATCGTCCACGTAATGCCATGCGAACCTCCCAACGGCGGTTGGCGTCAGGCCCTCAACCGCATGCGGGCGGGCACAAGGCCACGCCCCCACAGGTGGTTGTGGTCGGTGGTTTAACCGTTCAGCCACCCGCACCGGGACGGTGCCGGGGACGTATGGGCGCGGCCTTGTGCCCGCCCACCTGTGGCTGGGCGCAACAAACTCCTTGTGCTCAACCGCCATGCCGTAACCGCGTTCCCCACCTAGCCCCTTCGGGGCACCCCTCCCCCTTCGGGGTTGGGGAATCTGATCTGAATGAGCTTCACGCGAAAACGCCCGACTATCTCACGATAGCCGGGCGTTTTTTGACTTTGATGGTTACCGAAACCGAACCTTAGTCCACGTTATCGTGCAGGAAGCGGTTGTCGCCTAGCAGCTCATTGTCGTCGGTTAGGCTGAAGCGGGAGATTTTGCGCTCGGCACCGGGGGAGGATTGGTCGAGGGCGATGTTACGGCGCAGGTACGCCGGCATATCCATCTTCTGCTTGAACTCCTCGCTCGTCACGTCGGCACCGTTTGATAGCTCGCGCAGACGACGGCGACGGTCTTCTGCTTGACCAGCGAAACGCGCTTCGTCGGGCTGCAAGCCGTTGGGACGGCGCACCAGCGACGGGTCCGGCACGGGGCCGGAACGCGCTGGCGCGGCCGGAACATCCGTCGGCGCCGGAGCCGGGTAATCGAGGCCGAACGTGGTGACGGCGCGCGGCGCATCGCCCGCTACCGGCGCTTCCGTAGCGCTGGCGGCCACGGCGTAATCGTTCTCCACGACTGGCTGCGGCATCGGCACGGGAGCAGCCACGGGTGGCGCGGCGGCTACCGTCGCGGCATCGGCCATCACCTGCGCCCCAAACGCATCGAGCTGCGGCGCAGCAGCACGCGTGCTCGGCCGATTCCCGACGACGCCCGCCTCGCGCGGGAAGCCCGTCGCGATGACCGTCACGCGGATAGCAGCACCCAAATCGGCGTCGATTCCGTGCCCGAAGATGACTTCGGCTTCCTCGCCCGCCTTCTGCTGGATGTACTCCGTGATTTCGGTCAGCTCATCCATCTCCAGCTCCGCTTCCTCGCCGGACATAATCGAGAGCAGGATTTTCTGGGCGCCGAAGATGTCGGTGTTGTTCAGCAGCGGCGACGACAGCGCTTCTTCAGCCGCCCGCAATGCGCGGTTTTCGCCTTCCGCCACGGCCGAGCCCATCACGGCGGCGCCCGAGTTCTTCATCACCGTCTTCACGTCCTCGAAGTCGACGTTCACGTCGGCGGTCACGGTGATGATTTCGGCGATGGATTTCGCGGCCGTCGTGAGTACGGTGTTGGCTTTCGCGAACGCCGCCCGAATCGGCATCGAGCCGTACATCTCCTTGATCTTCTCATTGAGAATCACGAGGACCGTATCGCAGCTCTCGCGCATCTCGCGGATGCCGTTTTCGGCGGCTTCCCGCTTCTTCGGCCCCTCGAACTTGTACGGCGCCGTCACAATACCGACCGTCAGAATCCCTAGCTCCCGCGCAACCTGCGCGATAACCGGCGCGGCGCCCGTGCCCGTACCACCGCCCATTCCGGCGGTGATGAACACCATTTTGGTGCCTTGGTTGAGCAGCTCGCGAATCTCTTCCTTGCTCTCGATGGCGGCCGATTTGCCCCGTTCCGGATTGGCACCCGCGCCAAGGCCTTCGGTCAGGTTCTCACCAATCGACATTTTGTTCGGCACCGGCGACGCCAACAGCGCTTGCCGGTCGGTGTTGCAAACCACGAACTCAACGTCCTTGATGCCTTGGTTGAACATGTGGTTCACGGCATTAGAACCGCCCCCGCCAACGCCGATCACTTTGATGATCGAAGTGGACTGCTTGGGAATATCGAATTTGTAGGAAGAAGCCATTGGAAGTCACGGAGTTACTGAAGGGTGGTGAAGCAGGCGCGGCACCCTTCGGAAGGGCGGCGGGGCGCAGTCACACAGCGGCTCAGTTGAGATTAGTACTTGTTGTCCTCGAAATCGTCGATCAGGAGGCCTTTCGTACGCTCCAGAATGTTTTTGAAAAAGCCGGTGCCCGACGAAGTGCTCGCGGGTTTCGCGGGCTTCGGTTTCTCTTCCTGCCGGGGCGCGACGGCGGGAGCCGCTGCCGGAGTCGAAGTGCCGATCCGGCGCGCCAAGCGGTCGTCGAGCGACGGACGGTAGCCCGCCAGCACCAGACCTACCGTGGTAGCATACATCGGGCTTTTCACCGCCTCGATGCGGCTCTTGCCGAGGTGCTCGTTCGGGTAGCCGATCCGCGCTTCCAGACCCGTCAGCAGCTCCGCGAGCGGCACGAGGTGCTGCAATTGCGAACCGCCACCCGTGATCACGATACCCGCCGTGAGGTCTTCCGGCCGGAAGCCGGTGCGCTCGATTTCCGCCGCTACCAGCTCCAGAATCTCTTCCATCCGCGCCTCGATGATGTGGGCGAGGTTGCGGCGCGAGATTTCCTTCGGCGCACGGTCGCGCATGCCGGGAATCGAGATGTACTCGTCTTCCGAAGCTTCGCGGGCCAGCGCTTTGCCGAATTTCACTTTCAGCGCTTCCGCCTGCGCGGGCATCACCGAGCAGCCCTGACGAATGTCTTGGGTGACGATGTTGCCGCCGAACGGCAGCACCGCCGCGTGCCGGATGATGTTGTCTTTGAAGATGGCCAGATCCGTCGTGCCGCCGCCGATATCGACCAGCGCCACGCCCGCCTCTTTCTCTTCGTCCGACAGCACCGACATCGACGACGCCAGCGTCTCCAGAATCAGCCCGCCGTCTTCGATCTGCAAGCCCGCGCGCTGCACGCACTTCTTGATGTTCGCGATGGCATTCGACTGCGCCGTGATCAGGTGGAAGTTGCCTTCCAGCCGCACGCCGCTCATCCCGACAGGATCAGCGATGCCTTTTTCGTAATCGACCTGATACTCCTGCGGCATCACGTGGATGATCTCGGAGCCGGGTTGCGTCACCAAGCGATACATGTCGCTCGTGAGGCGGTTGACGTCGTCGAGGCTGATCTCGTTGTCGGAATCGCGCGTGATCGAGCCGCTGTGTTGAATCGAGCGGATGTGCGCGCCGGCAATGCCGACGTTCACGACTTTGATATCGATGTTCGCTTGGTCCTCGGCAATCTTAACGGCCTTTTGAATGGCATCGACGGTTTTGTCGATATTCGATACGATACCGCGTACTACGCCTTCCGACGCAGCTTTCCCCATTCCGAGAATTTCGAGCTTACCGAATTCGTTTCGGCGCCCGACAAGGCAGCAAATCTTGGTGGTCCCGATGTCGAGACCGACGACGATTTTATCAGGAATCATTGGAGCACAGAGGGTAGCGATGAAGCCCGGAGCACAGGCTGAAATTTCGGAGTGCGAAGGAACGCCGGAAGGGCGGCAACGGCAAGCGCGAACAGGAAGGAAAGTGGATTTACTGGCAAACGACCTGATTCCGATACTCAACGTTCACACGCCGGTAACAGTCCCAGCCCGTTGCGGGCAGTACGTGGCGATAGAACGCCAGCAGCTTGTTCAGCTTTTCGGAAGCGCGGTCGGCGTAGCCGAACTCGACGAGCTGCTCGCCCACTTGGGGCCACAGCACCACCTTGCCCGACGGCAAAAGCGTGACTTGCGCTATCTGAGCCCGCCAAAACGGATCGGCCTGTATTTGTTTCAACAACTGGAGGTAAGAGCGCCCGACTGAATCCTGAAAAAACTTCTCCGTCAGCTCCGGTCCGCCCGGAACGCTGGTCAGCGGCACGACCCGCGCCGTGAACCGCGTGGAGAGCGGGAGCAGATGCCCTTCTTCATCCACATATTGATCTTGCGAGGCATCGGGGTGGATGAGGCGCGCCAGCGGCCGGTTTTGCCGGATACGCACCCGCACCTCGCCGGTTAGACCCCGATATACCTCTGCATCCTTCACAAAACGATTGGTACGAAGGCGGCGCTCCAGCTCGGCGAGGTTGAACTCGTTGGGTGTCCGGCCTTTGAGGGGCTGGGCGCCGTCACGGGTCAGCAAAGCAGTTATTTCCTGTTGACCAACGAAAAAGTTGTCGGTTTCATTGTCGATCCGCAGCTTCACTCCCGAACAGGGCCGCGCCGCTTGCCGGACCCGCCCAAATACGGCTCCGCCCGCCAGCAAGAGCAGGCAGATGAAGGCGAAAAGGGTATATGTTACGGTGCGCGACACGGGCAAAGAAGTAGGCCCGCAAGTTAGCGCCGCCCCGTGGAACGTCGGTGGAACGTAGGCGAAAAAAGTGTAATTATTTTTCCCCAGAGCCGCCCAGTGGCTGGAAACGGCCTTTTACGCTAAGTCGGCCAGCCACGTCTGGAGGGGGCCGACGAGCGTGTCGATATCACCGGCGCCGATGGTGGCGAGGATTTCCAGACCCGGCGCGTGCGCTTGCAGATAGGACAAAACGTCGGCCTTACCGGTGAGCAGTTTCCGGTTCGCGGCGGTGAGGTGCTGGTAGATTATGTCAGAAGTAATCCCGGGAATCGGCAGCTCGCGGGCGGGGTAAATCGGCAGGAGCAGCACGTCGTCGGCGAGGCTGAGACTGGTGGCGAAACCGTCGGCAAAATCCCGCGTTCGGGTGAAGAGGTGCGGTTGGAATACGACCGTTAGGCGGCGGCCCGGATAGAGCGCCCGCAGTGAGGTCAGAAACGCTTCAATCTCGCGCGGGTGGTGGGCGTAATCGTCGACGTAAACACGCTTTGCATCATCCAGCACGAACTCAAACCGGCGCTTGACTCCCGCATACGCCTGCACGGCGGGCCGCAAGGTGTTCTCCCCTACCCCCGCGTAAAGCGCGACGGTGGCGGCGGCGACCATATTCTCGACGTTATGAAAACCGGGAACCCGCAACTCCAACCCAGCAGCCGGGCCAAAGGGACTGCTCAGGTCGAACGTGAACGCCCGGCCCTTGACGCCCATTCCCTGCGCGACGGCCGTATCGGCGCCTTCTTCTTGCGCCAGACCGGCCGACGTTTCCAGCCCGTAGCGCACGACGCGCACCGTGGGATGCAGGTGGGCGAGGATGCGCTCGTCGGCCGTATGATTCAGGAAGAGGAGGCCGTGGGGCTGAATCTGACCGACGAAATCGCGGAACGACTCAATCAGGGCGTCTTTGTGACCGTAGATATCGAGGTGGTCGGCGTCGGTGCTGGTCACGACGGCTACCGTGGGGTGCAGCGTCAGGAAGGAGCGGTCGTACTCGTCGGCTTCGACGACGGTCCAGTCAGGAGCGCTATTGGGCGGCGGGAGTAGCAGGTTCGACCCTAGATTGACAGAGATGCCGCCCAGGAAAGCGGCTACCGGCAACTTGGCCTCGTGCAGCAGGTGCGCCACCATCGACGACGTGGTGGTTTTGCCGTGGGTACCCGCCACGGCAATCAGGCGGGTGCCCGCCGTGAGGAGGCCGAGGACTTCGCTGCGCTTCCGAATCGTGTAGTTATTCGACTGAAAATAACCCCATTGCGCGTGCCCGGCGGGCACAGCGGGCGTCCGGACGATGAGGACGGCGGTGGGGTCGGCGGTCACCCAAGCGGGCAGCGCCTCGACAGCTTCGTCGAAAATGACCGTAATCCCTTCCGATTCTAGCGCGGCTGTGAGAGCGGTCGGCGTGCGGTCGTAGCCACCGACTTGGTGCCCGCGCGCCCGAAACCACCGCGCCAACGCGCTCATTCCGATGCCGCCGATGCCTAAAAACCAGACGTTTGCGGGCAGCGTTTCGGAATGGAAAGCGGAGTTGGCGGGGACCGTCATCAGGGGAAAATAGAAGGGGAATGAAGACCGAATCTGGTCGATTCGGGCCAAAACTGGCCGCTAGCGGGTCAGCGCGAGGATTTCGTTGACGATGGCCGACGTGGCGTGCGGGCGCCCCAGCGTGAGCAGGCTCTTGCGGAGGGCTGCCTGCTTGGCGGAATCCTTGGTGAGCGCGAGCAGCTCGTCGATGAGGCGGACGCTGGCTTCGGCGTCGGGCAGCAGGATGGCGGCGCCGCGCTGCGCGAGGGCTTGCGCGTTCTTCATCTGGTGGTCTTCCGCCACGTTCGGCGACGGCACCAGAATCGACGGATGGCCCGTCAGGCTCAGCTCCGAGATGGCCAAAGCGCCCGCCCGGCTCACCACCACATCGGCAATGGCGAACGCGAGGTCCATTCGCTTGATGAAATCGAACACTTTGACGCCGCGCATCAGGTAGGGCGTGGCTTTGGAAACGGCCTCGGAGTAATACGGCTTGCCGGTCTGCCAAATCACCTGACAGCCCGCATCCACGAGCCGCGAGATACCCGCTGCCATCGCTTCGTTGAGCGTGCGGGCGCCGAGCGAGCCGCCAATCACGAGGACGGTGCATTTGCCCGCCGCCAGCCCGAAATGCTGCGCCGCTTCGAGGCTGTGCTGCCGGGCGCTCAGAATGTCGCTCCGCACGGGGTTGCCCGTGAGCACGAGCTTATCCTTCGGAAAAAACCGCTCCATTCCTTCGTACGCCACGCAAATGCGGTGCGCCCGCTTCGCGAGGAGCTTGTTGGTGAGGCCCGCGTAGGAGTTCTGCTCCTGAATGAGCGTCGGGATGCCGAGGTTGGCGGCGGCGAGCAAGGTCGGGGCCGAGGCGTAACCGCCGACACCCACCACCACATCGGGCTTGAACTCCTGCACAATCCGGCGGGCTTCGCGCACGGCGCCAATCAGCTTAAACGGAAACGCGAGGTTTTGCAGCGTCAGGCGGCGCTGCAAGCCCGCTACCCGCAGCCCTTTAATGGTGTAACCGGCTTCCGGAACGCGCACCATCTCCATCCGCCCAAGCGCGCCGACGAAGAGAATCTCGGCGTCGGGCTGACGGGCTTTGATTTCGTTGGCAATCGCGACGGCCGGATAAATATGGCCGCCGGTGCCGCCGCCGCTGATGATGACGCGCAGCGGCGCTGAAGAAGGAGGAGCGTTCACAGGGGAGTGGTGAGGCCGACTGGAATTGGTGCCGCAAAGATGCGGCTTCGATTTCGACTGTATCCGTCGCGCCGCGTTATGATTTGCGTGGATTTGGAATTGGCGCGCGGTACGGCACGCGAATCCTCACCCCCGGCCCCTCTCCCAAGGAGAGGGGAGCCTTACTGGAATCTGACGTACTACGAGTCGGCTGTATGTGCGTAGGGACGCCTACTGGCGTCCTAATCAGGTCGCGGACGCCAGTAGGCGTCCCTACGAAAGCGTACGTCAAACCTGAATTCTCTCTAGCTCCCCGGCTTCGTGACGGCGTCGGCGAGGTTCGGGCCTTCGGGGTCGCCGCGACTGACGCTGAGGATGATGCCGATGGCGATACCGGTGAAAATCAGGCTCGTACCGCCCATACTGAGCAGCGGCAGCGGCAGGCCAGTGATGGGCCCCAGCCCCACGGCCACGCCCATATTCACCATCGCCTGCAAGACCAGCGAGAAGCACAGCCCCGCGCTCAGCAGTCCGCCGAACGCTCCTAAGGAGTTCATCACCGTTCGAAGCCCTCGATAGAGAAAGGCGAGATAGAGGAAGAGGACGGCCACGCCGCCGACGAAGCCGTACTCTTCGATGATGATGGCGAAGATGAAGTCGGAGTACGGGTGCGGGAGGAAGTTGCGCTGGTCGGAGTTGCCGGGGCCTTTCCCGACCACCCCGCCCGTCGCGATGGCGATGTAGGACTGTTCGAGCTGAAACGGCGTGTTGTTCGGGTCTTCGTCGAGGAAGTGTTCAATCCGGCTGACCACCGTTTTACCGCGCTGCCCCACCACCAGCGCCACCGAGCCGAGCGCCCCGCCGATGAGCACCATCGCCACCAGATGCCGCACCGGCACCCGGCCGATGAACATCAGCAGCAGGCACGTCAGGAACAGGAGCGACGCCGTCGAGGCGTTCGTGAGGGCAATCAGTCCGCAGATGAGGCCCGTCCAGAGCATCACCGGCAGGAGGGTTTGGCGCCAATCATCCAGGAGGTTCTGCCGACGGCTCAGCATTGACGCCAAGTAAGAAATCAGGGCGAGCTTGGCGAGGTCGGACGGCTGGAACGTCTGATTGATAATTGGAATCGTGAGCCAGCGCGACGCCTCGTTCAGCTTCGAGCCGTACGCAAACGTGAACACCAGCAGCGGCACCGAAAACAGCAGCGCATACAGCGAAAGCCGCGCGTAATAGCGGTAATTGAGCCGGTGCGCCCACCACATAAACACCAGCCCCGCCAGAATCAGACTGGTGTGCTTGAACAGGAAGTACTCGGTGTTGCCCGACTGCCGCTTATACGCCAGCGTGCCCGTCGCGGAGTACACGACGGCAATCGAAATCAGCGAAAACAGGATGACGATGCCCCACAGCACGGGGTCGCCCTGAAGGTTGCGCCGAAGCCAGAGTTTGAGTGGGTCCACGGGAAATCAGAAGGAATGAGTCAGGAGAAAAGCCGCCGCCCGTCAGGAGAGGCGGAGGTTGGAAGGCGCGAAATCGATGCCGTCGTACAGCTCCAGCACCGGAATCTCGATGCCGAACGCCGTAAGCTGGAGCGTCGCGGCCAGCTCGGTGAGGTCGGTGATGAGCCATTGGCCCGGCCGCTCGGTGCGGGTGTGGAGCTGCACGAAGGGCGTCGCGGGGTCAATCAGCAGGTAGTGCTGGAGCGAGACGATGGCGCGGTAGCGGGTTGCCTTCTCCGTCAGGTCATACTGCCGGGTCGAGGGGGAAAGCACTTCCGCAATCAGCGACGGGTTGATCAGCGTATCGGCCTCTGCATCCAGAAACTGCGGCTTGCCGCACACCACCAGCGCATCGGGGTAGGTATAGAAGGAAGTCACCGGACTGTGCACCCGCATATCCGACGGCAGCGTCGTGCAGCCCTTGCCGCGCAACCGGCTCGCTAGCGCCGTAATCAGATTCGTAACCGCCTGATTATGCCGGTACCCAGCCCCCGCCATCGCCGTCACGACACCCTGATAGTATTCGTGCCGAAACGGACTGCGCCGCTCCCGTTGCAGAAAGTCAAGCTCGGGGACGGAAGATTCGGGGTCGAGACGTTCAGCGGCGCCCATCGGCTGTCAGCGGTAAAGTGTGGGGCGAAGTTACCGCCCGTCCGCTGTGCTTTCGCCCTTTTTCGTCCTAGAGCCGTTTTGAGCTACGATACTTCCCTATTAGTCTCCCCTCTCCAAAATCCTCACCCCAACCCCTCTCCAAAAGAGAGGGGCTTTTTGATTAGTTTTCTACAAGGCTCCCCCTCTCCTTTGGAGAGGGGGCTGGGGGGTGAGGATACCGACTCAAGAAACCCGCAACCCCATCGGCCCGAAATCGATGCCCTCATAAACTTCGGCCATCGGCAGGTCAATATCGAGCGCCGCGAGCCGGATAACGCCGTGCGCATCGGTCAGGTCGGTCAGCAGCCACTCGCCGGGGCGTTCGGTGCGCGTGTGGAGCGTGACGCCCGGCTCCGTAGAATCAACGGCCAGATAATGCTGAAGCGATGGAATAGCGCGGTAACGCGCCGCCTTCTCGCTCAAATCATAGCGCCGCGTGGAAGGCGACAGCACCTCAATCAGCAGCGTCGGATTCAGGATGGTATCGAACACGTTATCCAGAAACTGCGGCTTGCCGCACACCACCATCACATCGGGGTAAGCATACAGCGGAAAGACCGGGATGTGCAGCCGGGTATTGGCGCTACTCGCCCGACAGCCGCGCCCGGCGAGCCGCCGGTTCAGGTGCATCACCAGATTGTCGATGATATACCCGTGCGTGTAGCTCCCGCCCGCCATCGCCGACACTTCCCCCCGCAGGTACTCATGGCGCTCCTGCCCACGACGTTCCGCCGCCAAGTACTCAGCCTCGGAAATGTACTCGGAAAGATGTTCGGCGGCGCCCATCAGAGTCAGCGGTCAGTTTGTAGGTAGAAGGCGGGGCGAAGTTACCGCCCGTCTACCGCCCCTACGATGCGCTTTCCGCCTTTCCTTCATCCATCGCCGCCACGGCCGCCGCAAACTGCCGTCCCCGGTCCTCGTAATTCTGGAAGAGGTCGAAGCTTGCGCAGCACGGCGAGAGGAGCACCACGTCGCCGGGTTGCGCGAGGCGGCGGGCTTCAGCCACGGCATCGAGCATCGAGCGGGTCTCGACGAGGGTATCGACGCACTCGGTGAACGCCTCGCACAGCTTCACGTTTTCGACGCCGAGGCACACCAGCGCGCGCACTTTCTTGCGCGCCAGCGGCAGCAGCGACTCGTAATTGTTGCCCTTGTCGGTGCCCCCGGCAATCCAGACGATGGGGCGCTCGGCCGGAATCCCGTCGAGCGCGAACCACGCGGCCTCGACGTTCGTCGCCTTCGAGTCGGTGAGGTACAGCACGCCGTCCACCTCGCCGACCGGTTGCAGGCGGTGGTCGGCGTTGCGGAACGTTGCCAGCCCGGCTTCCATCTGCGCATCCGTCGCCCCGGCGAGGCCCGCCAGCAGCAGCGCCGCCAGAATATTCTGCTGATTATGCTGCCCCAGCAGCACCGTTTCGCGCAGGCTCACCGACCGGTGCGGCTGCCCGCTGCCGGGCAGCGTGAAGTGCGCCCGCCGCTCCTCCGGGTCGACCCACGCGCACGGGTGGTGCGTCAGGCTCGGGCGCCGCAGACTGAACGGCAGCTTCATCCCTTGGAAGAACACTTCGGGGAAATGCTCCCGAATCCCGCGGTCGTCGAGGTTGAAAACGAGGGCGTTATCCGACAGCATCCCGTCCGTAATCCGCAGCTTGGCGGCGGCGTAGCGGTGGAACTCGTATTGGTAGCGGTCGAGGTGGTCGGGGGTGATGTTGAGCAGGGCGGCGGCAAACGGCCGCAGCGGCTCGGCGGTGTCTTCGAGCTGAAAGCTCGACAGCTCCACGACGTAGAAATCCACCGGCTCCTCGGCCTCGTGGAGCACCTGCCCCGCCAGACTCTGCCCCACGTTCCCCGCCAACCGCGCCCGGATTCCCGCGCTTTCCAGCAGATGATGCGTGAGGAGCGTGGTGGTGGTTTTGCCGTTGGTGCCGGTAATGGCAATCAGTCGCGCCGCCGTATGCCGCGCCCCCAACTCAATCTCCGACGTAATCGGAATCCCCCGCTTATACGCTTCCAACAGCAGCGGCACCGACGGCGGAATCCCCGGGCTTTTCACAATCTCATCGGCCGCGAGCACCCGGCTTTCGGTGTGCCCGCCTTCCTCGAAGGCGATGCCCGCCCGTTCGAGCGCCGCCCGATGCGGCGGCTTCAGCGTGCCCCGGTCGGAGAGAAATACGTCATAGCCACGCGCTTGCGCCAGCAGCGCGGCCCCCACCCCACTCTCCCCCCCGCCAAAAACGACGAGAGATTTGACGGCGGCAGGATCAGCAGGTTGGTGGTGAGTAGGCTTCATTAGCTGCAAAGTAGGGGCATACGCAGTGGATGGGCGTGGGGATGGGGGAAGTAAATGAGATGCGGATAAAAAGTATGTCACCGCAACCACCGGCGCGTCCCCGTCAGGGG
>JANNMJ010000043.1:0-36590 GCA_031397815.1 Hymenobacteraceae bacterium
GGGGAACCCCAACGGGGTTCTTCTCCAAAGCCCGGGGTTGATTTCGCAGAAATCTACCCCGGGCGCCGCGCCCGGTAGCGCCGTTGCCGCACCTGCGAACATCCGCGCCAATCCCGGAAGCTAATCCACCGTCCCCGGCACCACCCCCGCCAAGACCGGAAGCTCCTTCGCCGACCCCGGAAGATCATTTGCCGACCCCGGAACATCTTTTTCCAAGACCGGAATATCTTTTTCCAAGAAAATCACCCCTTCCCGCCAACGCAAACGCTCTTCCGGTTCCGGAAGAGCGTTTGCGTTTTGCGAACATCCCCACATCCCCTCACATCCCCCCAACTACTTCCCCGTAAACGCCGCCGGTCGCTTCTCCAGAAACGCCTTCGGGCCTTCCTTGAAATCCTCCGACTCGCAGCAGCGGGCGAAGTTTTCGGCTTCCACCAGATACCCATCACGGCGCTCGTCGAAGAGGGCGTTGACCGAGTCGATGACGTAGCGGACGGCGAGGGGCGCTTTGGTGAGAATCTTCGTCAGGATGCTCTTGCTGAAGTCGATGAGCTGGTCGGCGGGTACTACGTGGTTGACGAGGCCGTAGCGGAGCGCGTCGGCGGCGGGCACCATATCGGCGGTCAGCATCAGCTCCATCGCGCGGCCTTTGCCCACGAGCTGCGTCAGGCGCTGCGTGCCGCCATAGCCGGGGATGATGCCAAGGTTCACTTCCGGCTGCCCGAACCGGGCGCCTTCAGCGGCAACGCGCATATGGCAGGCCATCGCCAGCTCGCAACCGCCGCCGAGCGCGAAGCCGTTCACGGCCGCCAACGTCGGTTTCGGACAGGTTTCGAACAGCGAGAAAACGTGCTGGCCGCGCGTCGCGAACGTCTGCCCGGTGGAAGAATCGAGCTGCGAGAACTCGGCGATATCGGCGCCCGCCACGAAGGCTTTCGGACCGGCGCCGGTCAGCAGTAGCGCCCGGACGGCGGGGTTCGCCACGGCCTCACCCACGGCGCGGGCCAGCTCCTCGACGGTCACTTTGTTGAGCGCGTTCATGGCCTGCGGCCGGTTGAGCGTGATGGTGAGGATACCGGCGTCGTCGAGGTCGAGGACCAGGTTGGAATAAGTCGTCATCGGGGGGAGAAAGTGGGGGAGAAATTGAATTTGGACGAAGCCGAAAGGGGCTTGATAAGCGCCGTGAGCCGTCCGCTGGCGGTCGGTCGCAAAGATACCCGTGGGTTACGCGCAGGCCCGTAGCGCATCAAGCGCACGTTCGTGGCAAAAAGGTATCTTTGTCAACGAGGCTTCGGGCCTCGGAACCCGGCGTTACTTCTTCCCGTTTGCCCGCGCAACCCCTCTTTTTACCTTCACTCGGATGATTCGCGCCCACCTGTTCCTGCCTGCCGCCGCGCTCACGCTGGCGCTACTCGCTTCCGCCGCGCCCGAGGCGTGCGCCCAATCGTCGTCGGCGCGCCGCGATGAGAAGGAGCGCGCCAAGAAGATGCAGGAGCTGGACGCTCAAATCGAGAAGCGCCGCGCCGAAGCCCCCATCCCCGATGAAGGCACGACGGATATGAACGGCGTCGATCTGCACAAAAAGCGGCAGCTCGAAATCATCGAAGCCCGTCTGAACGGCGGCACGTCGCTGGCCGGGAAGCCCAACACGAAGGATAATCAGTACGAATCCGATTCGCGCGGCTTCACCGTCCGCAAGTTCAAGCCCGGCAAAACCGCCCGGCGCGAGGAGCGCGGCTATTCCCCGCCCGCCGTCGGCATCGACCCGCCGGGCGAGCCGCTCGTGAAATCGCAGCGGAAGTTCTTCCTGCGGCAGCACTAGGCGGCAGTAACGCTGACCATCGTAGGGGCGGGCCTTGTGCCCGCCCGCACCCGCAGCCGCCCCCAGCGGACCTACTGCGTCCGCACCACTTCCCACAGCACAATCCCCAGCGCCACGCTTACATTGAGCGAGTGCTTGGTACCGAGCTGCGGAATCTCGACGGCCGCCGCGCATTCGGCCAGCGCCTCATCGCTGACCCCGAAAACCTCGTGCCCCATCACTAGGGCGAGTTTTTCGGTGGAATCGAAAGTGAATTGATTCAGCGGCACGGCGCCCTCGGCCAGCTCCACGGCCACCACGCGGTAGCCCTGTGCCCGCAGCTCGCGAAGGAGCGTGGCGGTGTCGGGGGCGTGTTCCCAAGCCACCGTTTCCGTCGCGCCGAGCGCCGTTTTCAACAGCTCCTTGTGCGGCGGGGTGCCGGTGATGCCGCACAGCCACAGCTTTTCGAGGGCGAAGGCGTCGGCGGTTCGGAAGGCGGCGCCCACGTTCGCCAGCGACCGCACGTTATCGAGCACCACCGCCACCGGCCGCTTCGGCTGTTGCTGAAAATCCTGAACCGAAGGGCGATTCAGCTCGTCAAGGGTGAATTTGCGAAGCATAGGCAGCGGCGATAGGGGAGAAGACGAGCGAGTTAAACGGGGTAGAAAAGGCGGGAGTCAGACGGAGAAAAACGCGCCTTTCAGGGGTTATCCACCGGCAAAGGTCGAACTTCGCCCCTCAATCCCGTCCGCTCTTTTCCATTCTCTCCCCCCACTCCCTCCCGACCGATGGCCCACGCCGATACGCCCCTGATGAAGCAGTATTACCGCATCAAGGCGGAGCATCCGGGGGCGCTGCTGCTGTTTCGGGTGGGCGATTTTTACGAGACGTTTGGGGAAGACGCCATCAAGGCTTCGCGGATTCTCGATATCACGCTCACCAAGCGCGGCAACGGCTCGGCGGCGGAAACGGCGTTGGCGGGCTTCCCGCACCACTCGCTCGATAATTACCTGCCACGCTTGGTGCGGGCCGGGGAGCGCGTCGCCATCTGCGACCAGCTCGAAGACCCCAAGTTCGCGAAGGGCATCGTGAAGCGCGGCGTCACGGAGCTGGTGACGCCGGGCGTGTCGTTCAACGACCAAGTCCTTGAAAAACGGCGTAATAACTACCTCGCAGCGGTTTCCTTCGGAAAAGGCGACATCACCGGCATCTCATTCCTCGATATCACCACCGGCGAATTCCTCGCCGCGCAAGGCGACCGGGGCTACGCCGGGAAGCTCCTGCAAAGCTTTCAGCCCGCCGAAATCCTCGTCAGCAAGCCGCAGCGCGCCGAGTTCATCCAGCACTACGGCCCCGACCATTGCCTCCACGCGATGGAAGATTGGGCGTTTCAGTCGGATTCCGCCTACGAGCGCCTCACGCAGCACTTCCGCACGACGTCGCTCAAGGGCTTTGGCGTCGATAACCTCCGCGATGGTATTGCCGCTGCCGGGGCCATTCTCCAATACCTCCACGACAATCAGCACCGCGACCTGCACCACATCGGCGGGTTGGCGCGCTTGGAAGAAGATAAATACGTCTGGCTCGACCGCTTCACCATCCGCAATTTGGAGCTGACCGAGGCCCAGCACCCGGAAGGCGTTCCGCTGATTCAAATTCTTGACCAGACCCTCACGCCGATGGGCGCCCGGCTGCTGCGCAAATGGGTGGTGCTGCCGCTGAAAGACGTGGCGCAGATTCGGCGGCGGCAGGATACCGTCGCGGCCCTCGTGCAAGACACGGAAACCCTCGAAGAGCTGACCGCCCATCTGCGCCAAATCAACGATTTGGAGCGCTTGATTTCGAAAGTCGCCGTGCGACGCGTCAACCCGCGCGAGCTGCTCGTACTCGCCCGCTCCCTCGACGCCCTCGTGCCGATTAAGGAGCGGCTGGCGCTTTCGCCAGTACCAGTCCTCCAGAAAACCGCCGACCAGCTGATGCTCTGTGAGCTGATTCGGGAAGAAATCAAAGCCCGCATCCGCCCCGACGCGCCGCTGCTTACCAATCAAGGCGGCCTTATCAACGAAGGCATCAACCCGCGCCTCGATGAGCTGCGCCAGCTCGCTTTTTCGGGGAAGGATTACCTGCTCAACGTCCAGCAGCGCGAAGCGCAATCCACAGGCATCACCTCGCTGAAAGTGGCGTACAACAAGGTGTTCGGCTACTACCTCGAAGTTTCGAACGCCCACAAAGCCAAAGTCCCCGCCGACTGGATTCGGAAGCAAACCCTCGTCAACGCCGAGCGCTACATCACCGAGGAGCTGAAGGTTTACGAAGAGAAGATTCTGCACGCCGAAGACGAGCTGTTCGCGCTAGAGCAGACCATCTTTCAGGATTTAGTGAGCGCCACCGTCGATTACGTCGGCCAAATTCAGCAGACCGCCCGCGCCCTCGGCGTCATCGATTGCCTCGTCTCGTTCGCCCAAGCTGCGCGGCGCTTCAACTACGTCAAGCCCACCGTCGATGAAGGGCGGGTTTTGTCCATCCGCGCCGGTCGTCACCCCGTCATCGAGCGCCAGCTCCCGACGGGTGAGCAATACGTCCCGAACGACGTCCTCCTCGACCCCGACGACCAGCAAGTCATCATCATCACCGGGCCGAACATGGCGGGGAAATCGGCCCTGTTGCGCCAAACGGCTCTCATCGCGCTCTTAGCGCAAATCGGCTCCTTCGTCCCCGCCGCCGAAGCCACCGTCGGCATCGTCGATAAGATTTTCACCCGCGTCGGCGCGTCCGACAACCTCTCCCGCGGCGAATCGACGTTTATGGTCGAGATGACGGAAACCGCTTCCATCCTCAACAACCTCTCCGACCGCAGCCTTGTGCTGATGGACGAAATCGGGCGCGGCACCAGCACCTACGACGGCATCAGCATCGCGTGGGCCATCGTGGAGCACCTCCACAACGCCCCGCGCGCCCGCGCCCGCACGCTCTTCGCCACCCACTACCACGAGCTCAACCAGCTCGCCGACGACTTACCGCGCGTCCGCAACTTCAACGTCTCCGTGCGCGAGGCGGGCGGCAAGGTGCTCTTCCTGCGGAAGCTCCAAGCGGGCGGCTCCGAGCATTCGTTCGGCATCCACGTTGCGCGCCTCGCCGGAATGCCGTCAGCGGTTGTAGCACGCGCCGCCGAGATTATGCATCACTTGGAGCAGGAGAAAGTAGCCACCACGCCGGAACCCGCCCCCGATTCTACCACCCCCGAGAAAGGCATTCCGAAAACCCGCCCCACCAATTATGCCGCCGTTCAGGTCGTCAGCCCGCCGTTACCCGCTGATCCGGCACTCGCCCGCGTCAGGGCGGCCCTTGAAGCAGTAGAAATTAATGCCCTTACGCCCGTCGCGGCGCTTCTCAAACTCAATGAGTTGCAGCTTATGCTGCTCAGCACGGGAGGCGAATAGGCGAAAAAAAGAAAAAAATTGCGCCTCAAGCTTGACACACGTCGCTTGGTACGCCTACCTTTGTGACAACAAAACGGCAAACGGCCGTCGTGTTGTCCTCGCGAAAGTAGCTCAGTTGGTAGAGCGCGACCTTGCCAAGGTCGAGGTCGCCGGTTCGAACCCGGTCTTTCGCTCCAAGTCAAAAAGGCGCTATCGGCAACGGTGGCGCCTTTTTTCTTGCGCTTGCTGCTTGGTTTCCACCATGTAGCAGGTAGGTAGGCGCCAGTACCTTTGCTTACTGCCAAGCAACACGCCGCTACCGCCTCAGCAGACAAGCCAGAGTGGTGTAATGGTAGCCACGAGGGACTTAAAATCCCTTTTCCGTAAGGAAGTACGGGTTCGAGTCCCGTCTCTGGTACGATTCAATACGCATAAGGCCCGCTCCTGTATCAGGGGCGGGCCTTACGCGTTTTACGGGTGCTTGCTATGCACGACACGATGCCAAGCAAGGACGCGAAGGCCAGCCTTCAACCCCTAGCCCAGATAACGCAAAACGGGCGGGCCTTCCGAAGAAAGCCCGCCCGCTTGCGATTCTAGAATACTGGCAAGCCAGCTCAGAAACTATTTACGGCGCAGGGTGCGCATGCCGAAGGCAGCGCCAGCAGCCACCAACAGGCTCAGACCGCCATCAAGCGGAACTGCGGCTGGAAGGGGCGGGCCACCTGGGCCAGGTTGAGCAAATGCAGCTTGAGCGCCGCAAACCAACAGAAGGGCAACTGCTGCGGTCAGGATTTTCTTCGACGAGATCATACGCGTCAATAAAGTTAGGGGGAGGGGGTAGGAGTCGGTCAGGTGGTAAGCCTGCTGCAAAGATAGCACTGTAACTGAAATCTGCAAACCGACTTGAAAATTCTAAGAGTAAGTCTGTTGCCTGCCGATTAAGACAGGCAACAGACTTGATTCTTAGCTTACTGCACAACTACTTGGCGAGTAGCCGTCCGGCCGTTGGTGCGCACCTGCAAGGTGTACATCCCTGGCGCGAGCGACTGCACGCTCACTTCGGTGCTAGCGGCGGCATTTGCCACGTTCACCGTCTGCTGGCTCACTACCTGGCCGAGGGCGTTCATCATCCGGACGGACACGGAACGCTCGGTGGTCAGGCCGCCCAATTCCACGCGCAGGGCTTGGCCGCTAACCGGGTTCGGGTAAACCGAGAGGTTGTTGGCAAGCGATGCATCCGCCGACAGGCCCGTTACACCACCGGTGCGGAAGTGCAGGGTGAAGCGCGGGGTGTTGTCGTTGGCGACGGCGCGGAACGAGTAGAGTGGGTTGACGCTCAGGTTCTGGCTGGTGCCGGTGAGCGCGTCTTCCAGTACTACTTCCATCCCGGCGGGGATATTCACAATCTGCTCAGCATTGAGGACGTAGTTACCGGTGACGGTTACTTCAGCCACCACTGGCACCGATACGGCACCCGTCAGCGCTGGCAGGCCGTTGATGCCCATCATAACGCCGTTTGCACGGGTAGCGAGGGTTGGCACGGCGCCCGTTGGACGGAGCTTTTGGGCATCGAAGCGCATATCGTTGCCATTGTTGGTGGCACCTTGCTCGAAGTACACGTAGCCACGGTCGGCGAGCTGAGTTGGCTGGCCCACCTGGCCGAGCGTCAGCGCTACCAACGGACGGGTTTCACCCTGGCGACCGAAGGTTGGGTTGGCGTAGGTGGTTACGCGGGCGGCGTTGGTCAGCGAGAATGCACCGGAGCCAGCAGCAGCGCGCTGTACCCAGAAGCCTTGACCTACGGCGATGCGGTCGGTGCTGGCTGGGCCGACACCGTTGACGTATTGCGCGTAGCTACCCGAGCTGCCGGCACCCGTGCTGGTCCAGACGCTGATCGAAGCGTTCAGGCCGGCCGCAGTGAGCGAAGCGGCGGGTACCAAATCCCAGTCGATAGGGCTAGGGTAAGGGTTGCCGATGAAGTTCCAGCCATCGCCGTTAGGCGTGCTGCCGCTGTTGGTGACCGTGCGGGTCACGGTACCGTTGTTCAGGGTACCGGTGAAGTCGAACGTCGAAGGACGCGTGTAAACGGCGTAGCCACGGCCTGCCGTCATCGGATCCGTCGTCGCGTTTGGCGAGCGGTAGCCTTCGAGGAAGTCTCCGGCAGCGCCGGCGGCTGATTCATCGAACTGGAAGATGTTCGGGAATTGGGTAGCCGTCAGCGTCAGGCGAGTCGCTGGCGTGTTGTAAGCCGGATTGACTTGCGGCACAAACGATGCGAAAGGAGTACCGGTAGTCAGGTCAGCGAAGTTGGTGTTAGCAACTGGCGACGAGAAGTGGCGGTAGCCGAGGCCCGCGTTTTGCGCTGGAGAAACCCAACGCTGCACTTTCGCCGTGCCAAGCACTACGCCCGTTCCACCATTGACCACCATTGCCGAGTTCTGAGCATCAGACATCAGCGTCAAGCGGCCAACCGAGTTGGCGGCGTTCAGGTTACCCGAAGTAAGGGTAACGAGCCGGCGTACGGCTACTGGGTTCGTCAGCGTCAGGACGCCGCTGGTGTTACCCAAGCCGCGCACGATGCTCGGCAGACCCGTACCCGTCGATTTTGCCAACAGGTAGGTGTAGTTATAAGTAGCATCGTTGGAGAATGCACGGATACCGGCACCGGTGATGTTACCCGTATTGTTACCCGTTGCACCGAAACCGGCCGAAGAACCGATACCAAGCGTAGCGCCGGCAAATACCGACACTTTGTTGAAGTCGTGAACGCTGGAACCCATGTTCGCAGTACCCCCGTTGTTGACCACCAAGTTGTTGATGTTCATCGGGCCGGTGAAGCTCAGGGCGCTGGCCGCACCGATGGTAACGGTTCCCAAGACGTCGGAGCCGTAGTTGTAATTGCCAGCAGCAATATCACCGGGAACGCTAAAGTTGCTCGGCAGCGATACACCAACCTGGAAAGTGCCGGCGGCACCTTGGTCGGTATTCGTGTAGACGCGCAGGCGGTAAGAAGAACCAGGGGTCGTCGGGAATGCCAGGAATGGATCGCCGAGTGTAGCAACCTGTGCCGCCGTAATGCTCACGCAAGCAAGCGAAGTACCGCCGCAAGCACTATACACTTCAAGGCCCAAATGCGTGGCCGTGCCCATAACAGCCGTTAAATACAGGCCGTTGGTACCGGCAGTAAACGTGTACCATACATCCTGGATGCTACCCGTTGAGCAGGTAGGGTCAGTGGAGCCAACCGCTTCGGAGGCACCGAGAGTGGTACCTGGGAAGGTTGGGGTGCTGATAGACCCCCAAGCTGGAGCCACGTTGATACCAAGTGCCGTCGGGCTTGCGCAGTTATCGTTGCTTGGAGCGCCTGGTGCCGTGGTGAAGGAACGAGTTACGCAACCCGTTGCTGCACCGGCCGAGTTGCGAGCCACTACTTTGTAGTAGTAAACCGTAGAAGCCATCAAAGGCGTTGGGGTGCCGTAGTCAAAGGTGATACCAGGCTGGTTGACCGATACCAAAGCGCCGCCAAGCTCGTTTTGAACGTCCGTTTGGTTCGTGCTCAGGTAAACGTCGAAACCATCTGGGCTACCGCCGCCGCTGCCGAACTGGATCGTGCCGGTGCGGGCTACGTTAACCGCACCGTTGGCCGGAATCTGCAGGCTTGCGCAGGCTGGAGGGGTGACAGGCGGAGTAGTAGGAGCGAAGTTCACCCCAACAGCAAAGCGGAATGGGCTGTTGGCGGTTGCGAAGTCGTTCCAGGCAGGAAATGCTGCTGGTGGAACGGAACCGCGGAAGTAGAAGCTGCTGCTCCGGATCGGATCTTCTGACTCGTAAGAGAAGCCGATGTTCGTGGTGTTGGGCTGGAACACACCCACGAAGAAGTCGCCGCTCACTGGTACCGCCGGCGCCACAGTGAAGTTGGCCGTTTGAGCGGCCGTCGTGCGGGTCAGCAGAGCAGACGTGTACAAAATCGTTCCGGGCGTGCCACCGGCGCCATTGTCATCGACAATGATCAGGCGGTACTGCTGCGACGACGCGATGGCCTGGAAGTCGACGCTGATCTGGTCGATGTTGCGTGGGTTGGTGGCGGTGAAGCGAGCCACGAACTGGCCGGCTGCCCCGTTGAAACCTACCCCGCCCGCGTTGGTAGCGGTAGAAGCGTACGAAAGCTCCGAAGCCGTCACGTTCTGCGTGAACGTGCTGGTGTTATCACCGGGGGTGTCGTCGGTTGGGAGCGTTACCGTAATGGTGTTGCTACCCGTGTTGGTTGGGCTGAATGCGGCGAACGACACGACTACTGAACCACCGGCCGGGATAATGCCCGACGGCTTGGTGTCAGAGAAAGCGTTGGCACCGGTTACGTTCAACGTAACGGTCCGCGAAGCGATTGGGCCGGAAGTCGTGTTCGTTACCCGCGCGCGGATTATGTGCGGAACACCGTCTGGAATCGCCAATTTAGCCAAGGTGTAAACGATTACACTGGCGTTGTCGGTGATAGGCGCTACTGGCGTGAATTGGAAGGTGCGCCCAGCGGTTGGAGCTATGTTCTGCTGAATCTGGAAGGCCGCTGCAGGGCTGGAGCCGCCACCTAAACCCCCTACTGGAGCGTTGTTAGCGTAGATAGAACCGGGAGTGGCGTTATTAGTGCCGTTCTGGCTCGTTAGTGAGATGGGTGCTGCCCAGCTCGTGCCAGACGATTTACGCATCCACACCACTTCGGCTGGGGCGTTGCTGGTGCCTTTCAGGCCTACACCAATCGCTTTCTGCACGACCAGCGTACCGGGTACCGGCACGTTGTATACAAATTGGATCACGTTGGTGGTTTCGTACAGCTTCACCTGGAAGTCAAGTGAGTTATATACGATGGTCGGCGAAGGAAAGTCCGCCATATCCTTCCACTGAATCGTGCAGACACGGTTTGGCGAAGTGCCGCTCGTGAATACCCGGTATTCGTTCGTGCCCTGCGTTCCGGGGGTCAGGTCGTGGTTGTAAGGCGCGATGATGTTGCGGTCCAGCGCATTGGTGCTGGCCAGCGCACTGCCAACGATAGAGTTGGAGTTGGCGCCAGTCAGAAATTCCGATGATGGCAGGATGCTACCGAGCTTGATGAAGCCGTTGGTACACATCGTGAACTGCGTATAGCTCTGCCCTTCGTAGGAGAAGGTGAAGCCGATGTTTTCCGGATCCGAAAGACCATCATCCTCCAGATCGGTCGATCCGCTAGGACCGTTCTGCATCAGAATCTGAGTGCCGTTGGTGCCCAGATCCGTGTAAGTGCCCGCGATGGTTGTTACGCCAGATGTCGGGTAGTTGAGCTGAGCGTGCGCAGGCAGAGAGCAGAGGCCCCCGATCGCCAGCGCGGCGAGCATTGATTTCCAGCCGGGAGCTGGTGCGGCAGGGTGGGGCGACCGGTTAGAGGCGGTCGCGGGTAGGGGTGTCCACATAGGCGTGGCAGGGGGGGGGTAATAGGTGAAAAGAAGAAATGTGGTCTGTAAGCCCTCCGCTCCACCCTCAACCTCACCCGGTTGGTGAGGTCCGACGACTCCGTCGGTACTGTGCAATCATTGCGGAAGTGCCTCAAATCTATTCACAAAATGATGACATTTTGCAAACTTTCTTGTAAAATCTATCAGTCTTCAGTGTCTTTTTGTGAAAAAAGCCTTTTCCGCAACGTATTGGGGTTTTTATGTTTTGCTATTTCAGCGAAGAAGAACCAGCTGCTGACGGGTACTGAGGGCGGCGGTTAACGCAGATGCGCGGCAGCGACTACTAACTTGCGACGAATAACACCTCGCGGCCCGCGCTTGAGCGCTCGGAAGCGGGAATGCACCGTCAACCTTTCGCAATGCCTTCTTCCGATCAGATTCAGGACCATCAACAGAAGCTCAAACAGGTTATTGCGGAGGTGGGGAAGGTGGTAGTCGGCCAGCAAACCCTCATCAACCGCTTGCTGATTGGGCTGTTCACGGGGGGGCATATTCTGCTGGAAGGCGTGCCGGGATTGGCTAAGACCCTAACGGTGAACACGCTGGCGCAGGTACTGCACCTGGATTTTCAACGCTTGCAGTTCACGCCCGACCTGCTGCCGTCGGATTTGGTGGGCACGATGATCTACAATCAGAATCAATCGGCTTTCGAGGTGAAGAAGGGGCCGATTTTCGCCTATCTGGTGTTGGCGGATGAGATCAACCGGTCGCCAGCGAAGGTGCAGAGCGCCTTGCTCGAAGCGATGCAGGAGCGGCAGGTGACGATTGGCGAGACGACTTTTCCGCTCGACCGCCCTTTTCTGGTTCTCGCAACGCAGAACCCGGTCGAGCAGGAGGGAACCTACCCGCTACCGGAAGCGCAGGTCGATCGATTCATGCTTAAAGTACACGTCGATTACCTCCGGAAATCGGATGAGCTGGCGGTGATGCGGCGGATGGCCGATCTGTCGTTCCGGCCGGAGGTAAAAGAGGTGCTGACGAAACAGGACATTTTCGATATCCGCGACGAGATCAACCAAGTACAGGTCTCGGATACGCTGGAGAAGTACATCATCGAGCTGGTCTTCGCCACCCGCAAACCGGCGGACTATGACTTGGCGGAGTTCGCTTCTTATGTGCAGTATGGGGTTTCGCCGCGGGCGTCGATTGCGCTGCACCGGGCCGCCCGCGCGATTGCGTTTTTCGAAGAGCGCGATTATGTGCTGCCGGAAGATATTAAGGAAGTCGCGACGGACGTGCTCAATCACCGGCTCCTGCTCAATTACGAAGCAGAAGCCGATGGCGTGAAAAGCAAAGACCTCATTGAGGCGATTCTGCGGAAAGTGCCCATCAGCTGATTATAAGTTGATTATCAGCTCATACTTGGGCAATCCCTACTTGTCAGAGCGCAGCTCCTTGGCGTATTCCTTGACGTTGATGGGGTCGTCGCTTTCGCGGACGGTGCCCATGACGGCCTTCATGTAAGTCAAAAGCTGGGCTTGCGTATCGCCACCGAGGAGCGGCGCGCAGACGGTGAGCACCTGCCGGTTGCAGACGGTGCTCATAAAATGCTGCTCGGTGGCGCCGCCTTTGCTGTTGCCGGGCAGCGTGTACCACCAGTGAATCACCAAACGGCCTTTGGCGGTGGTTATGTATTCCTGCTTGGTATCGCGGATGGGGTGCTGCGCAATGGTTTCCTCGTCTTCAAGGTCGTGCCGAAACTGGAGCTGGAGCATTTCTTTCGGCAGCAGCACGCGCGAGCCGGCGCCGTGCGTCAGCTCCTTGTCGGGGGTGTTGGTGAAGCGCATCAGGCGGTCATCGATCTGAATGAAGCCATCCGTGCCTTGGGCGGGCTTGATGACGTCGCCTTCCACGTCCGCCGCGAAGAAGGAATCGATGGTGTTGAAGACGATGGTTGCCCCATCGGCCGTCAGCACGGCTTTGGGGGCAATGCTCTGGGCCGCCGCCATAAGGGGCAACAGCGTGGCCATAATCAGTAAGCAGACGAGGCGAGTGAAAAGCCGAAGCATAGGGGAAAGGAGGAAGTGTCAGGCAGTGCCTGAGCCGGTGATGAGAGAAAATGCAGCCAACCGGCCGATGCCGACCGACCGACTCAGTGGAGAATGCGACGAAGGTAGGCGATTGGGAAGAGGGCGGCAACTACATTTTTGAGTGATAGCGGAGTAAAAAAAACGTCAGAATCGGAATAAGATTTTTTCATACAGAAAACAAGATTCTTGCCAAGCCATACACGCCTCCGGCGACCGACTAGCGCCCTTCCGGCGCCGTTAAGGTGCTGCTGGAGGTAGTACTTTGCAAGGCGAACAGGGGCGCTCGCTCCTGTTAGCCTTCACTGCCGCTCACCCTTAATGCGGCGCACCGCTGATTGATGTCATCTTCCCGATTCGCTACTGGTTTACGGGCCATTGGGCGCCTGATTCGTAATCCGTGGCTGCTCACGCACGTTTTGGCGGCTGATGAGGGAGCTTGGCAGCAACGCGCCACGAAACACGCGCTGCGGTGGAATCTGGGGCCATACGGCCTGCCGATTACGCCCCTCGCCGCGCTGTTGCCGGCCGATGGCGATACGGTAGCGCCGTTCGCGTTCGGGGGCGGCGGGTCGTTGCCGACGGATTTATTGCTGCTGCGGGCGCTGGTGCGGCGGGCCGGACCCCAAGCGCGCTATTTTGAGATTGGGACGTGGCGCGGCGAAAGTGCCGCCGCAGTAGCGCCGCTGGCGGCAACGGTGCAAACGCTCAATCTCAGTCCGGAGCAGCTGAGAGCATTGGGAATGACCGAGGATTATATCCGGCAGCACGGGCTTTTCTCGCGCTCGTGGGCCAACATTACGCACCTGCTCGGCGATTCAGGCACGTTCGATTACACGACTTTGCCGCCGCCGGATGTCGTTTTTATCGACGGCGACCATCGGTACGCGGCCGTCCGGACGGATACGGCGCGGGTTTTTGCGCATTTGGTTGGGCCGAAAACGGTGGTCGTGTGGCACGATGCAGCACGTCAGCCGGAGCAGCCACGCTGGGAAGTGTTGGCGGGAATCCTCGACGGGTTGCCGCCGGAGCTGCCGGGGCGGCTGTACGCTATTAGCCATTCGTTGTGCGCCGTGTATGTGCCGGAGGAGCTGGCGTCGGTCGCCGCCACTGTATGGCCGGTGCCGGATATGGCTTGGGAAGTGACGGTTAGGCCGAAGAAGTAGGGTGGTTTCGGGGTGTGAATCCTTACTTCCCATCCCCTCACCAAAGGAAAGGGGAGCCTAACAACATACCTTCTTCGAACTCCGAAGTTTCTCTAATCGAGCGCGTTATGCCTTGTTGCGGGGGAGTTGAATATCCTGCCGACGCGGCAAAAGCGCGTTGATGGACGATTGGCCGGTCGTATTCGTCAGATATGTGAACAGCACGCCCGCCACCGTGATATAAGACAGTGAGCTAGCGATAGCCGCCCCGACGGCCCCGTACTTCGGAATCAGCAGGAATGAGGCGGCGGCAGCCACGGCCAGTCCGAACCCCGTTGCGCGGTTGTTGAGCCGGTATTGGCCCAAGCCCGCAAACCACGTGCTCACCAGCATCCCCATACTCATCGCGGCAATGCCCGGCGCCAGCCACGCAATGATGGGCCGCGCGGCGCCGAATTCAGGCCCGAAAATCTTCGCTAACACCGAAGCGGGGAGCAGCAGCAGCGCACCCAACCCGCCGATGGTCATCAGGCCGGAAAGGCGGGCGGCGCGGAGCAACGGCGCTAAGCGAGCTGGCTTATCAGCGGAGTTGACCAGCTCGATGTACTGCGACTGTGCGGCCGAGCGGCCAATCAGCCACAAGGCTTCTGCCAACGCCACGCCGACACTCAGCACGCCCACCGCTTTCGGCCCGGCCCAAGCGGCCAGTAAGTAGTAGCCGAGGCGGTAGTTCAGGAAGACCAAAATGTTGGAAATATGCGCCCCCCGGCTGTGGCGGGCCAATTCCAGCGTGATGCGGCGCAGAGCCCGCCGGGTGAGCGGCCGGGCATCCGGCAGCCGCAGTAGCGCGCCGAACGCCACCAGCAGCACCACTCCAAACGAGAGGTACGTAGCGTAATAAAACACCTCAATCCGCAGAATATTCAGGCCGAAAAACGCCACCAGTAACGTGCCGACCAAGAGAACGGACTGGCTGACATTCAGAATATTGTAAAGCGTTTCGCGCCGTCGGCCCAGCAGCAGGGAGCTGACGATGGCGTAACAGGCCTGCACTAATGATAAGCCGCCGACGTGGAGCGCATACGTCAGGTCTTGCCGGATAATTCCGGCGATGGTCGCCCCGATTCCGCAGACGATGACGGCCCAAGCGGTGGCGGGCACGAGCAGGCGCCACACGTTGCGCCGGGGCGCCAGAAAAATCAGCGACGAGCCGCCCAACAGGCCGATGAAGAGCAGAATGAGCGCTACATCGGTCACCAAAAGGCTGATACGCCCGCGACCGGTCGCGCCCAAGTACTGCGCCGTGAGCATCACCACGACGAAGTTGAGCAGCGCGACGCCGAAGCGGGTGGCGAATGTGAGCAGGGTGCGGCGAAGCAAAGCGTCAGGGTTGGGCGGCGTCGAGGGCGCGCAGGAATCGACGGAAAAGACGGAAAACGGGGTAGCTATCAGCTAATTGGAGCGTGGCGGGACGGTCGCGCACGTCGTGATAATAGCCGGGGCCACCGAGGGAATACGCGAAAAAAGCCGGTACCCCGCGCTCCGAGAAAGGGAAATGGTCGGAGTTGGCGGCGCGACCGCGTGGTTTGAGCAGGGGCAGGAGAGGCGTGGTTGCGACTGTGTCGCTGAGGTTTTCAGTTGATTCAGGCTGGGTGTTGAGCGTTTGCAGCAGCGCGAACTGGCGCGGATGCACCGTGGCATTCACTACCACGACACCCTTATCGCCGAAGCCTTCCAGATCGAGATTCAGCAGGAAACGGATGCGGGCCAAGGGCACCGGCGGATGCGCCGCGCACCACTGCGAGCCGACCAAACCGGCTTCTTCGGCACTGAAAGCGATGAAAATGAGGTCGTGACGGGGCGTTCCCGCTTCGTGGAAATGCCGAATCAGCTCCAGTAGCATCGCTGTGCCGCTGGCGTTGTCGTTGGCACCGTAGAAGGTAGCGGTGGGGCCTTGCTGACCCAAGTGGTCGTAGTGGGCGGTCACGACGATGACCGAATCAGAGCGGCCATTCCCTCGCAGACGGCCGATGACGTTCATCGCCGGGTAATCAGGCTCAAAGTGGGAGGCTACGTGCAACTCGGCGCGGCGCGGCAGGGTGTTGCGCACCCACGCGGAATCCAAGACGCGCACTTGCGGCTGCCGGGCTTGCTCACGGGCCAATGAGGCAGTGAGCTTTTTTGGCTCCCGAACGATGACGGCGCCCGCCGATGCCACCCAGCGCTGGGCCGTCCGCGAGAGTTTCGGCAACCGCCGCTCATCCTGCGCGCGAATGGCTAGCACCCGCCCACGCAGTGATTTGGGCCGCAAACGCCCGGCAAGCGCCACTGAATCAAGCGCGAACCAAGTGGTGTCGAATGAAATCAACTTGCCTTTCAGTGTAACCGAAGGGCAATCGGGGGCGAGAATAAACTCAGTACCGGGGCGCAGTGCCCGACCATCCAGCACGAGCTTCGGCTCGGTGGGGAAGGTGTTGATGGGCAGCGGAAAATGCTGGTAATAGGAGCGGCCCGCGGAATCGCCGAGTGGCTCCAGCCCGAGGGTGCGGAACTGCGCGGCTAGGTATTGGGCGGCGCGCCGGGCACCGTCGGCGGGACCGTAACCGCGTCCGGCGAAGGTGTCACCGGCCAGCAGCGCGACGGTTGCGGTGGCGCGCGTGACATACGCCGCCTGCTCGGTCGCGAGCGAGGAAGACGCCGACGAGGACTGCGCGAACGAGTGGAAGGTCAGCATAAAACCGACCAGCAAAGTGCCCCAAAAACGGGGATTCAACGGGTTGGGCGCGGGCGTGGCGGAACCAGATGCGCCACGGCGGCGCCAATCAGCGCCCCCAAACCGTCGGAAAGCAAATCCGACCATTCGCCGTGGCGGCCGAGGTGCATAGCGGTTTGAAGCCATTCGATGAGGGCGCCGTACGCGAGCGCCACGACGAAGGTACCCACCACGGAAGAGCGCCGACCCGTGGCCAGCCACCACCGGCGAAGCGGCACCGCCAGAACCAAAAAAACGCCCGCGTGCGCGGCCGTGTCAAAGGACAGCAGCCGCCACGCGGGCGTCGGAGGGAGTCGGTCGGAGGGAAGGAGTGTGAGCAGTGCGATGACTGCGGTCCACCCGATGGTCAGATTGCGCCAACCGCGCCCGACTCGTTCAGTCACGTATCAGAGGAAAAGCGAGCGCTTGAGGAAGCCTTGCGGGCTAGGCGCCGATGAGGTCGCCGTAGGCGGAAGCTTCGAGCAGCGAGCTTACTTCGCTAGCGTCGGAGAGACGGATTTTTACCATCCAGCCGTCGCCGTAAGGATCGGAATTGACGAGGTCGGGCGCGCTGCCGAGCTTGTCGTTCACTTCCAGCACGGTGCCGGAAAGGGGCGAGAACAGATCAGAAACGGTTTTCACTGCTTCCACCGAGCCGAATACTTCGTCCTTCTTTACATCCTGATCGAGGGTCGTGATATCGACGTACACGATATCGCCCAATTCTTTCTGCGCGAAATCGGTGATGCCGACCGTCGCGACATCGCCATCAAGGCGGACCCATTCGTGTTCTTTGGTGTAGCGAAGGCTTTCTGGGAGCTGCATATGCGGGTTGCGGAGTTGCGATTGCGGGGTTAGAAACTGCGGGGCGTCGGCCGCCCACGGAAGCAAAGGTATCACTCAACCATTTTCGTGGGAAGTTGGCTGAAAAGAATCTGCTTTCCTTCCTGACGAAGCCGAAAATGGGTCGTCCGACGGTTCGTGCGGCGCCAGACAAACGGGTCGATTAAAGTCGATTACAGGCCCAAGCTGTACCGAATCTGGATACCGGCCGTGGTCGCGACGTTCTTGTACGACGACGAAATCTTCGGTTCCGACACCACGCGCGTGAAGTAGAACTGTAGGTTCAGGCGCTGGTTCAGCACGTAGTCGATGGTCGGCTTGAGCTGGACTTGACGGGTGCCGTTCGTGGTCTGGTTCTGGCTGGTTTCGCTCGTGATGATGGTGCGACCGTTCGCCGTATCGCGGGTTTGCACGATGGTCCGCTGCACGGTTTCGTTGTCGCGGATGGTGAGGTCGAGGCGCATTGTCAGGTCGTTCGTCAGGGTCTGCCGAACGCCTCGAATCTTGAACGGCAGCTTGAACCGGTTCGTCGTGTAGCCCGCGCCGATGACGTAGTCCTGCACGAAAATGCTGGTTACCTGTGCGTTGGTGGTGTTCAGGGCGAGGTTGCGCTCCACCTTATACTCCAAGCGGGCCGTGATATTCTTCTTGGTCTTGATGTTGATGCCGATCAGCGGCGCCATTCGCTCGGCAATCGTCACGGTGTTGATCACGTAATACGGCACCACTTTTCCGTTCGCCCGCACCTGCGGGAAACCGTCCGGCGGACTCGTATAGAGCGCCGACGTGGTGTAGTTGGCGATGGAGTACGTGGACTGATACGCGTGCGAGAGCGTCACGGAAGAGAAGTATTTCTTCAGCAGCGGCAGCTCGCTCAGGCCGTTGTAATCCACGCGCCAGTTCGGGAGCGGCAGGCCCGCGAACGGGTTGAAGGGCTTGGCCTTGTAACCGGCCGCCGTCTGCCTCTGATACGCCCGCGTGAAGGCCGGAATGAGCACGTCCTGCGTGTTGTTCTGGTAAGAGGTATCCGATTGCGGCAATCCGTTCGCCTCGGTCAATTGCCCCCGAATCACCTGCCGGTTCGTGATGAACCGCTCGAAAGCCGCCGACTGCCCACCGGCGCCCCGGCTCTCAAACAACGTCTGCACCGACAGGAACGACTGGCTATACGCCCCGCTGATGAACGGTTGCACCTGCGCCTGCCGGAGCGGCAGCACGGCGAAACCGGTGTTTTCATCCACCTCGTTTCGGAAGAAAACTTCCTGCGCCCTCGACTTCGTCTGCCGCCCTTCCACCTGAATCTGGAAGTTTTTGAACGGCTCCACATTGGCGCGCAGGCTCAGGTTCTCGGTCATCAGGCTGGAGAGCGCCGTGTTGAGGTATTGGCTGCTATCGGTGTACCAGCCGCGGCTTTCGGCAATGTCATACAGGCTTTGCAGCTCGTACTGCTTGCCCATAATGAACTGCGGCGTCGGCGCCGTAAAGCCTTGATTGAAGCCGAACAGCGACGAGCCCGGCAGATAACCCGGCAGCAGCGTACCGTCGGTGCGGGTGTAGGTGCCGTTGATGGTCCGGACCGACATCAGGCCGCGCAGCACGCCTTTCAGCAGCTTTAGCTCCGCCTTTTTCTTGGTGGTATCGGGTTCGGGCTTCCCGGCGTCTTTGCCGCCTTTTCCGTCTTTTCCGGGCGCCACGGCCACCATAATCGGCTTGCCGTTCGGCCCCAATACGGGCTTGCCATCCGGGCCGAGCTGCGGGGTGAGCTCGGCTTTATCGGCCGCCACTTTTTCCGCGTCGGCCTTCGCGTCCTTGCCTTTCGGCCCGCGCTTGCCGATGGTCGGCGTGCCGTCGGTGGCGCCGGGGGCGTTTTTGCCCGCCCCGCCTTTGGCACCGGGAATCGGGCGCCCGTTCTTATCCAAGCCACCCGCTGCGGCCACTGGCTTCGGCGGATTGTTGATTTCCTTCAGGAATTTGACCTTGTTGTAGAGCTTCAACAGGTCGGCCTTGGCGTTGACGCTCTGCTCACGGTTGTTCTGGATGGTGTTGCCGAGCCGCAGCGTATCGGAGCGCAGGGCCGTCGAGATGGCCGTCCAAGTGTAACCGGCTTGGTAGCGCGCATCCGCTGAAAGCCAGTCGGTTAGCGGGAACTTGTCGAGCGGAAGGCGGTAGGTGAGAGCGGCGTTTTGGTTGAATGCCGTGGTGCGGCCCAACCGACGCAGGTTCTGCCAGATAACCTTGTTTTTATCCGGAAACTGGTTCTTGTTGATTTGCCCGTCCGGCTCGTCGATCACGCCCCGGTTGGTGGCGGTGTAGTCGAAAGCGAGGCTCTTCGTCAGGTTCCACTTCACATCATAGATGCGGTTGAAGAAGAACGACTTCTGGAAGACCGGCTCAATCCCGGCGGGCGTCGGCAGCTCCGTCACCGAGCCGCGCCGTTGCAGGAACCGCTCGTTGTACCGGCGGTCGAGGTCGGCGCGCACCGAGAACGACGACGGCAGCGGCGTGAAGTTGAAGTCCTTGAGGAACTGGAAGTACGGCGACGACAGCATCTTCACCGTCGCGAGCGGCGAGTACGATTTCGGGTTCGCCTGATACGCGTAGGCAATGCCGCCGGTATAGGTTTTCGTGAAATCGCGGAACGTGACGATGTTGGTCTGCAACCGCTCGGTGTAGGCGTAGCTCACCGCGAAGTTTTCGATATCCCACGGGTGCGGCACCGCCGGAGCGGCGCTGGCTTTCGCAGGATCGGGTAGGGCGCCGGGCGCCGGGCCGCGCTCTTTCCGGACGTTGAGCAGGTTGATGGAGCGCGTCGTGACGCGGTCGATCACTTTACTTCGGTACTCCGTTTTGGAGTCTTCGTTGGTGCCGAATTTCTCCAGCGATTTCTTCAGCTCCGTATCCGGGTCGAGCGGGTCGAAGCGCGGCTCTTTGATGACGGCGCCGTATTGCACCCCCACCGGCACCCGCAGATTGAGCGAGCGCGGCAGGAATTTATCACCTTGAATGTTGGCGTTTACGTCGAACTGGGCGGTGTTCTCCCGTGCCCGCTGCGCCACTTTCGTCTGAAGCGCGCCGAAGCCGTAGGTCGTGTAAGAGCCGGTAGCCGTGACCGTCGCCACGTCGGCGAGCTTGGCGTTCACGCGCCCGATGGCGGCCCAACCGGCGGTCTTATCATAATCAAACACCCGCAATTCATCCACCCACACGCACACCGAGCGCGGCTCGCTGCCGAGCGGCCCCTGACTCGGGTTCAGCACCCCAATCATGATGCTCTGCACATCGGAGTAATCGGGGTTGCCGATGACGGTCACGCGGCGGTCGTCGCCGTCGCCGGGCATAGTCACGGTGAACGGCACGTTGATGGGCGCCCCGACGGCGTTGCGCTGGGCCTTAGCGTTCACCAAATCCTGCAATGCCAAGTCAATCACGTTGGCTTGCTGCCAGATGAGATTCGGGTCGGTTACGCCGGGTTGCGTAATGACCAGCGGCAGCGAGTACTCGTAGTAGTTCAACGAGTAATCCTGCCCGATGCGCACGAACAGCCGCAGCGCCTTATCGGGCACGGGGTTATCGGCATCGCCCGATTGGGCGTGGACGAACATCCGCAACCGCTTGTAAATCAGCATGTCAATGGCGGTGTTTTTCCACACCGCCTTGCCGAACCCTTTGCGCAGCCCATCAATGCAGAGTTGCAACGACTGCTCGTTGAGCCGCCGGTTGAGCTGCGACGACACGTCTTTGTCGCGCTGAATGCCCGGCGGCAACACGTACGGAATCTCGTTGGCTGCCACGGCCCCGTTATTTTCGATGTTCACCGCCGAAACCGTGAACGCGTCAGCATCGATGCGGCTACCGCCCGTGGGCTGCTCCGAGTCGGTAATCAGCTCGTTGTACTTGCGCCATTGGTTGGCTACGAAGCGCATCTGGTTCATTCGCAGCACCACCGGCTCGCGCCAGCCAGTCATATAGAGGCGCATGAAACGGATGTTCTTGAACCCCGAATACCCGTTGACGGAGTTCGTCGGCGAGCGAATCGGCACGCGGAAGAGGTACCACGTCACGCGGTCGCCGTTGATATTATTCTCGACTTTATCGACGATGTAGCCGTTCACGCCGCCGACTTCCAGCTGACCCGGTTGCAGGTCCATCCGGTACTCGTGATAGGAATCGACGTCGTTCACGACGTTGTCGCGGTTCAAATCTTCCTTATCGGGGAAGATGTACGACGCGCGGGTAGAGCCTTCCGGCGAGTTGCCTTCCAGCCCGTTGTAGTACTTGTAGCGCCCGAGGAGCTTGATGTCGTCGGTCGTGAACCCTTCGTCGAGGTGATGCCGGAAGTTATCGGCAGAAGGATCGGGCAGGGTGGCGTATTTCGAAGCCGTCAGCGGGTCGCCGCCGGGCTTGGTAGCATCGCCGAAGAAGGCCCGCTCGCCGTCGTCTTTTAAGCCGTCCAAGCCAATGTCCTGATTACCACGCGAGTTAGGCGCTGTATCGAAGGCGTCGGTGAGGTACGAGAGGTTGGTGCTGCGCCCAAACGGAATCTCGGTCGTGTTCGTGTTGGAGCCGTCGGGCGGCAGGCCGTTCTCGAACTCATAGCGCGCCGCATCGCGAACCACATCTTCCGAGATGTTGCCGAGGTTCAGGAACAGCGTTCCCCCGGTCGTGTTCGCCTTCGCCGGACGACGCCCGCTTTGGTCATCGATTACGCCGTTCTGCGAGTCGATGAACGGGTCGAGGAGCCAGAATTCGAGGTACTCGATGTTGGCGTTATCGAAGTCGGTATCGAACGTAATCCCGCGGGAGATGCCTGCCCAGCTCCGCGCAGAGGGCGTGGTGAGGCCGACGCCGTCAGCGGTCACGTCGGGCGTGTAGTTGTAGGGGCCGCGCTCGTCGGGGAAGTAGGCGAGGTCGAGGGGGAATTCGTAGCCGTTCTGGAGGCTAGGGTCGCGGTTGGGGTAAATTTCCCGCTGCGTGACGCCGCGCGTGTAGTGGTTCTTGAGGTCGGCGGTGCCGATGTTCGCCGGTTTTTGCCCGGTGGTGGCGTAGTACGTCTGGTCGATGTTGTACCACGACAGCCGCGCCCGCCCAAAGCTCGTTTGCCGTGGCGACGTGCTGTTATACCCCACAACGCCCACGGGAGGCGTTGACATTTTCCACGCCCCCGTTGCGGTCCCGCCAAGCGAATACGGCGTTTCGGCGTTCTCGAAGTCGTCGAGGTAGCTCACGCCGTTTTCGCCCCGCAGCTGCGATTTTCCCGGAATCAGCTGCGCGAATTCTCCCTGGAACGTAATGGCGCTCAGCTCCTTGGTTTGCACCAGCGGCAGCGCGTCGATCATCTTCGTCAGGAAGCGCGACTCTTTCCGCAGGTTTACATCGAGGCCATAAATCGTGTTGTTCGTCGGCTCATCGCCGATGTTGACGCGGTTGATGAGCGGGTTCTCAATCATGTGCATCAACGTCCCGCCAACGGTCAGGTCGTTCGAGACTTTGTAATCGAGCCGGGTGCCCACCAAGCGCCGGGGCTGCACCTGAATAATAGCGTCCTTCTCGACATTGATGCGCAGCTCAGCCGCCGAGTTGAGGTAGCTCGGGTTCAGAATCTTGAGACGAGCCAAGTCGTAAAATACCTGATAATCAACGCCTTCTGTCAGTCGGGTGCCGCCCGAATACACACTCACCGACCCCGGCACTACCCGGATGCCCGGCAGCTGTACTTCGTCAGAAGCCGATTGCTGCATCCGCCCAGACAGGAAGAATTTCGTGAACTGCGTGAACTGTGCGGCTTGGGTCTGAACCGAGTCGTAGAGCTGCTGGAACACGTATTTCTCGACCTGCGCCTGCGAGCCGGGCGGCGAGCCGCTCAGAATCTGGTCGCGCAGGTAAGAGCCGAACGGCTCGACCACCGGGAAGTACACGCGCCCGTTATCGGGGTCGATGGTGATGCCGGGGAAGAAGTCGAAGTTGCCGTCGGAAGGGCGGTCGTTGTTCGGGTTAACCCGGTCGAGCCCCATCACCTGAATCAGCGGAATGTCCTGCACCCGCCCGCCGCCTTCCTTGAGCGACGTAATGTTGACGCCGGTTTCGTCGTCCTTATAGATGAGGTTCAGCAGGAAGTTATCCCGCGTGACCTGCGAGGCGTTCAGCGAGTACACGTTCTTCATCATCAAATCCCACGTCGGGAATTTGAGGGAAGGGTTCGTCGCCTTCAGCATCTTCAGGAAGATGACTTGATCCTGCCCGACGTTCGCGTAATCCTCGGCCAGCTCCCCCACTTTATAAGTGCGGCCGTTGTAAGAGTACTCGAACGCCACACCCAGCACTTGGTCAGGCAAGAGCGTAGAATTCAGCGAAATGGTGCCGAGCTGCGCGTTGAATTTGTACTCACGCGGGTCGAGCTTGCGGGCTCGGATGTGCTCGAAATCGCGGCCTTTCTGCAAGCCCTGACCCGCCAGATACGTATCGACGGTATTTTGGCCGCGCACGCCGTTCGTGACGGCCAGATCGAACAGGGTGTTCGCTTGGTTACTGGAAGCCACCGGCGGCGAGGAGCGCAGGAAGCGCGTGCCGAAGGTGGAAACAGTGCGCGGCTCGGCCAAGTCCATCAGCGTCACCACGTTCCGCAGGTTGTCGGCGGTGAGGGTGGACGTGTTGGTCATGTACACTTCCAGCCGCCGAATCTGGATGCCCGAGTTCACGAGCGGGAGCTGCCGGAGGGCGGCGTCGTAACGGTCGCGGAAGAACTGCCCGAGGTAGTAGTGGCGGTCGCGGTCGTATTGGTCGACCCGAATCTCAAACTTGCGCGTCTGGGCGCCGTTCTGAATCCGAATCTCGTCCTGCGTGCCCTGCACCGTCGCGGCAACGGCCGTAGCCGTCAGGCGCCCGAACTGGGTCTGCACTTTGGCGCCGAACAGGTTTTGCCCACCCTGAATCAGCGCCCCCTGCAACGGCATCGAGACGTTACCGGCCTCGATTTTCTTGATAATATCCGTCTCCGACCCCGTGTAGTCGTACTTGATCTGGTTCTCGAAGTTGAAGTTCGCCTTCGTGTCGTAGTTGAAGTTCAGCTTCAATTTCTCGCCCACCTGCCCAATCATGTTGAGCTGGATGGTCTGGTCGAAATCAAAATCGCCGACGCTCTGCTGGCGGAGCGGCAGGGCGGGGTTGAAGTTGCGGTTGTGCCGGTAACCGGCCCGAATCGTGACGGCGCCGTTCGGCCGGATATCGACGAAGTTGCCGCCGAAGATGCGTTCGAGCGCCGGGGGCAGGTAAATCTTCGGAATCAGGCGCTTGGTCGTCGTTATCGACTCGCCGTCGAGCCCAGCGGCTTTCGAGCGGAAATAGTTGCGCGCCGCCTGCTGCTGCTGCCACTCGCTGTACTGCTTGTACGACATCCGGCTCGGCGGCCGATAGTTGAGCGTATCGCCGACGCGCTCCGTGATGTCGAAGTATTTCAGCGAATCGTCAACCACCACCTTCACTTTCACGTTATCAGGTGACGTGAGCTGCATCGGCGTACCGCCGGTGGGGTTAGAGAAGGGGTCGCCGTAGCGGTCAGTGAGCGCCGGTTTCGGGCGCCGCGACGGCGCATAACGGCTCGTATCGCCGGCCGTGGAGTCGGGCGGCGGCGGGGAAACTAACAGACGTGTCAACGTGCCCCGACCCACGCGGGCCCGAACACGCGCTCCCAGCGGCGTTGCCACGGTGAGCCAGGAAAACAGCGGCAGCACGGCCACAACCAAGATGGTCGCAGCTCCTTTACCGGAAATTCGACGCAGCACCCTAGACGGTTAAGTAGTACAGGAGAAACAGGTAGGCAGGTAAGCGTAGGGCGATAGGCTGAGTCAATGAAGGAAAAGTGAAGGAAGGAGAGGGGAGGATGAAGGGGTGGGCGCAACATTCGCGCCCGAAGCCGGTTTAGGCCGATTTCAAAGCAAATTTAATCATCTCCTCGACGCGCAGGTTCGGGCCGTGTAGCTCGATGAGCGTATCGAGCGATTTTTCGGCGGCGGCGCGCGCGAACCCGAGCGTTACCAATGCCGACAACGCCTCGGAGCGGTTCTTATTGCCCGCCACGCGGTCGGCAATGGACGGGCCGGAGGTCGAGCCAGCCGCAATACCTTCTTTCTTGAGCTTGTCGCGCAGGTCGAGGACGATGCGCTGGGCGCCCTTTGCGCCGAGGCCTTTCACGCGTTGGAGCGTCCGGACGTCCTCTTTCACGATGGCCTGTTGGGCTTCCACCACGCTCAGGCTGCTTAGAACGCCCAGCGCGGTGGCGGCGCCCACGCCGCTCACGCTCAACAGATGCAGGAAAAGCGTCTTCTCGGCCGCCGTCTGGAAGCCGAAAAGCGTGTGCGCGTCTTCCTTGATCTGTAAGTAGGTGAGCAGCCGCACCGGACTGCCTTCGGCGAGGTTTTTTAGCTCGTCGAACGTGGTGAGCGAGATGCGGACTTCATACCCCAAGCCGCCCGCCTCGATGATGAGGTGCGTGGGGTGTAGCTCAGAAAGGGCGCCGGTGATGTGAGCGATCATTCTTGATTAGGAAGATTTTCCTGCTGATTTTCCCACGGATTGCAGGGATTTTCCCACAGATTGCAGGGGTTTTCCCACGAATTTCACGGATTTTTGCACGAATTTCACGGATTTTTGCACGGATTTGACAGATTTTAAGGGATGGGTAGGAGCGGGGGGCTTTGTGTTGGCGTCAGTTGGTTACTGCGCGTCTACTACTGCGATGGCGGTCATATTCACGATTTCGCGCACGCTGGAGCCTAATTGCAGGATGTGCACCGGCTTGCGCATCCCGATCAGCACCGGCCCGATGACTTCCAGCCCACCAATCTCCTGCAAAAGCTTGTAGGCGATGTTGCCGCTGGTGAGGTCGGGGAAAATGAGGGTGTTCGCCCCTTCGGGCGCGAGCGTGCTGAACGGGTAATGCTCGCGTAGCAGTTCCGGCGAGAGGGCAGTATTTGCCTGCATTTCGCCGTCTACTTTCAGGTCGGGGTGGCGCTCGCGGGTGAGGGCGAGGGCTTGACGCATTTTCTCCGGATCAGCACCCGGCGTGGAGCCGAAGTTGGAGTAGGAGAGGAGCGCAATGCGCGGGTCTTCGTCGAAGAACCGCACGGCGCGGGCCGTCAGCGCGATGATATCGGTCAGCTCCTCGGCCGTGGGGTCGATGTTGACGGTGGTATCGGCGAAGAAGTACGGCTGCTTCTTACTGAGCACGATGTACATACCGGCCGTGCGCTTGACGCCCGGCTCGGTGCCGATGACTTGCAGCGCCGACCGGATCGTGCGCGAATAGTCGTTCGTGAGACCGCTGATGAACGCGTCGGCTTCGCCGGTTTCCACCATCATCGTCCCGAAATAGTTGCGCTCGCGCAGCATCCGACGGGCTTCCACCATCGTCACGCCCTTCCGTTGACGCTTCGCGAAGAGCAGCTTGGCGTAGGCTTCACGCTGGCTTTCTTCTTCGAGAATATCAATCACCCGCGCGCCTTGCAGGTCGAGGGAGTTCTCTTTGATGATGTTGGCGATCTTCTTCTTGTTCCCGAGCAGAATCGGCACGGCAATGCCCTGCTCGATCACCGTCTGCGCGGCCTTCAGAATCTTGTAATTGTCGGCTTCCGCGAACACCACGCGCTTCGGGTTGCGCTTGGCGGCAGCAAGGAGGCGGTTGATGAGCTTCTGGTCGTTGCCGAGGCGGGCGTTCTGCTCGGCCTCATACGTATCCCAATCGAGAATCGGCTTGCGCGCCACGCCGCTCGCCATCGCGGCGCGGGCCACGGCCATCGAGACGTGCGTAATCAGGCGCGGGTCGAGGGGCTTCGGAATGAGGTACTCGCGGCCGAATTTCAGGCGCGCATCGCCGTAGGCCTTGTTCACGGCATCCGGCACGGCGTCTTTCGCCAACGCCGCGAGGGCGCGGACGGCCGCCAGCTTCATCGCCTCGTTGATCTCGGTGGCGCGCACGTCGAGGGCGCCGCGGAAGATGTAGGGGAAGCCGAGAACGTTGTTGACTTGGTTGGGATGGTCGGAGCGACCGGTTGCCATAATAAGGTCGCGGCGGGTGGCCATCGCGGCGTCGTAACCGATTTCCGGCTCCGGATTCGCCAATGCGAACACCACGGGGTCTTTCGCCATCGTCTTGACGAGCGCAGGCGGCAACACGCCTGCTGCCGAGAGGCCGATGAACACGTCGGCGTCGCGCATGGCGTCGGCGAGGGTGGTGGCGGCGGTGGCAGCGGGGTTCGCGAACTGCATCCGCATGTCGTCCAAGTCGGTCCGGCCGGGGTGGATGATGCCGCCGATGTCGAACATCATCAGGTTCTCCTTCCGAAGCCCCAGATGCACGTACAGCCGCACGCACGACACAGCCGCCGCTCCGGCGCCGCTCACCACAATCCGTATTTCGTCGAGCTTCTTCCCGACAATCTCCAACGCGTTCAGCAGCGCCGCCGACGAGATAATCGCCGTGCCGTGCTGGTCGTCGTGCATCAGCGGAATGTTCATCCGCTCGCGCAAGGCCGTCTCAATCTGAAAGCACTCCGGCGCCTTGATATCCTCTAGGTTGATGCCGCCGAACGTCGGCTCCAGCGCCTTCACGATGCGGATAAATTCCTCGGGGTCAGTGGCATCGACTTCGATATCGAAGCAATCAATCCCGGCGAATTTCTTGAACAGCACGCCCTTCCCTTCCATCACTGGCTTGGAGGCTTCCGGGCCGATGTTCCCCAGCCCGAGCACCGCCGTACCGTTCGAGATAACCGCCACCAAGTTGCCCTTGGCGGTGTACAGATACACGTCTTCCTTACGCGCCGCGATGGCCTTACACGGCTCGGCCACGCCCGGCGAATAGGCGAGCGCCAAATCCTGCTGCGTGGCGACGGGCTTCGTCGGCACGGTTTCTACCTTGCCCGGCGGATGCTGGCGGTGGTAAGCGAGGGCATCTTCGGCATTGATCTTTATCGCCACGGGAATCTTGCTGAATGAGTCGGCAAGTTCGGAAGTAGCAGCCGGACGGCAAGCCGATGGTTTTGGAAGTGGGTGCGCGAACGCTTAACTCGACCCGCTGACGCCCCTAAAAACCGGTGCGCGCCAGCGGCGTCAAACGTAATAGTGCCTTCCCCCGCCTCACGCCGCCCGCAACCGCTTCCCGCGCAGCGTGAACAGGAACGCCAGACCCAGAATGAAGAACACAATCAGCGCCAAGATGCTGTTCCGCATCGTGCCGGTGAGCTGCGAAATCAGGCTGAACGAGGCCGTGCCCAGTACGATGGACAGCTTCTCCGTGACGTCGAAGAACGAGAAGTAGGAGGCCGTGTCGGGGGTGTTTTCGGGGATGAGCTTGGCGTAGGTGGAGCGCGAGAGGCTTTGCACGCCGCCCATCGTGAAGCCGATGACGGCTGCGAGTGCGTAGAACGTGGCGCCAGCCTGCACGAAATAACCCGCCACGCAGATGCCTGACCAGATAATGACCGCCACGCTCAGGGCGCGCGTGTTACCGACCCGCTCGGAGAGCTTCGCGAAGAGGAACGCGCCCGCAATAGCCACCACTTGCAGGATGAGAATGGTGGCAATCAGCTCACCGGATTTCATTCCGAGGGTTTCTTCGGCGAAGGGGGTCGCGACGTACATCACCGTCTGGACGCCCATGTTATAGAAGAAATACGCGAACAGGAAGCGTTTCAGAAGCGGTAGCTCTTCCAAGGAGCGCCACACTTTGCCTAGCTCGCGGAAGCCGTTGAATAGCCAGCCGCCGGTGGCCGCCACAGCATCAGCGGGCCGACCGGGGTCGGCGGGGAGACGGGCGAAGGGGAGGAGCGCAAAACCGCCCCACCACAGCCCCGTGAGCAGAAACGAGAGCCGCGAAGCCAGCCCGGCGCTGATGCCGAGCTTCTCGCCGCCCAAAACCAGCCCTAGGCACAAGACCAGCAGAATCACCGACCCGACGTAGCCCAGCGAAAACCCTTTCGCGGAGAGCGAATCGAATTTGTCTTCGGTGGCGATGTCGGGGAGGTAGGAGTTGTAGAAGACGATGGACCCCGCAAACCCCACCGTGGCGAGGATGAAGAGCAGCACCGCGACGTCGATGGTTTCCTTGGTGAAGAAGAACAGCCCGCAGCAGGAGGCCGCGCCCAAGTAGCAGAACACCTGCATGAACCGCTTCTTACGGCCCGAAAAATCGGCCAGCGCGGTGAGCAGCGGCGAGATCGCGGCCACAATCAGGAACCCCACCGAGATGGCGTACAGCAGCAGCGACGATCCGAGCACCTGCGTCCCGAAAAACTCGACGATGGGCCGCCCCGTGCCCGGCTCGTGCGCCACCGCTGCATCGCGGGCGACGGCGTTGAAGTAAATCGGGAAGATGGTGCTGGTAATGACGAGCGGGTAAACCGAGTTAGCCCAGTCATACATCGCCCACCCGGTGTGGACTTTAGGGTCGTTCTTAGTGTTCATAAAAAAGGGGTTTCCCCACGAATTTCAGAAATTTTCCCACGAATTTCACGAATTTAAAATTCGTGAATAAATTTCTGAAATTCGTGGGAGATAATTTCTCTAATCAGCAAGCTTGAACACGAGCGCCGTGCGGTTCGGCAAGTACGCAGTGAGCATCCCAACGTTCGGCGCGACTGGGTTGGGGGTGGTGAAATACTCCGTTTCGTCGGCCCGGACGCGGTCGTGGCCGCTGAATTCGACGGCGTCGGAGGAGAGGAGGACGGCGTATTTGCCGGGCTTCGGCGCCGCGAACTCGTAAACGGGGAACGACTCTGTGGGGTGGAAATTGAACGCGAACGTGAGGCCGCCGCGCTCGTAGCAGAGCGTTTGGTTATTGTCGTCTTGGTGGAGGAGGCGGGCGTAGCCGCTTTCTAGGGCGCGGTTCTCGCGCAGGAGCCGCACGAAGGCGCGGTCGAAATCGGCGAGGAGGGCGTAGCGGAGGAAGCCGTTTTCGGCGAGGCTCCATTGCCGACGGGCGTGGCTATAGCTCCAGCCATTGCCTTCGCGGGGGAAATCAATCCATTCGGGGTGCCCGAATTCGTTGCCCATAAACGTCAGGTAGCCCTCGCCGCCCACGCTCGCCGTGAGGAGGCGGGTGAGCTTGTGGAGCGCCACGCCGCGCTCGACGAGCGGATGCGGATTGGCGCGGTCCATCTCCGAATACATCGCCGGACCCATCAGCCGAAACGCCAACGTCTGGTCGCCGACTAGCGCTTGGTCGTGGGATTCCACGTAGGCGATGTTTTTCTCGCCACGCCGCCGGTTCGTGAGGGCGCTCCACAGGAGGCTCGGCTTCCAGTTTTCGTCGGGCTGCTCCTTGATGAGCTTAATCCACTGGTCGGGGAGGCCCATCGCGAGGCGGTAATCGAACCCGATGCCGCCTTCGTCGAGTGGGCGGCAGAGGCCCGGCTGGCCGCTCATATCCTCGGCGATGCAGAGGGCGCCGGGCCGCACCTGATGCACAAGCTGCGCGGCGAGCTGGAGGTAAATAATGACGTCGGTATCCGTATCCGGTCCGAAATAATCGTTCGGCACCGCGAACGTGCGTCCCTCGCCGTGGTGGTGGTAGAGCATCGAGGTGATGCCATCGAACCGAAAACCGTCGAAATGAAACTCGTCGAGCCAGTAGCGGAGGTTGCTCAGCAGGAATTGCCGGACTTCCCAGCGGCCGTAATCGAAGAGCTTGGAATCCCAGCCGGGGTGGTCGCCGCGCTCCCCGGCGTGGAAATATTGCTGACCGGTGCCGTCGAAATCATTCAGCCCCTCGGCGTAATTTTTTACCGCGTGGGAATGCACCACGTCCATAATCACCACCAGCCCGAGGCCGTGGGCGGTGTCGATGAGGTAGCGTAAATCGTCGGGGGTGCCGTAGCGCGAGGAGGGCGCGAAAAAATTGCTGACGTGGTACCCGAACGACCCATAATACGGGTGTTCCTGCACCGCCATCAGCTGCACCGCATTGTAACCGAGCGCCTTAACGCGCGGCAGCACCGTATCGGCGAACTCGCGCCACGTCCCGACGCGCTCTTCCTCGGTCGCCATCCCGGGGTGCGTCTCGTAGATGAACGGGGCGGTGTTTTCGGTGAGGGCGGGGAGGTGGAAACTGCCGTCGGTCCACTGAAACGGCTCTTTCGGGTGCCACACGCGGGCGGCGAAATCCTTGGTCGTCTCGTCTTGGCTCGTCCAGCGGGTGAGGGCAGGGAGGCGGTCCAGCTCGCGGCCCTGCGCATCCTTCACGCGCACTTTATAGCGGGTGCCGTGCTGGAGGCCGGGGAAATCGCGGTCGCGCACGAGTACTTCCCAATAACCGCCCGCCAGCCGCGTGAGGGGCACTTCGTGGGGAGCCCAACCATTAAAATCACCGATGAGCCAGAGCTGTTGCGCGCCCGGCGCCCACTCGCGGAACCACCAGCCTTTGCGGGTATTGTCGCGGTGCAGCCCCAAGCGGGTATGAATCAGCGCGTGGCTCTTGACCGAGCCGTCGGCTTGCCGGATGTACGTCAGCACCTCGCGCAGCCGCACTTGCCGTTGGCGCAAAGCGGGTTCCGCATCCGTCAGCCACGGGTCATCGGCGACGAGCGGGAGCGGCTTGCGCGGCCGAACCTCAATCTTACGAACACTACTAGGGCGGGAGGAAGGGGAAGCGGACGGGCGTTTCATTGCAGCAAAGTACGGCGCAGGGGGGAGTAGGGTGCGTTATGGGGAAATCAGATGACCAATCGGTGCAAGCCAACTCAAGCCAACGCAAGCCAACGGGCATCCATCGCGCATCCATCGCGCATCTAACGCGCATCTAACGCGACGCGAATCGCGCGGGGCTCTGCCCCGTGCGGGCTATTCGCGGGCCTCTGGCCCGCCACCCCAATCGGCGCGTTCCTACGTACCCGGCACCGTCTCGGTGCCGGTGGTTGAGCGCTGATTGGCCTCAGCAGCTCCGGCACCGAGACGGTGCCGGGTACGTAGGCTGGCAGGCACGATTTAGTAACCCGTCATCCCTGTAGGGGCGTGGCCTTGTGCCCGCCCGCATGTGGCTACGGACCGCCAACCACGACCAACACAACCGCATGCGGGCGGGCACAAGGCCACGCCCCTACGTTGGCTAATCACACGCGCTGGCTGGCAGGCGAGACGCCTGCGAATAGCCGACACGGGGCAGAGCCCCGCGTCAAGGGCGCGAGGAATTCTGGGCCATTTAATCCATCGGACCCCGGCGGCGCGGTAGCGGAAACAGCAGCCTACCCAGCTTGCGACGTATCCTATAATACCGCATCCGAACGGATGCGCTCACGCGCGAGCGCGGCTTGCCGCTCTTTGATATTGTGCTTTGGGCATAGTGAAGCGGGTTTTTACTTGCTGGGAGGAAATCGTGTGATTCTACGTCAGGGTACGAAAATTCTCTAAGCTTAAATTGATGCCGTTGCAATACGGCTAGGATGGTGTCGTGAAGCCCCAATGGATAATTGACGGAGCGCCGTAGCTCTACCTGCACCCCACTGGGGCGGAAATAGCGTCTGAGTGAATTTTTGAATGTCTGCTTTCGGGGCTCGCCAGAAGCTATTACCTCAACGTCGAGAATTCGGCCTTTGTCGTCATTCCATAATATCAGGGAGTTGGCAATGCGAATCTTTGGCTGGTGCTCGCGTAACAGCGCATTCAATCGCTCGTAATCCTCGCGCACACGTTTCACACGTAAGATTTCCAGCTCTTTGTAGATACGGTGCCGGTCCTTCTTCTTTTTGCTGCCCTCAGGCGCTCCCTCTTTAATTGAACTGCGTATTGCATATGTAATCGGTGTTTCGATTTTAGCAATTTCTGCTTTCACGCGCCGCCATTCTTTCGCGTCGAAATGCAGACGGAGTCTATCAACTTGGGCGCTCAGCTCGGGCGAATAATTAGGGTCGGGGACTTGCGGTGGCAGTTCCTGCCCCACCGCACTCCCCATCGTCAATAAAAACAGCCCCGCAATTAACCCCGATTGCAGCACGCCGCCGGTGCGGTAATACGCTTTGGCGGTCGGGGCGTGTACCCGCGCCAACTGCTCAGCTTGCTGTTGCAGCTCGATGATTTCGCGGTAGAAATTGAGGTCTCTGGCGACGGTATCGGCTTGCAGGGCTTGGCGGGCGGGGCCGAGCGGCGCGTCGGAGGCACCGATGGCAGCGGCTTGCCGGACTACGCGGAGCTGGTCGGCGTTGATGCGGTGGTTGAGGGCGGCTACGCGGTCGGCGAGGGCTTTTACGTGGGGGCCGGGGTAGAAAACCTGCAATACGCCGAGGTTGAAGCCCAAATCGGCGGCCATTTTTACGGGGGCGTAGACGCCGAAATGGCGGGTTTCGAGCTGCGAAACCAGCGCGTGGGTGCGCTGGGTGGCGGCGTCGAGGTAGTCGTAATCGTAGGCGAGGTAGTTTCCGTGGAGACGCTTTTCGAGGTTGAGGCTGAGGTAGAGGCCGGTCTTGCCGTAAATCACGACTTCGGTGATCTCGAACGGAAAATCGAGGCCGTTTTCGAGGAATTGTAATTCCGGCTCGATTTCTTCAAACCGAATATCCGGGCCGAAGAGAAGAGCGTTGAAATACGCCGGAATCTGAAAATCCCGCAACGTGCGCAAGGCGCGCAGCGAGGCGTTTTCGACCCGCGTCCGGCGCCCCAATTTGTCGAGCAGCTCCTGCGTCCCCGATTCAATGCCGACGAAGACCCGAATCAACCCGATTGCCTTCAGAATCCGCAGGATTTCGGGCTGCGCGGCGTCGGCGCGCATCTTCAGCGTCAGGCCGATTTGGCCGACTTGCCGCGCTGTGAGCGCGTGGTGCAGCTCGGTGAAATAGGCGACGGCGGCGTCGGTTTTCGGGGGAATCCAGTTGTCGTCCTGAAACTCGAAAATCCGCACGCCGTAGTCGTGGTAGAGGGCGGCCATCTCGTCGGCTACGCTGGTGGGGGTGCGGCGACGGGTGCCGGGCAGGGCGCTCCCGCCGGCGGCGCGAGCGGCGGCGTTGCGCTCGGTGGCGAGCGCCGCCACGCAGCAGTATTGGCAAGTGGCGTGGCACCCCCGCGAGCCGATGAGGTGCGCCGTTTTCAGGCCCAGATACTCGCGCCGCTCGGGTTTGCGCAGCGGCCACGGCAGGGCGTTGAGGTCGCCGGGGGCGGGCATCGCGTGGTTGACCTGCACGGCGCCCGCCGCATCGCGCCACACCAAGCCGGGCACGTCGGCGAGCGTCGCGCCGGTGCGCAGCGTATCGGCAAGCTGCACGGCGGTGGCTTCGGCCTCAAACCGCACGAGGCTGCTCAGGCCGGGCGCATCGAGAAAAACATCGGCGTAATCGAGCGTCGCGAATTGCCCCCCGACGGTGATGTGGCCCGCGTACCCCCGCCGCCGCAGCAGCTCGATTAGCGTCAAATCCTCGATGGCGCGGGCCTGAAATACCATCGAAATCCCCACCAGCGCGGGGTTTTCGGCCATAATCGCCTCGCAGATGGCTTCCGCCTCCAGCACGCTGTTATACGGCTGCACCCGCGTGGCCGCATAGCCCGCCGCCAGCAGCGCCCCCGCCAGATACCGCAGCGATAAATTCTCCTCAAACTCCACCCCGATCAGGACGATGGGGAAGGCGGCAGGGGTAGTTTGGGGCGACAGGGTTGGGGCGGGAAAAGGGGTTTTCATAGGGGGAAAATACGGCGGTGGGGGCGTAATGGGCAGTTTGTTGTATCCAAAGGCCTCACTGCGTGCAGTGGAAGGGGAGAGGATGTATCCAAACGTCTCACTGCGTGCAGTGGAAGGGGGTGGGATGTATCCAAAGGCCTCACTGCGTGCAGTGGAAGGGGAGAGGATGTATCCAAGGGTCTCACTGCGTGCAGTGGAAGGGGGGAAGATGTATCCAATGGTCAGCCGGCCGTTCGGGAAAGAGAGTATGACACCAAAGCTGGGAGCGATTGACTACGCTAATTGAATTTTACTTACTATTGCAGTATCAATTTCCCCTTAAACGTTATCGTGTAATGCTGAAAACTCTGTCTTTTTTCCGTTCTCCTGACGCTCCGACCAATTCCGTCGGTGCCGATGTGCCTGAGCCGCGCAAGGCAAAGCGCAAGAATATCCTCCCCGATAGCGACGCCCAGCTCGCTGAATTAGGCCTCTACGCCGCCGGTATCTGGCAAAAAGAAGCGTGGCTGACGCTGCGCTACACCAACCACACGACGCTGGCGGCCCGCTCTACGGAGTATCAAGCGGCGATTGCCCGCCGCCGCCAAGCCGGGGGCGACCGCCCGACCAACGCCCTCCGCATCGAGCAGCTCGATGAGCAGATTAATGAGAATCTGTACCGGGTCAAAGGGATGCTGACGGATAAGTACGACCGGAAATCGGCCCCGGCTTATTTCACCAAGATGGGGATTGTGAGAAAGTCGCGCAATTACATTCTGCCACGGGAGCGGTCGCAGCGGTCGGCGGCGTTGGCGCAGCTCGTGAAGGGGCTGACTGAGGAGAGCTTTAATACGGCGGCCCACCCGTTCGGCACCGCGTATTGGGCGCCCATCGCCACCGAATACGCCCAATTGGTGACGGATTTAACCGATGATTCGGGGGCGATTTCTGAAGCCGTCGGCGAGAAAGACTTGATTCGGGATGAGATTGAGCGTACGCTTCGCTCGATTGGTAAAGTCTTGGACGGCAATTTCCCGGATGCGGCTGAGTACAAGTCGCAGCTGCGGCTGTGGGGTTTCCAGCGGGAGAGTTATTGAGGTTTTTAGTTGCCTTTTTTAGGTTGATTGGACCCTGTTTCGGTGTTGTGCCGGGGCAGGGTTTTTTTGTGGTGGTGGGGGGGGGGGGGAAGGTGCCCAGCGCGGTTGCCCGGCGAGTGCCCGGCGTGTGCCCGCGCCGCGAGCCCGGGGTAGTCGGCGCGGTGCGCCGCCAACCCCGGGCTGTGGAAAAGAACCCCGTTGGGGGTCGCCTGCCGCAAGCAACCGGGGAACCCCAACGGGGTTCTTCTCCAAAGCCCGGGGTTGATTTTGGAAAAAAATCTACCCCGGGCAACCCCGGGCTAAACGTCCCGGCACCCACACACCGCCTGTCGTCGTTTCTTCGGACCCAATGGCTATGCTTTTCTCCTCCCGAACCTCGTATGCGCTGCTACCG
>JANNMJ010000048.1:0-14382 GCA_031397815.1 Hymenobacteraceae bacterium
CACTTCGATCTGATCGTCCTTGTCGCCCGCCCGCGCAGCTTTCTGGGGGAGCTGTTCCACCACAGCGTAACCGCCGAGGTGCTGCTTCACAGCAGCTTGCCGGTATTGGTCCTGCCAGCTAAATAAATAAGCGCGAAGGAGCAAGCCTATTTGTTACCTTACCAAACGTCGTCTTTCAGACTAAATAAGCCGCAACTTGAATTAAGCGGTTGACCGAAAATTTTCCCGCATTTGTCATTTCGGGGAACGAAGCAATCCTCGTAGGATGGGGGCGTTGGCTCAGCCGCGTTCCCGGTGCAACGAGGATTGCTTCGTCGTCGCAAAGCCTCCTCCTCGCAAGGACAAAATTCTCGATAATTTCTGGTCGGCCGCTTAAAGCCCGATAGAAATGCCAACGCCTCCGGTTTATTTATCGCCGGTTCCACCCAAAGTATCGCCAGTTCCACCCAAAGTATCGCCGGTTCCACCCAAAGTATCAACGGTTCTACCCAAAGTATTGCCGGTTCTACCCAAAGTATCAACGGTTTTACCCAAAATATCAACGGTTCTACCCAAAGTGTCAACAGTTTTAAGTGGTTGACTGCAAGTTTTTCCGCACTTGTCCTTGCGAGGAACGAAGCAATCCTCGTAGGATGGGGGGCGTTGGTTCAGCCGCGTTCCCGGTGCAACGAGGATTGCTTCGTCGTTGCAGAGCCTCCTCCTCGCAAGGACAAAATTCTCGATAACTTGTGGATGACCGCTTAAATAACCCAAGTTGCCCCGCTTGCGGGGAGGCATAGGCTAAGGTCGTACGCGCAAGGCCTCAGCCGTTTGCCGAACCTGAGCATCTTCGGGCCATTCATCAAACGCCATCGACGCATCATTTTCTCGTGCGATGCCGAGGGTCGTCGAGCTCATAAACAGGGCGGCTTGGGCGGTGCTTAGCCCATCGTAGTGCGGCAGGCCGCGCTTCACCGATTCGGAGAGAGAATCCATTATGCTGGTTAAAGGCCCGAACCCAATCTGCGGGATGCAGTGGGCAGGTGCAGATGATTATTGACTTCGCGTGCGCCAACCTCGTATGCCACACTCACTGCCTGATTGCGGTCTTGCGCCGTATCGACCGTACCTGCCAACGTCACGCGACCGCTTTCTACAGTCACATGAATGTCTTGGTCATAAAGCGCCGCCGACCAGAGGTAGTGGGTGCGGATCCGATCGGCAAGCGCAAAATCAGGCATGGAGTGTAGCCCCGGATATAGGGCCGCCGAATTCCGGAACAGCAGATGAGACCCGTCGAACTGGGTATGGCTGCGCACTCCAATCCAGTTGCCAACCGCTACCACCCCGTTGACGCCAGCGGCCACTTCACCAGCTTGCTCCTGCTCGAAATGATTGTTGGCCTGTCCGTAGAGATTGGCTTTACCATTAACCACCTTCACCGTGAAATAAAAGTCAGATACGTACGGATCGCGGGCCAGCGCGTACTCAATCGTTCGGCAGAGGTCAGGGTCGGTAATCGAACGCTTCGTACGCACTTTTAGCAGATTCTGCACATCCCAGACGCCCACTACGTGGCGCGCGTCCCGTTCCGCGTCTTGCTTGGCACGCAGATTACTGACATTCCCCGTCAGGGTGACAATTCCGCTTTTTACCACTACCACCGTCTGGTAGGACAGTACGCGCGGATCGAAGCGAAAAGTGGCCAGCACGGCTTCCGTGATCGCTTTATCCGTCCGAAAGACATATTTATCGCGCTTCAGCTGAGTGCTCATGGCCCAATAGGCAATATGCAGCTCGTCGGCATTAACGCTGGTGGCGCCAGCTTGGTAAGCAATGGATACCACGTGCGTCTTCTCGGCCGCCGTGCCGACGGTGCCCGATAAATACACCATGCGGTGGCGAGTAAATATTTTCACTAGCGAGCTGTACACGCGAATATCCCAGTCGAGAAGCTCCTGAATCTGATTGCTGATCTCCGCGTCGGAATTCTGAAACTCGCCCCACTGAATGGTTAGGCCATCGGCTTTAATAACCCGTACGCCGCGCACTCCGCGTAAGACGCGCAGCGCCAGCTGTTTCTCTGCCCACGAATGAACAATGCCCGTTGCCGAGACTACGCCATCCGTGACAGCGCACCCAATGTGGTAGTCCATTGTCGCGGGGTCGTCGATGAGGGCGTGCGTTATGCGGTTGTGCAGCTCCTCATCAGGGACATCAAGGGTATTCACGATCAGCTCGTTGATGACCCCGCGTACCCCGCGCATCGCGAGCACAATTTCTTGGGCGCGGTCCCACGAGAGCAGATTGTCGGTCACGCCGGTCAGCTTGACGATACCGTTGTAGGTCTCAACATCAATCAGGTGCGAAGACAGCCCTTTTTTGGTGACGAAAAACAGCTCAATGGCTGCGGTAATGTCGGCGTCGGCGATGTATTCGGTCGCAACGACTGGGGGTAAAAGATCGGGGGGCTGCATGGGGAAAAGATGAAATGTGCGAAGGGAATCGGTAGGCACTTAAAGCGTATCAGTTCGGCACAGTAAGGATATTTTATGAGAAATAGAAAAACCGCTGCCAAGCTGCTCAATAGAGCTGCCGTGAATCGGTAGGTTACGAGCGCTTTCGGCCGCCGATTTTTAGAAATATTAATGTTGCAAACTTCCGCGTCACGTTCCCCCCGCGCTATGACGATTTTGGCCTTGCTGATTGACTTTTGTCAACCAGCAAGGCCACGCGTGCTAGGTCTTTGGGAGAGGTTTTGAGCTAGCGTATTGCGCTGCTAAGCCACACGTCAGCTTCAGTGCTGCCAGCGGATTCTACTGTCAAAAAAACACTGATGAGGCAGATTTTTTTAGGGAAACCAAACCAGTCATTCGGTTGAGATGACTTATTGGACGATCATCCGGCGACTCTGTTTGGCCCCCGTCGGCAGGATAACCTGCAGGTTGTACACGCCTTGGGGCAAGGTCATCGACACGGTGGCCCGCACCCCACCAAGCACGGCGGGAAGGGTGGCGCTCCAGACCGGCTGGCCGATGAGGTTGTAAATGACGGCCGATACTTTTTTGCCCGCTTCTACGCCCGCCACGTTGATGGTCAGCAGCTCGCGAGGGTTCGCTGGATTCGGATACACCTCAATGGCACCGGCGGTCAGCGATTCGGTCAGCCCTGTTACGTCGGCCGCCCGGAAGCGCAGGGAGAAGCGGCTACTATCGGCATTCTGGCCAACGGTGCTGAACGGGTACACAGGATTCATTCCCAGATTCTGTATCTGGTTGGTCAGCGCATCCTGAAGCAGCACTTGGAAACCGGCGGGGAAATGGAGGATTTCGCGCGCATCGAGCGTGTAGACACCCGCCGACGTGACGTTGACCACCAGCGGCACGGTGTAGTCGGTCTGCGCCGTCAAAGCCGGCAGGCCGTTAATCGAGACCTTTTCGCCCCCCACCGGTACCGACAGCCCAATTGCGTTGCCCCCATTGAGGTACAAGGCGTCGAAGTTCGAGTCAAAGCCCGTTGTGCCGCCATTTTCGAAATAAATCACCGCCTCATCGTGCAGACCTGCGGCATTGTCGAGCATCAAGCGCGTCAAAGGCCGAGGTGTTGCGGCCGACGCTCCCCGGAAGAATGGAGCGGTCGGATCGTCGCGAAATTCGATTATACGGCACGAGTTATCGAAGCTGATGCTGCCACTCACGCCTGCTGCCGTCACGTGCGTGAAGACCGCTTGATTGGCCGCGATGAACTCGTTGCCCGACGGGCCGGTGCTGACGCCATTAACGTAGGCGTCGTATATGCCAGCGGTGGAGCCCGTCGAGCGGTATTTGTAGATCGAGTTATCCATCCCCACCAAGCTCACCAGCGTCCAGTCCATCTTGGAAGGGTAGGGGTTGCCGAACAGATGCCAACCCGACTCGTTGCGCGCTCTCCGGGTCAAGGGGCCGGTCGTGTAAGGCCCGTTATTCGGAGACCCCACGAAATCCACCGTCTGCGCAGCCGAGATGCGAATAGAATACCCCGACAACACGTTCAGCGGCGTTTCGAGCAGGTTAGGCGATTGGTACCCCTGCGTGAACACTTGGTCGTATGTGCCACTACCACCGGTGCCCACCTGCGCCTCATCGTAGAAAAAAACGTTGGGGTAAGGCGTCACCTGACCCGCGATAAAGCGCCGGTTGTAGGGCACTGTGTTGTAGCGGGCGTTGACCACCGCGGCAAACCCAGCAGTACTGAAATCGCTCACGGTATTGCCGTGAACCGACGAGGAGAAATGGCGGTAACCCACGCCAGCGTTATAGCGCGGATTGATCCACCGTTGCGCTGTTACGTTGCCAATAATATTGCCTGTCAGATTCTGGTTGAAGATGAGCGCCGAGGCCGCCGTTACGTTCGTGATATCCGGTGTGCGCGAGATCAGCGTCAGCTTGAAACCGGCGGTGATCAGACTACCGTTGCGTAAATGCAGGCGCTCGCGCACTCCGAGTGGTCGCGAGAGTGTAACCCCCAGCGCGTTGTTGATTACCAGCTCACTCAGTTCATCGGGGAAGCCAAGGCCCGTAATTTGGGGCACGGTAGCACTACTGAAAGTAATGCGCGCCTTGATGCCGAAATCCTTCGTGACCGTTCGGATAGGACCAGCCGTAGTGCCATCGACTCCGCCCGCAGATTCAATGTTCAGGCGCGCATCGGCCAGCATCCGAAAGGTATTTCCGTCGATATGCGCAACGCCCGGAATGGCCACGGTACCGGCACTATCGACTTGGAAAGTACCGGTTACCGTCACTTCACCGCCGACGGTTGCGTTGACGCCCGGCCGAATCTCGATATTGTGGTACGTGCCCGTTGGAATCGTCATGTCGATGGCGATGATTAGATCAGGCTGCGCAAACGCCGACGCACTGACGAGCAGTAGTCCGCTGAGCGCCGCTGGCATCACGAGCTGCCGCGCCCAGAGGCGAATGCAGGAAGGGGTAGGAGTGTATTTCATGGCCGATTCGGAAAAAGCCAACGTGGAAGGAAGGGGAAGTCCTGAAATCTGCTGATTATGCGCAGATATTCCGGAGAACCGATGCAAAACTATCGGGTGCCCAAACGCCTTCCTCTGACGATCCTCAAGCGTCTGCTTGATAGATGTCATCCCTCATCTGATGAACCAGCGTGGCCCTTGCCACTCGTTACTTAAGCGGTTAACCGAAAATTATTCCGCATTTGTTATTGCGAGGAACGAAGCAATCCTCGTTTGCTGAACGTGTTTGCTCAGCCGCGTTGCCTAGCCAACGAGGATTGCTTCGTCGTCGCAAAGCCTCCTCCTCGCAATGACAAAATCCTCGATAACTTCTGGCTGACCGCTTAACCTCCTCGCGACCATCGATTCGCCCGACCTTCCCTGTTCGTTTGGGTGAATTAATGCGCGTATACTAAATCATGCGAACGGCGCTGCTTGCCGGAGTTAAGTGCCAGAGTAGTGCGCGGCGTAAGCTCAATCAATTAATCTTGCTTGAACTCACTCAACGTCCGGGTGAGTGATTCAGGTGCCGCACTAACCCCGATACCACCTCACGGCCATCGGCTACTGCACCCCAACCCAATTCGAGCAACAACACGCAACCCCTAACCAACCTTCAACCAACTGTCCGTTTTTGCCCGACCACCTCAAGCCGCTGTGGTCTATGTGCGCGTGAGTGAGGATGACGATGCGTACGTCAGCGGGAGTGAGCGGCAGCGCCTCGCGGTTGCACAAACGCAGCTCCTTGAGCCCTTGGAACAGGCCGCAATCGATCAGTATCAGCTCCTAATTGGTTGACTCAGTGAGCGTAAGCAGGTATTTGGAACCCGTGACGCAGTGCGCCGCACCAAGGAATTGCAGGCTGACATTCATGTTGGTAAGCGGAGAAAAAGGGTAGCGATACCCTACCACAACATTAGGCCCGCCACCTACGCGGGCCTATGACAAAAAATAAAGTCGGGGCTAGCCTTCGTCATCGGCCCAGCGGCTCGGCTGCCTGCACCAGCTTGTCGGCGTATTGCGCGGTAGGGCGGCCGTCGGCGTAAAAGCTCGCGAAAGCAATGAGGCTGAGTTCCAGGATCGGGAGCGAAGGAGATAAAGGCGACTGGAGGAGATAAAAACTGAGCGCCGCGCAGCTACTCTGCCGCGCGCGCGTTGTGCGCCGCCAGTAGCAGCACGGGAGTTTGCGTTTGCCGGAGGATCTGATCGGTTACACTATCCACGAAGAGCGTGTCGATCCAATCGTGGCCGCGGTCGAGCAGCGCCACCACATCGGCCGCCAGCGCGTCGACGGCGTGCAGAATCCCGGGGGCGGGTTGCTCGCCGCCGACCTTGTGTAGCGGGCTGTGCGGCATACTGGCGGCCAGCCCGCACGCGCGGGCCGCGCTCAACCCGGCTTGGCCGCCGCTCCGCTCCTCCGAAGTCACCACCACCACCACGGTGACGATCTCGGTGGCGAGCCCGTCGAGCAAGGGCGCCACGACCGTCGCGTTGGGCGTCAGCGTAAAGGCGCGATCCTCCACGGCCAGCGCCAAACGCCGGGGTGGGTGCAACGCGGCATCGGGCAGGCCAGCGGGTACCAGCAGTAACGGATAACCGGTCTGGCGGACCAGCGGCAGTGTGCGGTTGCTGAACCACTCGTCGAGCTGCCCGTCGGTCGCCGTCAAGCCCGCCACTACCAGCAACGGGCGATAGCGGTCCAGCATCTGCGTCAGAGCCTCGGCCCAGTCGCTTTCGATCAGCTCGGCGGTGGCCGGCACCGACAGGCGGGCAGCTAGCTGATCGAGTGTCTGCCGGGTTTCGCGCAAGTAGCTCGCCTGCGTTTCCTGCATCGCCAGAGCAATCGACATGGTGGTGGCGGGCGCGCGGTAGATGTGGACCAGGTGCAGCGCGGCGTTCAACGGCGCCGCCAGGGCGGCGGCGTACGCCCGCGCGCGCTCCGCCGCGGGCGAGAAATCGGTCAGGACAATAAGGCAGGGGGGCATCGGGGAGGCGGGCAAGGTGATGATGAAAAGAAATGGGCGGTGATCTGATAGGGTGTGCTTTGGCTGACGGCCGGCCACAGGTTGGCTCAGCCACCAGCCACGGCAACCGGCAACGCTGCTACCCCCGGTTGGGGCCCGCGCCGGCGGCCGATCAGCTTCGCGAGCTCTACCGCCCAGAAGACGACGCTCGAAACGGCCAGCGTGATTCCTAATTCCGCCCACGTCAGCGGCTGCGTGGTAAAGAGGTTGTTTAAGAAGGGAACGTAGATGATCATCAGCTGCAGGCCAAACGTCAGGACCAAGGCCCCCAGCATCGGCTTGTTCGCCAGTAGGCCCAAACTGAACACCGACTCGCGCGGGGAGCGAATGGCGAGTGCCAAGCCCAGCTGACTGAAACAAAGCACGCTGAACGCCATCGTTTGCCAGTGCGCCATCTCCGCCCGAATGGCCCAAGCCTGCATCCCGATGGTGAGCCCACCCACCAGCAACCCGACCCACAGAATAAACCAGCCCAGCCCGGCGGCGAAAATGGTCTGGCGCGGGTCAATGGGCGGGCGCTGCATCGTGTTTTTCTCGGAGGGCTCGTAGGCGAACGCCAAGCCGGGCAGACCGTCGGTAATCAGGTTGATCCACAAAATGTGGATGGCCAGCAACGGGACGGGCAAGCCAAAGAGTGGCGCCAAGAAGAGCGCGCAGATTTCGCCCGCGCTGCCTGCCAGGATGTAGCGGACGAACTTCAGAATATTGTCGTAAATCCGGCGCCCGTGCTTCACCGCTTCCACGATGGTGGCAAAGTCGTCGTCGAGCAGAATCAGGTGCGAGGCTTCCTTGGATACCTCCGTCCCGGTGATGCCCATCGCGATGCCGATGTCGGCGTTTTTGAGCGCTGGGGCGTCGTTTACGCCGTCGCCGGTCATCGCCACGAACTGGTGCCGGGCCTGTAACGCGCTGATGATGCGCAGCTTCTGGGCGGGATCGACCCGGGCATAGACCCGCACTTTTTCCACTATCTCGCCGAAGGCCGCGTCATCTAACTTGGTGAGCTCCGGCCCGGTGAGCACCACATCGTCGGCCGACGACACGATGCCTAAGCTCTCGGCGATCGCCTGCGCGGTCAGCTTGTGGTCGCCGGTGATCATCACCGACACGATGCCGGCGGATTTGCATTCGGCCACGGCCTGGCGGGCTTCGGGGCGGGGTGGGTCGATCAGCCCGGCGAAGCCAATGAATCGCAGGCCGGATTCGACGGTCGCCGGGTCCAGGGGTTGGGGCAGCTCCGGCAGCAGCTTGCCGGCGTAGCCCAGTACCCGGTAGCCCTTGCCGGCCATCGCGTCGGTGCGGGCGCGCAGGTCGGGGATGGCGGCTTGCTGATCCGTGTCGAGCTGCTCCAGCAAGGCGCTCATCGCGCCTTTGGTGAGCACCAGCACGCCCTGATCGGTTTGGTGCAGCGTCGTCATACACATCCGGTCGGAGTCGAAGGGCAGCTCGGCGATGCGCGGGAATTTGGCTTCGAGCGCCGTCCGCTCGTACTTGCCGTCGGCCGCAAACTGCACCAGGGCCACTTCCGTGGAGTCGCCGACCCAAGCGCCGTCGTCGCCTTTGGTCACGTCGTTGTTTAGCGCCATCGCGGTCGGCAGCGCGTCGGCGTTGGCCAGGACCGGCAGCGCGAAATCGGGCGAGGCGTCCGATTCCTCCACCTTCATCTTGTTGATCGTCAGTGTGCCGGTCTTATCGGTGCAGATGTAGGTCACCGACCCCAAGGTCTCCACTGCGGGCAGCTTCCGAATGAGCGCGTTGCTTTTGGCCAACCGGCTGGCTCCGAGCGCCAGGGAAACGGTAACCAGGGCGGGCAACGCTTCGGGCAGCGCCGCGATGGCCAGCGAGATCGACACCAGCAGCAGCTCGCGCAACGGCTCGTCGCGCAGCCAGCCCACCGCGAAGAAGAGCAGGCCGATGGCCACGGCCCCGGCCGCCAGGCGCTTGCCGAGAGTGGCCAGGCGTTTTTGAAGAGGCGTGGCAATTTCGTCGGTCTGAATCAGCTTCGCGATCCGTCCCAGCTCGGTGTTCATGCCGGTGGCCACCACGTAGGCCGTGGCTCGGCCGTTGGTCACGAACGTGCCCTTGTAGCCGAGGTTGAGTCGGTCGCCGAGCGGGTATTCGCCAGCGGGCAGCACGTCGGGTTTCTTCTCGACGTTGGCCGACTCGCCCGTCAGCGATGACTCATCGACTTTCAGCGCGAACGCTTCGATAAACCGCACATCGGCGGGGATGACGTTGCCGGCTTCCAGCACCACCACGTCGCCGGGCACCAGGTCGGCGGCGGCCACTTTCACGGGGTGAACGTTGCGCAACACCTGGGCCTGCGTGGCGGCCATCTTCTGGAGGGCTTCCATCGCCTTTTCGGCCCGAAACTCCTGAATGAACCCCACCACCGCATTCAGCACGACGATGGCCAGAATGACGTACGTCGATTTTAGCTCGCCCACCAGCCCCGATATTACGGCCGCCACCAAGAGCACCAGAATCATCACATCGGCCAGCTGATGCAGCAAAAGCTGCCAGACGGTTTTCTTTTTGGCGTCCTCGATCTGATTTTTGCCGTATTCGGTAAGCCGTTGCTGCGCTGTAGCGGCGTCAAGACCAGCTGGCGAGGTGTTCAGCGAGTGAGCGACGTCCTCAACCGATGTAACGTGGTATTCCATAGAAACAGGGGGATTGAGCGACCATGCCGCGCGGACCACGTGCGGGCTAGGTCAACTCCTGACCGTCCGCTACCTGCGCATTTACGCTTCGGCCGGCAGCAGCAGCACCGGCACCCGGCAGCGGCGCAGGATCTGGGCGGTCACGCTGCGATGAAACAGCTGGCCCAAAAAGCTGCGAGGTCGGGCGATCAGCACGAGCAGGTCGGCGCGGGTAGCGTCGAGGGTTTCCAGCACCCCGGTGGCCGGTTCTACGCAGGGCGCTTCATACAGTTCCAGCGGTACGGTGGCGGGCAGCAGCCCGCTGGCGCGCAGGTGGGTCAGGGCCAGCGGGCCCTGCAACCCGTGTTGGTCATCGGGAGTGGTGACGTGCACGACCTCGTAAGCCGCCGACCACGCGCTGAGCAACGGGGTTAGCGCCTGCGTAGCGGCATTGAGTGTAAAGGCATCAGCATCGACGGCTACCAGCACCCGACGGGGTGCGCGGACGACCGTAATGGCCGCGGGTACCAGCAACAGCGGCCGGTGAGTGGCGTTAAGGACGGGCAGCAGGTGGTTGCTCAACCAGTGATCGAGCCAGGTGTCTTCCGTATTCAGGCCCACGGCCAGCAGGAGCGGTTGGCAGCGGCGCACGACCTTCTCCACGGAGTCGAATGCAGCTCCCGAGGCTACTTCCCCTTCCGCGGGGACTGGTAAGCGCCGGATTACTTCCCGCAGAGTAGCGGCGATTTCCGCCCGATCGCGGATGTCCTGGGCCGGCGTCACGGTCGACAGTTCCGGGTCCAGTACGTAGTCAGGGTACAAGTGCAGCAACACCAAACCCGCGTGCAGCGGCGCGCCCAGCGCGGCGGCGTACTGCGCCGTCTGCTCCGCCGTGTCCGACAAATCAGTGAGTACCAGAATGGTTGGATTCACAGTAGAGAAGGCGATGATTGGGTGGGCCAGAAAATACGGCAAGTGTCGTTCAGCGGGCCTTCGGCGGCCCAACTTAGTCTTCCGCCGGTAGCAACAGCACCGGAATGGGACTCTCTCGTAGCAACTGGGCCGTCACGCTCTCGTGAAACAGGCTCCCGAGCAGGCTGTGGCGCCGCACTACTACCACCAGCATATCGGCATCGTTGCGGGCAATCTGGCGCAGAATGCCACCGACTACCGTCGGCTGAAATACTTCGTGCTCATTGCCCTCCGGCAGCGTATCCACCAAGTCGTTGGCGCGAATCATATCCAATACTTCGGCTGCGTGCCCTTTTTCGTGGTCATCGTCGATCACGTGAACCACGTGAAACGAGGCCAGCGTGGCCCGCAGCAGCCGGCGCACCACATCCTGGTGGGGGGCGAGGTGGAAGGGGGCGCCATCGACGGCCAGCAGCATGCGGCGCGGCGGGTACACATCCCAGCCCACGGACGGCACCACCAGTAAGGGGTAAGGTGCGTCCTGTAGCAGATTCATCGCCGTTTGGACCACGATATCTTCTGGCGGGTTGGCGGCGCCGGCCCGGCCCAGCACCAGCAGCAGCGGATGGTGCAGCCGCACCGCCTCCTTGACGGCATCGGGCAGCCACGCCTTCGAGATATCCACCTCGGTGGGCACGGGCTGGTTGGCGGCCAGCTTGTGCAGCGCCTCAGTCGTTTTACGCTCGCCCCATCGGGTATAATAGCTACTGTACTCGTAAGGCGCCAGCAAGCCGTCGTGGCGCACGTGCAGCAGCACCAGCTGCGCGTTCAGCGGAACCGCCAACCCTGCGGCGTATGAGAGGGCGCGGTTGGAAACGGCGAAAAAATCCGTCAGGACGATGAGCGGTGGCGTCATTGGAGAACCGGAAAGAATGGAATAAATCAGGTTAGGTACGGGCCAGCTCGCCCGCTTCGCGAATCACCCGTCGAGCGCCATCATCGCGTCGGCTTCCCGCGCCAGCCTTGCCCGGCACTGAAGTGCCGCGCAAGGGACCGGGAACAGCCGTTTTAAAGAGCCGCGTAAGCGGGCTGATTGCTGGCCCGGTAGTGCCAGCCTAGTGCGACCATTGCGGCGAACAAGAGCGCCGTGAACAAAAACGAGGGAATGATCATACCAACGGGCTTGGTGCAGGAAGCTTGCGCTGCCTGCGGTGAGAGATACTGATGGTACAAAATTTCGCGTTAGGCCCGCCCGTTACTATGACGATGATCAGCCGGACTGTTGACATTTGTCAGCCCGCCCCCTTTGGGCTTGACGCGGCCCGGTGCTACCGGTTGGCGGCAGGACGTGGGTCAGCTTTGGGTGGCTCGCACCATTTACCCGCGAGCGGGATGAGCCGACTGGGCTCGGCGCCGAGCGCCACTTCTTCAGGAGTCCGCGGCTGGCGATTTTCTTCGGCAAACACCCGGAGCAGCACCCCGAGGTACGAGAGGAGCAGCGGCCCGATGACCAGCCCTACAACGCCGAACAGCCCCACCCCGAGCGTCATCCCGGCCAGCGTGACCAATGGGTGCACGTGGCCCAGGCGGCGGGCGAGCATGATGCGCAGCAGGTTGTCGACGTTCATCACGACGACGGTACCCACCAGCAAAATGCCCACCCCCTGCCCGATAGCGCCCTGCGCGAACTGGTAGATGGCGGCCGGTCCCCACACCAGAGGCGTCCCCAGTACCGGAATGAACGCCACAAAAAACCCGATAGCGCCCCAGAAAGCGGGGTCCGGTACCTGAAATACCCACAGCAGTACGCCCGTGAGCCCGCCCTGCACGGCGGCAATGAGCACCTGTCCCAATACGTTGGCTTGCACGTTATTGTGGAGGGCCTCCCAGAGCTTGTCGAGCGTAGCGGGTCGGAAGGGTAGGTAGCGCCGCAGGTTGCGCAGAAAAGCTTCTTCTTGAATGAACAGAAAATACAGCGTGAACAGCAGCAACCCGACGACGACGGCCAGATGTAGCAAGCTGCCGGCCAGCAGCGGTACCCAATGACTGACCTGACTGGCTGCCTGCCCCAGCAGCGTGCGCACATTCTGCTCGCTCGTGAAGGCCACACCCGTGAGGCGTTCGAGCCGGTGCACCACGGTCAGCACTTGCTCAGTGTACTGTCCGATGTTGCGCAGCCGGTCGAAGAGCATCGTGCTGAGCGCGTAGAAAGGAATCATCAGGGCCACCACCGTGAACAGCAGCAGCAGCACGGTCACGAGCTGCCGGTTCCACCTGCGCCGATGCACTAGCGCCGCGAACCACGGCCGCAGCACCACGTACAGGATGCCCGCGCCCAAAAAAGACGACAAGTAGCTGGCCAGCCCGAAGAGCGTCAGCGCCCCTAGGGCCAGTAGAGCCGCGATGAGCAGCACATGGCGCTGACGCGGCGTGTAGATGTTTTCGGCCGCGTCAGTCATTGGAATACGGGCGATTTTGCCGGTTCAGTGCTCCCCACGGCCGTAGCAGCCAATTGAGTTTGGTCATCGCGTGCAGCTTGTGATAGGCGGCTAAGGCGCCCAGCTGAAACTGCGCAGCTTGTATGCCGTGGAAGTAGTGTTTAACGGAAAAGGTGTTTACTTTTTCTCTTCCGGCTGGGGGCGCTTTACTGAGATGGGGTGCTGCGTCAGCTTTCCATTAGTCAGCATACACTGGCCTTCCCGCAGGGTCAACAGGGTGCCGTCGGGGCGTCTGCAGGTACCGTCGGTGAGGCACATCGACCCGTCACTCATCGTCATGTCCGTCGTCATCGGCGTCTTCTGCTTGCCTTGTATCACCATCATCATGTGGCCAGTTTTCAGCATACAATAGTTATGGGCTGGCTGGGCTACGGCAGGTTGGGCAGCGGCCTTGGGTGTAGTTGTGGCTTGGGCGTAGGCGCCGATGCTGAGGCCAAAGCAGATCAGAAGGGAGAGGAGGTAAGAGGGGTTTTTCATCGGGGGAAGTGAAATCAACATGAAGATCATAAAGGGAAGAAAGCCGGTTGGCGGGCTAGGCTGTCAGGCCCACGAGGCACGCCTGCTCGCAACGCAGGCAAGCCGCCGCGCACTCTTTGCAGTGCGCCGCATGCGCGTGTTTGCCGCATTCGGCGGCGCAGGCTTTACAGATTTCGGCGCATTCCTTCAGTAGGGCGGTGGTGTAAGCCGAGCCACGGGCCACGAGGCGAGCGGTGAGGGCGCAGATATCAGCGCAGTCGCGATCAAGTTGGATACAGCCGGCCATCATTCTTGCGTCCTGTTCACCTATGCAGGCGGTGGCGCAATGCTCGCAGGCGGCGACACAGTGATTGAGGGCTTCGAGGAGAATGTCATTTTGCGTATGCATCGGGGGTAGAGGAAGAAAGTATGTTTCGCAAAATTCTACTATGGGCAAAGCCGTAGCTATGCAGAAAATCGGATCGAGGGATGATGTTTGTCATGTTCGCTCCGCCGCAGATGATGATGAGGTACCTGCATTTTGTTTGTCGACACCTATCGCCTCCCCCGGAAAAGGTTTGCTGCCCGTAGGTAGGGCCTCTGTGACGCTGCCCCCGTGCCCAATCCTAATTTGCTTTAGAGCAGGGGACCGAACAACGGCTGACGCAGCTGTTCGTCGCGGCGGCAGATGACGGGGGAACGGGCATCAGGCGGTTGGTCAGGATCGGGGTCGAGGTCAGTTATGCGTGAGTCAGGCTGGCCGTTGGCTCACCGACTGCATCGGTCGCTAGCTCGTGCGCGACCACCCGGCCGTCTTCCCAAGCGTCCAGATTCGCCATAGTGGCTTCGGCGATGTTGGTCAGGGC
>JANNMJ010000051.1:0-52542 GCA_031397815.1 Hymenobacteraceae bacterium
TCGGGGGCCCCCTACACGCCAAAAAATAATTCCCGGCCCGCCAACAATTTGCGGGGCCGCTACCATTTTGACTAGTGCCTGCGCCGAACTACCCCCGCTTCCGCGAATACGCATCCCACAGCGCATCCGGAATCTGCGTGAACTCATTGAACTCCCCGGCGCCTTTCAGCCATTCTCCGCCGTCAATCGTCACGATTTCGCCGTTTACGTAAGCCGAGTAATCACTCAGCAGATACGCGGAGAGGTTCGCCAGCTCCTGAAAATGCCCGAACCGGCCGACCGGAATGCGTTTCAGCGGGTCGAGGGTTTCGTCGAAGGGCGGTGGGAAGAGGCGGCTCCACGCGCCTTCCGTCGGGAATGGGCCGGGGGCGATGGCGTTGAAGCGCAAGCCGTGCCGCGCCCATTCTACGGCCAGCGACCGCGTGAGGGCGACCACCCCGGCTTTCGCGCAAGCAGAGGGCACCACGAAGCCCGAACCCGTCGTGGCGTAGGTCGTGACGATGCTGAGCACCGTCGCGGGCTGTTTCGTCTCAATCCAGTGCTTCCCGAAGGCGAGGCAGCAGTTGGTGGTGCCTTTCAGCACAATGTCAATCACCACATCGAACGCCTTATGCGAGAGGCGCTCCGTCGGGCTCACGAAGTTCCCGGCGGCGTTGTTGAGCAGCCCGTGGCACGCGCCAAACTCGGCGAGGGTAGCGGCCAACAGGGCTTCGATTTGCGCGTAATCGCGCACGTCGCACACTACGGGTAGCACGCGACCGGGCGCCGGTTGGGCGTCGGCTACTTCGGCGGTCATCTCGGCGGCGGCGGCTTGCAGCACGTCGAGCTTGCGCGACGCAATCACCACGTTGGCGCCTAAGCGCAGCATGTACGTGGCCATAGCGCGGCCCAGACCGGTGCCGCCACCCGTCACAACATAGGTTTTGCCTTGCAGCGCCCCGTCACGGAGCATCGGTTCCTGATACATCATCAGCAGAGAGTGGGGGAGGTGCGGGCGCGACACCGCAGTTTTGCGACGCCAAGTTGGCGCTTTTTCCTCTTTTCTCCCGAATCGTCATCGCTCATTCACTCACTATCCTCGGCGCGGGCTGGCTTGGCTTGCCGCTCGCTCACGCCCTTCAGCGCTCCGGTCATTCGGTGCGCGTCACCACCACCACGGCGGCCCGGTTGCCGGAGCTGACTGCGCAGGGACTCAACGCGCAAGCGTTTTCCTTGGAAGCCGATACTCCGCGTGCGGCTTTTCTGGAAGCCATCGGCACTTCCACGGCCCTCATCGTCACGCTGCCGCCCGGTCTCCGCGCCGACCCGGTTGCGGGCGCGGCGCTGTACACCGCCCGGCTGGTCCGGCTGGCAGCGCTGCTCACGGGCACCGCCGTTCGGCACGCGCTATTGCTTTCATCCACCGCCGTGTACGCCGATGCCGCGCACGCGCCAGTGCTCATGGAAGACGATGCCGACCCGACGAACCCGCTTTTTCTCGCAGAATCTGCTTTCGCTGCCGCACTGCCGGAAGAAATCCGGCTAACTATCGTCCGGCTCGCCGGACTAATGGGATCGGGTCGCGCTCCCGGCCGGTTCTTCGCCGGTGGCCGCGCGGTGCCGCAACCGGAAGCGCCAGTCAATATGGTGCATCAGGTCGATGCTGTTGGTGCTATTGAGGCGCTGCTGAAAGTTGAGGTGAACCGGCTGATAGTCAACGTCTGCGCCGCTGATCATTCATCGCGGCGAGCTTTTTATACCGCTGCCGCAGCCGCGCTACAATTGCCGCCACCAGCGTTTGCACCACCCGACGAAGCGGCCGGGAAACGCGGTTACGGCAAGCAAGTCAGCAGTGCGTTACTTCGGGAAACGACCGGCTACGAGTTTACGTATGACCACCTCACTCTTGCCCTTTTACACTGCTAAAAGCCCGAAACCCGAAACCGGTCACCGTCAAAGAAGGCTTCCCAAACGGCCCGTCCGCGGGAATTGAGCTATCTTGCGGCCATTTCCTGCATGTTTCGCGCTGAGTTGGCTGTCCCTCTATGATGCCTGTCGAGCTAGTATCGCACCCCAGGCTCCGTGCCCTTTTACTGCCGTTGGTCGCAGTTTTAGGGTTGCTGGCTGGCTGTCAGACTTCCAAAGTGGAGGATACTCCACCTGAAGCAATGGGTCCACCGCCGCTCGAAGGCGAGTGGCTGCTGTATGATATCCGGCCGATGCCGGAGTTCCGGCAAGACCCCACCGTGGCCACCTACCAGCATCTGGCCTGGATTTCGGCCGTCCGCCCGCTGTGGCGCGGCACGGTTCAGCGCCCCCGCTGGATTTTCCAAAAGGACCACAAGATCGTCGTTCGCTGGACGCCCGCCGGTAAGCTCAAAGGCCGTCGGAACCCCGGCGGCACGTGGCACCGCAACTGGCGCACCCGCGAGGTGACGGTTCGCTCGAAAGCCGAAGCCATCGAGCAAACGATCACCTTCTCCGGCGATACGCTGCTGCTGCAAGACCCCTCGACGCACCTGCTGCGGCGGTTCCTGCCGATTTATTAAATCGTCGTCAGTCCGTGCCTGTGGCCGTGCCCGTGGAGCTTATCATCATCGGCGGAGGGGCGGCGGGCTTTTTCGCCGCTATCGCAGCGGCTGAGGCCAATCCGAGTGCCCGCGTCACGGTTCTGGAGAAGACGAACAAGCTCCTCAGCAAGGTGCGGGTTTCGGGCGGCGGCCGGTGCAACGTCACCCACGACTGTCCGAACCCGACCGACCTCATCGGTTACTACCCACGCGGCGGGCGCCGCTTACGGGCCGCGTTCCGGCTGTTCGGCACCACCCAAACCCGCGAGTGGTTCGAGGCGCGCGGCGTTCGCCTGAAAACCGAAGCCGACGGCCGGATTTTCCCCACTTCTGATTCTTCGGAAACCATCATCGCTTGTCTCGTCGAGGCAGCGCGGCGCGCGGGCGTCACCATTCGGCTAAGCACGGGGGTGCGGACGGTGAAAGCTATCGAGAGCGGGTTCGAGCTGCTGCTGGAAAACGATACGCGCCTAACCGCCGACCGCGTAATTATCGCCACCGGCGGCTACCCCAAAACCGCAGCCTACGAGTGGCTGACGGCCCTCGGGCACACTGTGGCGCCACCGGTACCGTCGCTTTTTACATTCAACGTACCAAGCTCGCCCACCGCCGATTTGCCGGGTTTGGCCGTGAGCGTGGGCGCGGCGCGGGCCGTCGGCGAGACAGCGCTTCCCGTCACCGACGGGCCGTTGCTCGTGACGCACTGGGGATTCAGCGGGCCGGCGGTATTAAAGCTGTCGGCGTGGGGCGCCCGGCGTTTTGCCGAGCGCGGCTACCGCTTCACGGCCCTGCTGGGCTGGGCAGGCATTTACACCGAGGATACCCTGCGCGCCGAGCTGATCCGCCGCCGCACCGAGCACGCCCGTCGCGCCGTCTGCACCGACCCGCTCGCTGGCGTGCCGCAACGCCTCTGGCGACGTTTGGCCGAGCTGGCGGGCGTAGAACCCGAACAACGCTGGGCCGACCTGCCCGCCCGCACCCAAAACCGCTTACTGGAACATCTGCTTCGGATGCCGGTTGAGGTCGAAGGCAAAACGACGTTCAAAGAGGAATTTGTAACCTGCGGCGGCGTTATCCTCGAAGAAATCGACCTGACCACCTTCGCAAGTCGGAAAGTACCCGGCCTGTTCTTCGCTGGGGAAGTCCTCGATATCGATGCTCTAACCGGCGGCTTCAATTTCCAAGCAGCTTGGACGACGGGCTGGCTGGCGGGCCGTGCGGCCGTGCAGTAAGGCGCGTAAGCCGAATCAGCAGCGCCTTCAGAATCGAACCTAAACCGATTCTAAACCGACCGAGGCGGCGCCCCGTCTTCAGCGCCCGGTTCTTCGTGGTGGCTGTTTCGGCCTTCCGGCCACGTCTTCGCCGACGTATAATGGCGGTGCAGCCACCGCGAGAGGCCGCCCAATCCCGGAAAAAGCACGCGCTCGGTGATATTGGCTTGGTCGAGCTTATCGCGGACTTCCCATTTCAAGCGCGCGGGCACGATAACGCGGTAACAAAGCTCCGGATGCGCTTCGAGCCACGTTTGCAGCGTCGCTTCCGCCGTGCTCATCAACGAGAATAACGCGTGTTGATGCACGATGCGCGCATCGAGGGAAGGCGGTTCGAGGAAAAGCACGAACGGGTGCTCCTGCATCATCTCCAGCTCCCGCAAACCCGAGCAAACCGGCTGCATCAGCTCAGGCGTGAACACATTGGAGCCTTCCGTGCGGATTGCTTCGCGCAGCAGGGGCGGCAGCAAATCAGTCGCGCGGATGTAATTGATCGCCCAGATGACGCCGTCCTGGTCGTACGCCGCCAAATCATCGGTCGCAAAATGCAGGGCCACGTACGGCGAGTACGTCCAGTCGAGCAGCCGCGTTGGCAGGCCGTGGTGCTGCGCCAACGCCAACCAGTTCCACACACTCGCCGACGGCGCCACAAACCCTTCCACCGTCGCAGTACCGCCGACGGCGTACTTGCGGAAGTTGCGCAACAGATGGTGCTCCAACGTTGCGTAGGAACCGCCGAGTCGCTGAAGACTAGTCGCTAGCGTAAACGCCGCCGACCGCACCCCCCGGTAAACAAAAGGCGAGCGGAATCGCCCCAGCCGGGCATCCCACGTATCCTTAAAAAGAACTTCCTGTAGTTCCGCCCACGTCTGGGGGCGTAAATCGTTATGCGGCATCGGGGCTGAGGAAGGAGTGGCTGACGATTGAGAAGGCTACGGCAGAAGTTGGGCGGCAAGTTCGGCAACTCCGCGAAGTCCGAAAGCCAAAACCAAGTTTTCCGGCCCCTTTTGTCCCCTTTTTTCTATTGGCGCTCGGCGCCCTCGCGGGCGCCTCAGGCAAGCAAGCGCGCGCGCTACGAGCGGCAAATGAAGAATAGGGGAGGGGCGGCGTTTTCTTCCTGTCGACCTGTGGGTTAGCGGGTTGGTCTCTATAAATGAGAGAATCTGTAAAAATTTGTTCAAGAAAATTTTGCTCAGACGCGCCAGATTACGATTTCGTGCCTACCTTGCTACCCAATTCCATTTATCGTCCAAGGACAAGATGAACATTTTCGTTGGGAACCTCTCCTACCGCACCGACGAGCAGACGCTCCGTCAGCTCTTCGAAGCGTATGGTGAGGTGTCGTCGGCCACCGTGGCCCAGGATCGCGAAACCGGCCGCTCGCGCGGGTTCGGTTTCGTAGAAATGTCCGATAACGCTGCCGCTACGGCCGCTATCGAACAACTCAATGGCCGCGAGGTCGAAGGCCGCACCTTGGCCGTTAACGAAGCCCGCCCGCGGGAAGATCGTCCACGTCGTGAAGGCGGCGGTGGCGGCTACGGCGGCGGTGGTGGCGGCTACAGCGGCGGCGGTGGAAACCGTGGCGGCGGTGGCGGCGGTGGCTACAGCGGCGGCGGTGCAAACCGTGGCGGCGGTGGCTATGGTGGCGGCGGCGGTGGCCGTGGCTACTAAGCACGCGTAGCTTTTAAATTAGCTCCAGATTCGACCGGCTCACGATTCGTCGTGAGCCGGTTGTTTTTTTAGGACAGGTTTGATTTACATAATGACAAGCAATACGTGCAAATCTATTTACTCGTCATTAGTCAAAAAGCCTTTGGTCATTGAGAGGAGGAGGGAGCTTTGAGACGACGTGGCATTCCTCGTTTGCTCAGTTCGGCGGCCAAGCAACCGTGCCTATCCTACGAGGATTGCTTCGTTCCTCGCAATGACAGTTTCCCGGCATTAAACACTCACAGCGGTTTCAGAATAGATGTACACCCTCGTAGGGACGCTTATTGGCGTCCTGCTCAGCCCGTGGACGCCAATAGGCGTCCCTACGCACATATGCTGACCATAATCTCCAGCTTGAAACCGACTGATTTCTGCGGTTAATCGACTCAAACGCCGTTGTTGTCGCAAAGGGCGCGGGTGGGGGAGGGAAGCGGGTAGCTTTGCATTGCCCCTTATCGCTGCTGCCGGATGAGGGGTTGAATGCTTTATGCGCTTAGTCAACGCCCCTGCGCTTCGTCTGTTCCTGAATCGGTGGTTGTGGCTGGTGCCGCATTTGCTCGGCTGGAGCGCGTTGATTCTGGCGCCCATCGTGCTGGCGCCGGTGCTGCCGAATATCGTGCATCCTTATCGCCCGAAAATCTGGACGGTGTTCCCGATCAATCTCGTCTTGATGGGCGCCTTTTATTTCAACGGCTTGGTGTTGGTGCCGCGCGTGTTGTACAGGCGCGGCACTGCAGCTTATGGCTTGGTGGCGGTGGCGGCGCTGATTATCGGCGGTTGGCTGATATCTACGATGGCGGGATGGACGCAGCCGTTGAATCGGCTGCCGCCGTTTGTGCAGTTTCCGCTGACTACGTTTCCGCTGCTATTTGTGGGGGCGCTGAGTCTGGCGTGGTATCTGGTGCGCGACCAGCGGCAATCGGAGGAGCGGCGGCGCTTGCGCGAGACGGAAAACCTGCGGAATGAGCTGGCTTTTCTGCGCTCGCAGATTAGTCCGCACTTCCTGTTCAATGTGCTGAATAGCACCGTGGCGCTGGCCCGAAAGCGCTCCGATAGGCTCGAAGCGGCTTTGTTGCGGCTGAGTAGCTTGCTGCGGTATATGCTCTACGAATCAGATGATGACCGCGTCGGCCTCGACCGCGAAGTGGAGTATCTGCGCGCTTACATCGACCTTCAGCTCCTGCGCTTCGGCGACGGCGTGACCGTCAGCCTCGATGTGCCGACAAATGAGCAGCTCGCCGCGCACGCTATTGCGCCGATGCTGCTGATTCCGTTTCTGGAGAATGCCTTCAAGCACGGCGTCGGCTTGGTGCCCGATCCCGTGATTGAGGTTTCGTTACGCCTCGCGCCGCCTCATCTGCACTTTCAGGTTCGGAACCGATTCGTGAGGACCAGCGCGCTGAACGACGCCGAATCCTTGGAAAAAGACTCCGGGATCGGCCTCGCCAACGTGACGCGGCGGCTGGAATTGCTCTACCAAAACACGCACACGCTCAGCGCGCAACCGACGAAGGATGGGTCAAATGGCGAGTGGTTTGAAGTACGCCTACGGCTGCCGCTCGCGGAAACGGGTAGGGCAGAGGGCGCCTTCGATTCTGAATCGATTCTGAAAAAATGAATTGATTTCGCCGTTGTTTGCCATTAGATTTTCCCTTCGATTTTTCCCCTAAATCAATTCCTCGTGTCGCTGCTGCCTGCTTCCGCAAGTCCATCTCCGCTGGCGTGTCTGGCCGTCGATGATGAGCCGCTGGCTTTGGAGCTGCTGAGCGATAACGTTGAGCGGGTGCCTTTTCTGCGCTTGGCGCGGGCTTGCAGGTCGGCGGCGGAGGCGTTGGAGGTGCTGCGGACGGAACGTATCGACCTGTTGCTGCTTGATGTGCAGATGCCCGGCCTTACGGGTTTGCAGATGCTTGCCGCCTTGCCGTATAGGCCGCTCGTGGTGTTGATTACCGCTTATGAGAAGTATGCGCTTACGGGCTACGACCTCGATGTGCTCGATTATCTGGTGAAGCCTGTGCCCTTCGAGCGGTTCCTGCGGGCTGCCACTAAAGCGCGGGAGCGGCTGCACCCGGTGGCTTTCGGTGAAACATCTGCTCCGGCGGCTTCGGTGGTGCCTGCGACGGCCATCAGCGGCCACTTATTCGTGCATCAGGAGTATGAGCTGGTGCGCGTGGAGCTGGCGGAGGTGCTGTATATCGAAGGCCTGAAAGACTATCTGAAAATCCACCGGGTGGGCCAGGCGCGTCCGCTGGTGACGCGGATGACGCTCAAAGCGATTGAAGAACGCTTGCCGCCCGAGCATTTCGTGCGGGTCCATAAGTCCTTTATCGTGGCGGTGGGACGCGTGGCGGCCATTCGGCGCGGGATTCTGCGCATCGGCACCACCGAGATTCCGTTGGCTGAAGCGCACCGAGAGGCGCTGTTCAGCCGCTTGGGCGGACTGGCGCCGGGGAGCTTTTAACGCAAGCTCATTTGCGGCTTTTACCGCACGCGCGTGCGGATTTCCTGGCGGCTATAAACGTTGAAAAAGCCCAGCGCGCCGCCCGAAAAGTTGGTCAGCGGATTGGCGGGGGTGGTGCTGAACAGCGGGTTCGATTGAAGAACTTGGCTGAGCGTGCGGAGGTATTCGTAGCTGCCAGCATCAATGCAATGCATTTCGAGGCGGACGGAATCGCCGGGGATGAGCTTGTCTTCGTCCTTCGTGTCGCCGCCCATCGTGAAGAGGCGGCGCTGGTTGCGGAGGCCGTCGGTCAGCTCATCGTCGAGGAGGAGGATGGCGAGGTTCGGGCGGCCGTTTCGGAATTGCAGGAAGTGGTAATAGTTGCGGACGCCGGCGGGGTCTTGATAACTGGGGATGAGCAGGAAATTGTCGCCTTGGCCGAACGAGACTTTGTCGACTCGGACGCTATCGAGCGGAATCGGGACGGGCAGCGAGGCGATGGATAGGTACATTTTACCGGCGCTCTCGACGCGCAGCGTGTACTGATGTCCCGGCTGGCCCAAGAGGGTGCGCCCGGCGTAGGTGCCCGGCACGGCGGTGGCGCGCAGCGTATCGAGGGCGCCCGTATCGTCGGAAATCACCACGAGGGCGTCGGTTACGGCCGGAAACGTGTTCGTCTCGTCATACGCTACCGATTGGGTGAGGTGCGCCGTAGCGGGCCGCCCGTCGTCGGAGAGGGTGGCTTCGATGACGAGCTTCGGGTCAGCTGATTTCAAATCGACATCAATCACTTTCTCACACGCCGTCAGCGATAGGAGAGCGGCGGCGATTAGCGTGCGGCGAACGCGGGAAAAGGCAAATGCAGAGGTAGCTAGGGCAGACACGGGCAGTTAGAAGGAAAAGTTGTAGGTAGCGGACGGCACGAGCTTGAAGAGCGACGTTTGCACAGCGCGGGTGCGCGAGGCGTCGTTGGGGTCGGTTTCGAACCGAATGCTGTAGGGGTTTTCGCGGGCCAGCGCGTTGTACACCGAGAACGACCAGCTACTCTTCCAGCGGCGGTGCTTCTGAGTCGGCTCGAACGTCGCGCCGAGGTCGAGGCGCTGATAGCTGGGCATCCGCTCGGCGTTGCGGAGGCCGTAATACGTCACCACCCGGTCGGCGCCGACGGCGTACTTCCCGACCGGGTACGTCACGGCGTTCCCCGTACTCGCCACCCACGTCCCGGACAGGCTCCATTTCGGCGTGAGCTGATAAATCGCGACCACCGACACGTCGTGCGGCCTATCGAACCTGGCATTAAACCACGCGCCGTCGTTGATGCCCACAAATTGCCGCTCGGTCTTGCTCAGCGTGTACCCGACCCAGCCGGTGAGGCGCCCGGTCTCCTTTTTCAGCAGCAGCTCCATGCCGTATGCGCGGCCTTTGCCGTAGAGCAGCGTCGATTCGACGTCCAGATTCCCGCGCAGCTCGGTGCCGTCGCGGTAATCAATCTGGTTTTGGAGCCATTTATAATATACTTCCGCCGAAAAAGCCCACGTTTTCGCACCGAACGTGCGGTAATATCCAGTCGAAATCTGGTCGGCCAGCTCGGGCTTCACGTTCAGCGAAGTGGGGATGTAGAGGTCCGTCGGCGACGATGACGTCGTGTTGCTCATCAGGTGCAGATTCTGCACGTTGCGGGCGTAACCGGCCTTGAGGGTAGTGCTTTCGGTGAGCTGAAAGCTGGTGGCGAAGCGCGGTTCCAGCCGGAAATACGTGTTGATGGCCTCGCCGGAGGCGTAATCGGTGGTGGTCACGGCGTCACCGTCGGCATCATACGTGGAGAGCGTGTTGGGGCCGAGGAGCGTGAACGCCGACAGGCGCAGGCCGGTGGTGAAGGCAAGGCGCGGCGTGGCCTGCCAATCGTGGGAGACGTAAGCGGCCGATTCGAGCGAGCGATTCGTCTGGTCTTCGGTGTTATTGACGACGCTGTTCGTGGCGCCGGTACTCGTGATTTTCCCCGGCGTGATCGTGTGATGAATTACTTGTCCGCCGAACCTAATGGTTTGGTCGGCGGTGGGGTAATATTCCAGGTCTTCCTTTAGATTAAAATCTCGGATTTTTGAGTCGATATTGATTTGCGCATCATCGCTCGCGCCAATCACAATCTGGTAGCTGTACTTGCTGTAGATGAGCGACGTGTTCGAGAAGAGCTTGTCCGTAAACAGATGATTCCAGCGCAGGGTGGCGGTTTGGTTGCCGTAACTGTTGCTGAACGACTCGCTCAGGCCGAGTACATCGCGCCCCAGATAGGCCGACAGGTACACGCGGTTATGGTCGGATAGCTTGTAGTTTGCCTTGGCGTTGAGGTCGTAGAAATAAAGCGTCGATTGATTGATGGTCTCATCGGAAGAAGCCGCGAGAAAAACGTCGGCGTACGTGCGCCGCCCGGTCACCAGAAACGACCCTTTTTCCTGCTTCCCCAGCGGACCTTCCAGCGCCAGTCGCGAGGCAATCAGACCAATACCGCCGCTTCCGTGTAACTGCTGGTTATTGCCGTCCTTCATCTTCAAATCCACCACCGACGACAGCCGTCCGCCGTATTGCGCGGGCATCCCGCCTTTATAGACGGTCATATCCTTCAGCGCATCGGAATTAAACGTCGAAAAAAAGCCGAGTAAATGTGAGGCGTTATAAACCGGCGCTTCATCGAGCAGAATCAAGTTTTGGTCGAGCCCACCGCCGCGCACAGAGAATCCGCTGCTCCCTTCGCCCGCCGATTTGATGCCCGGCAGGAGTTGCAAGGTCTTCAAAACGTCTTTCTCGCCGAACAGCACCGGCACTTTCGCGATTTGCTTCAGGTCGATTGACTCGACGCCGAGCTGGGCGCGGGCGGCGGGCGCATCCGTCGCCTTCGCCGTGACCACTACTTCCGCGAGTCCCTGCTCGCCGGTCGTGAGGCGCAAATCGAGGCGGGTGTTTTGGCGCAGCGCCACCGCCTGCCGCAGCGGCTGATACCCGATGAACGATGCTTCAAGGGTGTAATCGCCGGGCGCCACCGTGAGCGTAAAAAAGCCATACGCGTTCGCCGTCGTCCCGACGCTCGGCAGCTCCACGAGCCGCACGGTGGCGCCGGAGAGGTCTTCGCCGGTCCGCGCATCCTTGAGGGTGCCGCTGATGGTAACGCGCGCTGGGGTTTGGGCAATTGCTGCGTGCGACTGGCTCAGCAGCGTAATCAGCAGCCCCGCTAGCAAGTATCGCCAGCTGGCGACGGGCACGGTGAAGGTCTTTCGAAAGGAAACAGGGTCGGGGAGTGGCATCACTAGGGATAACAGCCCGTAAGCCCCGGTTTCGGGCGGGCTGCGCACAAAGCTGACCCCGCGCTCTGCTTAATAAATCCGTTTCACGATAAGTAGGGTGGTTGTGTCGATAGAAAACCGAAATGCTGCGACGTGTGGCGAGGGCGCATAGCAAAAACAGATTCCCCGCCCCGGAGGGGAGGGGTGGCCCGCAGGGCCGGGGTGGGGGGACAGCCCAACCTCGCGTTTGCTCAGCCACCATAGCTCAGCTGCGTAGCACAACCGCATGCGGGCGGGCACAAGGCCGCGCCCCTACGGGTTTCGGGGGTGGCGGGTCAACGCCCAGCCACCGGCACCGAGACGGTGCCGGGTACGTTGTGGGTATCCGGCACCGTCTCGGTGCCGGTTTCAACGGCAATACGCCTGTAGGGGCGCGGCCTTGTGCCCGCCCGCATGTGGCTGTGGCGCACATAACCGCGTTGCTGTAACCGCCGTGCCCAACCGCGTTCCCCACCCCGGCCCTGCGGGCCACCCCTCCCCCAAGGGGGCGGGGAATTCGGGTTGATTGGGATTTGCCGCACTCAGAAGGGGCGGCGCTCTCCCCAGAAATCCCTTTGCCAAAACCCGATGCTCTTTCGCCGATTTCAGAAGAAGAACCGCCGGTTTCAGAAGCTTCTTCGCCCTCTCCAGAAGATGATTTGCCGGCTTCAGAACATCTTTTGCCGCCTTTAGAATATCTTTTTCCAAGAACTGTTTGCATTCTGATGGCAGCAATTGGTCTTTTGAGAACGGAAACGGGTTAACGGGCACCGCCCGGCTCCGAAGCGTTTTCGGGACCGGGCGGTGCGGGGGAAAGGGTGCTTTAGAGGGGGATGTTACCCGAGCGTCACCACCAAATCATCGGCCTGAACGAGCGTGCCGCCCGCCAAGCTGACGGCTTTCACGGTGCCGGCTTGCGGGGCGGTGATGGTCGATTCCATCTTCATCGCCTCGATGATGAAGAGCGGCTGGTTGGCTTCCACTTTCTGCCCGACTTCCACCATCACCTTGCTCAGCAGGCCTTGGAGGGGCGCGCCGATTTGAGCGGGATTGGCTTTGTCGATTTTTGGGTTGGTTTTCCGGGTCGACTCGACGTTGCGGTCCCTGACGAGGAGGGCGCGGCTTTGGCCGTTGAAAGTGAAGAAGACGGTGCGGTTGCCGTCGGCGTCGGGTTCGCTCACGGAGTTAAGCTTGACGACGATGGTGTGGCCGCGCGCCATATCGATGACGGCTTCCTCGCCGGGTTGCAGGCCGTAGAAGAAGACCGGCGACGGCAGCACCCACACTTCGCCGAAGGTTTGGCGGTGCTTCCAATAATCGGCGAAGACTTTCGGGTAGAGGAGGCTGCTGAGGAGGTCGGTGAACTCGGCGCCGGGGTGCGTCTCTTGGAACGCGGCCCATTCCTGGTCGAAATCAATCGGCTTGAGGTGCTCGTTGGGGCGGTCGGTGTAGGGTTTTTCGCCCTTGAGGACGATTTTCTGGAGCCGTTTCGGGAAGCCGCCTTCCGGCTGACCGATGTCGCCGCGGAGCAGCTCGACGACCGAGTCCGGGAACGAGAGCGTTTGGCCTTTGAGCAGCACGTCTTCAGGCGTCAGGTTATTGCTGACCATAAAGAGCGCCATATCCCCGACGACCTTCGAGCTGGGCGTCACCTTCACGATGTCGCCGAAGAGCATATTCACGTCCTGAAACCGCTGCTTCACTTCCTCGAAGCGGTCGAGCAAACCGAGGCTCGCCGCCTGTGGGCGCAGGTTCGAATACTGCCCGCCGGGAATCTCGTGCTGGAAAACCTCGCTCGTTCCGGCCTTCAAATCGGCCTCGAACGGGTAGTACAGCTCGCGCACGCCTTCCCAATAGGTACTGAACTCGTTGAGGGATTTTTGGTCGAACTCGCGGTGGCGCGGCGTGTGCCGCAGCGCCTCGACGAGGGAGTTGAAATTGGGCTGCGACGTCAGGCCCGACAACGACCCCAACGCCACGTCCACCACGTTCACGCCCGCCTCGATGGCTTGCAGATAGGTCGCGGCCTGTAGCGACGACGTGTCGTGCGTGTGCAGGTGAATCGGCATTTTCACCGTTTCGCGCAGCGCCGTCACCAGCTCTTTGGCGGCGTACGGCTTCAGCAGCCCCGCCATATCCTTGATGCAGAGGATGTGCGCCCCAGCATCCTCAATCTGCTTCGCGAGCTGGAGGTAATACGCCAGCGAGTACTTCGAGCGCTTCGGGTCGAGAATGTCGCCGGTGTAGCAGATGGACGCTTCGGCGAGGCCTTTCGTGCGGTTTCTGACGAACCCGATGCACGATTCCATCCCCTTCATCCAGTTGAGCGAGTCGAAGATGCGGAACACATCGACGCCCGTTTCCCACGCTTTCTCGACGAATTTCTCCGTCAGGTTATCCGGATACGCCTTGTACCCGACGCCGTTCGCACCCCGAATCAGCATCTGCAACAGGATGTTCGGCGCGAAGAAGCGCAGGCGCGAGAGGCGGTCCCACGGGTCTTCGTGCAGGAACCGCAGCGCCACATCGAACGTCGCGCCGCCCCAGCATTCAAGCGAAAACGTCTGCGGATGGAGCCGCGCAAACCGCGCCAGCGGCTTAATCAGGTCATGGGACCGTACCCGCGTGGCGAGCAGGCTTTGGTGCGCGTCGCGGAGCGTCGTGTCGGTGTAATGGATGAGCGGGTCGGCGCGGAGCCACTTCGCGAAGCCTTCCGGCCCCAGCTCGGTGAGCTTCTGCTTGGTGCCGTCGGGCGGCGGCGCGCTAAGCATTTCCGCTGAGATGGCGGGCATCCGGGGGCGCGGCAGCACCTTGCCCGCCACGCGCGCGGCGGCCACGGTTTTGGCGGGCACATCGGGGTTGCGGTTGACGATGACGTCGCCGATGTATTGCAGGAGCTTCGTGCCCCGGTCGCGGCGCCCGCGTAGCTTGAACAGCTCGGGGTGGTCTTTGATGAAATCGACCGTCGCGCGGCCCTGCACGAAATCCGGCGCCTGAATGATGTTTTGCAGGAATTGGATATTCGTCTTGACGCCGCGCACACGGAACTCGTCGAGCGTCCGCATCAGCTTGCTCGCGGCGCCCGCGAGCGTCGGCGCGTGGGCGGAAACCTTCACGAGCAGCGAGTCGAAGAACGGCGAAACCTGCACCCCGGCATACACCGAGCCTTGGTCGAGACGGATGCCGAACCCACCGGCATCCCGGTACGCCACGATGGTGCCATAATCGGGCTTGAAGTCGTTTTCGGGGTCTTCGGTCGTGATTCGGCACTGAATCGCGAAGCCCGCATTGAGGCGTGGGTCGTTCGGTCCCATCCCGATTTCTGCCGATTCGAGCCGGTAGCCCGCCGCGATGTAGAGCTGCGTTTTGATGAGGTCGATCCCCGTAATCATCTCCGTTACGGTGTGCTCGACCTGAATCCGCGGGTTCACCTCGATGAAATACAGCTTATCCTGATCGGGCTGCACGAGGAACTCGACGGTCCCGACGTTATCGTACTTCACGGCGCGGGCAATCCGCAGCGCATATTCATAGAGCAGGTGCCGCTGATGCTCGGGCAGGCTCGGCGCGGGCGCCACTTCCACCACCTTCTGGAACCGCCGCTGCACCGAGCAATCACGCTCGAAGAGGTGCTGCACGTTTCCGTGCCGGTCGGCCACAATCTGCACCTCGATATGCTTCGGCGCCTCGACGAATTTTTCGAGGAAAACCGTATCGTCGCCGAACGCCTTGAATGCTTCGGAGCGGGCTTCGTCGTAGGCCGCGTCGAGCTGCTCATCGCTCCGCACCACGCGCATCCCGCGTCCGCCGCCGCCGCTCGCCGCTTTCAGCATCAGCGGATACCCGATGCGATTGGCTTCGCGCAGCGCGATGCTCTTCTCGGTGAGCGGTTCGATATTGCTTTCGATGAGCGGAATCTGGCAGGAGAGGGCCACTTCCTTCGCCCGCACTTTATCGCCGAGGGCTTCCATCGCATCGGGGCTGGGGCCGACGAACGTAATCCCCGCTGCCCGGACCGCCCGGTTAAATCCCGCATTCTCCGATAAAAAACCGTAGCCCGGATGAATGGCATCCACACCATTTTCCCGGGCTACGCGCAAAATCTCATCAATGTCGAGGTAAGGCTTGAGCGGCTCATCGTCGCGCCCTATCTGGTAGGCCTCATCAGCCTTGTAGCGGTGCAACGAGTAGCGGTCCTCGTAGGTGTAAACCGCCACCGTCGGAATGCCCAGCTCGGAGCAGGCCCGCAGCACGCGGATAGCAATCTCGCCACGGTTGGCGACGAGCACTTTAGTGAATGGCATCGGAATCGGGGATGAAAAGTGAGGGAAGCGAGCAGATTCCGAGTATAAAGGAACAGCCGCCAAGCTCCCCCCGCAAACCGTCGAAAAGGTGGCAATCGTACGCGGGTCTCGTTACGAAGTTGTGGGCTGAAACGGCGTCTTCGTCACAAAATTCACACTTCGGAATCGATTGCGTCCGAGTGTCGTCCGTCGATGCCAGTTCAGCAAGTGACAGGCACGCGCAGGGTTTCTGTGGAATGCCGCGCATCATTTCGCTCCCGCCGTGCGTTACCCCGCCCGCGTGCCGACCTTTGCCGCCCGATGATGCGCCTTCCATTTCTCCGTTTCCTGCCGCTGGCGGCCATTGCCTTGCCGCTCACCGCCGCGTGGGCACAGCCGTCGCCGCAGCGCGCGCCCTATCCGCTGACGTACGGGTTGGGGCTAACGAATTTGAATCAGAATTTCGGCTCCGTCCGCGCCATTGGCCTGAACGGCGTCGGGATGGCGCTCGCAGATGAGTCGTTCATCAACGATTACAACATCGCCCTGCTGCCCTACGGCTCCCAAAACCTGCTCATCGACGCCGATTTGAGCTTCTGGACGCAAGGCCGCACGTATTTCGACCGTCCTCAGCCCGATAATACGGTCACGCGGTCGGCGCCGCTGAGCAAGTTCCGGATTCCCGGGATGCGCGTCTCGTATCCGCTGCTTTCCGGCTCGCTGGTAGTGCGGGCGGCATATCAGCCGGTGCTGCCCTACGAGTTCACCACCATCGAAAGCTCCTTCCGGGTGCTACCGACTACGGGCCCGGTAGTCGCGCCCGATATACTGACCCGCACCGCGTCGGGCGCGGCCAAGCTGCGGCAATACAGCTTAGGGGCTGGCTTCACCATGCTGCCGAACCTCACCGGCGGAATTCAGATTGATTACCTGACGGGGTCGTTTTCCGCCGCCAGCTTCACGCGTTACATCCCAGTGAGCGGCGTCGATTCTACGACGCGCTGGTCGGATTCGGGACGGTTACGGTCGTGGCGCCTGACGGGCGCCATTTCCCAGCGGATGCGCCTCACTCAGACCCTGACGCTTCGTTCCGGGTTCAGCGCCACGTATTCACTGCCGCTGAGCACCGCTGGAGAACCTTCCGTTGAAGGCAACGCTGGGGGAGGGGGCTTGGCGCGCGTCTCGACCCGCATTCCGCTGCTCCTGCGCGGCGGCCTGAGCGTGAGCGACGACCGTAAATGGCGGATCGGCGTCGATGCGTCGTGGCAGCGCTGGAACAAGTACCGCACGTGGTCGGGGCTGGCGCAGTACAACAACTCCCTCAGCCTCGGCGCCGCCGGTGAGTACACGCCGGGCGGCGTCAACGCCGAGCAATACATCCGCCGCATCACGTATCGCGCCGGTGTCCGCCTCGATAACAAGCCCGTCGAAGAGCTATCGCGTACGGTCTCGGAACTGTCAATCGGTGCCGGAGCGTCGCTACCTGTAACCTCAGTCTTGGAGACGCGTCGTTCCTACGTAAACGTCGGGTTTCGCGTAGGCCGGGCGGCTTATGCTGAAACCGACGTTTACCGCGCCACCACCTTCGAAATCGGCGTCGGCTTCACGTTCAACTCGCGGCTTTACATCCCGATTGGGCGCGGCAACTGCCCCATCCTCTCGTGCCACGTCCGCAAAAAGCACATGCACGAAGGCGTCGAGTTCCGTGGCCAGCCGTGGTACAAGATGCAAAACCCGCACATCGGCGAGAAGCTACCATACCGCAAGCCCACCGAGAAGAAGAAAACCAACGAGAAAGCCCGGTTCAGATTTTAGCAATCAAACTCCCCAACCCCGAAGGGGGAGGGGTGGCCTGCAGGGTCGGGGTGGGGAACGCGGTTGAGCAACGGCGGCACAGAAGTCGCCAACCCCGCGTTAAACAAACCCCCACCACCAGCGATTACACCGGGGAACCCGCCCAGTCTCCCCCAAATGCCCGCCCAAAGCCTCTCCGCCGCCGATACCGACCGCATCATCGAGATGGCGTGGGAAGACCGCACCCCCTTCGAGGCAATCAAGCTCCAATTCGGCCTGACGGAAGCACAAGTCATCGCCTTAATGCGGCAGGAGCTGAAAAGAAGCTCCTGGGAGCGTTGGCGCGCCCGCGTACAGGGCCGCGCCACCAAGCACGCCACCCGCTCATCCGTCGACGACGCGCGGTTTCGGAGCGCCGCGCAACGCACTATTTCCGGTAACCGGATTGCCAAACGGTAGCTAAACCATAGCCAAGCGACAACCGGAAGGCAGCCGCACGGTAGACAAACGGCGTCCAAATAGCAGCCGATTCCACACAGAAGCCTAAGATTCAGTCTTTCTATGATCGATGTCGATTTCAACTTATCATAACGAATAAAACTACCAACAAAAAGCAAAAGGATTTCTACCAAAAAGCACGGCAAATCGGGTGGAAAGGAGCTATTTTTACCCCCGGAAACGTTACCTATCGAATGCCCCCAGCCCAACAGGCGGCGGGGGAGAGGGCTGGTTGGCGCGGTGCCTTCCAGCCAAGATTCTACTCTGAACCTGCTCAGTATGTCCGAAGAAATCCAGCGCATCATTCCCATCAACATTGAGGATGAGATGCGTGGCGCGTACATCGATTACTCGATGTCGGTCATCATTTCGCGTGCCTTGCCCGATGTACGCGACGGTTTGAAGCCCGTCCACCGGCGAGTCCTCTATGGAATGAGCGAGCTGGGCGTGAGCTACAATCGCGCCCACAAGAAATCGGCCCGTATCGTGGGTGAGGTGCTCGGGAAGTACCACCCGCACGGCGATAGCTCGGTGTATGATACGATGGTGCGGATGGCCCAAGAGTGGAGCCTGCGCTACCCGCTCGTCGACGGCCAAGGGAACTTCGGCTCGGTTGACGGCGACTCGCCTGCCGCAATGCGTTACACCGAGGCGCGCCTCAAGCGCATTGCCGATGAGCTGCTCGGTGATCTGGAGAAGAACACCGTCGATTTTCAGCCGAACTTCGATGACTCGTTGCAGGAGCCGTCGGTGCTCCCCGCGAAGCTGCCCAACTTGCTCATCAACGGCACCACAGGGATTGCCGTGGGGATGGCCACCAATATGGCGCCCCACAACCTCACGGAGGTGGTGAACGGCATTCTGGCGTACCTCGCGAACCACGACATCACCGTCGATGAGCTGATGGAGCACGTCACGGCGCCCGACTTCCCGACGGGCGGCATCATCTACGGCGCTGAGGGCGTGAAGCAGGCGCTGCGCACCGGGCGCGGTAGGGTAGTGGTGCGCGCGAAAGCCACCATCGAAACCTACGGGCCGAACCAGCGCGAGCGCATCATCGTCACCGAGATTCCCTATATGGTGAACAAGGCGACGATGATTCAGAAGACCGCCGAGCTCATCAACGACAAGCAAATCGAGGGCATCTCGGATTTGCGTGACGAGTCGGACCGCGACGGGATGCGGATTGTGTACGAGGTGAAATCGACCGAATCGGCCGCTATCGTCCTCAATCATCTGTATAAGAAGACGCAGCTCCAATCGTCGTTTGGGGTCAACAACGTGGCGCTCGTGAAGGGCCGCCCGATGACGCTGAACCTGCGCGACCTGATTCTGCACTTCGTCGAGCACCGGCAGGATGTAGTGGTGCGCCGGACGAAGTACGATTTGGCCGAAGCCCGCAAGCGCGCCCACATTCTGGAAGGCCTGCTGCGCGCCTTGGATTTCCTAGACCAAGTCATCGAGCTGATTCGTAAGTCGCCGGACGCTGACGCGGCGCGGGCGGCGTTGATGGAGTTTTTCGTCGATAAGCCGTTCACGCGCAGCCAGCTTGCGCAGCGTCTCGAAACCACCACCACGGAAGGCGCCACGCCGGTCGGGTTGTCCGAGATTCAGGCCCGCGCGATTCTCGATATGCGTCTCCAACGCCTGACCGGGCTGGAGCGCGAGAAGCTCGACGAAGAGTACGGTGAGCTGGAGAAGGCGATTACCTATTTCCTCGACGTCCTCGCGTCGCAGACGCTGCAAAACCAGATCATCCACGATGAGCTAGTCGACCTGCGCGACCGCTTCGGCGACGCCCGCCGCACGAGCATCGAGTACGACGCGGCCGACCTCGAAGACGAAGACCTCATCGAGGAGGCGCCGATGGTCGTCACGATTTCGAACGTCGGCTACATCAAGCGCACGGCACTGGCGGAATACCGGGCGCAAGGGCGCGGCGGTATCGGCGCGCGCGGCGTCGGGACGGCGAAGGAGGAAGACTTCAACGAGCATCTGTTCGTGGCGTCCACGCACGCGTATCTGCTGTTCTTCACTGAGCGCGGGCGCTGCTTCTGGAAGAAAGTCCACCAGATTTCCGAAGCCGGTAAAACCGCCAAGGGTCAGCATCTAAAGAACGTCCTCGACCTCGGCGACGATAAAGTGCGCGCCGTGCTACCCGTTCGGAACCTCACCTCGCCGGATTATCTGGCGAATACCTTCTTGGTGTTCTGCACCGAGCAGGGCGTGATTAAGAAGACGACCCTCGAAGCGTACTCGCGGCCTCGGACGGCGGGTATCATCGCGATCAACATCAACGAAAGCGACCGTTTGCTCGACGTTTGTCTCACGAACGGGTCGTCGGATATCGTGATGGCTTTGCGCTCCGGCCGCGCCATTCGCTTCCCCGAAACCAACGTGCGCCCGATGGGCCGTGGCGCCACCGGCGTGCGCGGCATCTCGCTCAACGCCCGCGCTGAGGAAGAGGATACGGAAGAAGTGGACGTTGACGGGAACGTGAGCGTGTCAGAAGAAGAAACTACTTCCGAAGAAGCCGCCGCGAGCCGCGACCGCGTGGTCGGGATGGTTTGCGTGAGCGATGCGGAGAAGGAAACTCTGCTCGTCATCAGCGAAAACGGCTACGGCAAACGTTCCGAGATCGGCGAGTACCGCACGACGAAGCGCGGCGGCAAGGGCATCAAAACGATGCAGGTCACCGAGAAAACCGGGGCGTTGGTGGCCATCAAGAACGTCACGGAAGGTGATGACTTGATGATTATCAACCGCTCCGGCATCACCATCCGCACGGCGGTGGCTGGTGTGCCCGTTTTAGGCCGCGCTACGCAAGGCGTGCGCGTGATTCGGTTAGGGGAGGGGGACGCGATTTCTTCCGTCGCCCACGTCGCCGCCGATGATAAAGACCCGGAAGACCTGACGGGTGATATCGCCACCGGTTCGACAGAAGAAGCTACCGCTTCAGTAGCAGTCACTGCTGATGAAACGACGGAGTCAGCTGCGGAAACCACCGCAACCGCTGACGACGCAACCGACGAATAATTGAGCCTTCCGGGCCGATGGTCCGACCTTTGTTTACTTCCCGACCGGGCGCCGCCCATATCGGTGTCCGGTCGAATTTTTTTAACTCCATTTTTTTCCGAATGACTCGTTCTTCCGTTGTGCTCGCGCTGGCATTGACCGCGCTGACTGCCGCCCCGGTGTTGGCCCAGACTGCGGCCGTCACGAACGCCATTATGCTCCAGCGCGCCGGTACGCTCGACAAGGCTCGCCTCGAAATCGACAAGGCTATCACCGACGAAAAAACCTCTACGAAGGCCAAAACGTGGTACACGCGCGGTGAGATCTACGAGGGGATGCTCGCTCACCCGATCTATAGCAAGACCGCGCCAGCGAATGCCGCGCAGATTGCGTACGAATCGTACCAGAAGGCCATTCAGTACGATGAGAAAGGCAAGGAGTACGCCCCGCAAGCCAAGGAGAAGATGCGCGGCCTGTACGGCGCTGCGTTCAATGCCGGCGTAACGGCTTTCAATGATGGTAACAAGCTGAAAGACAGCGACCCAACGACGGCTGGGCAAAAGTTCGATGCGGCTATCAAGTCTTATGACTTGGCTGCCAGCATCAACCCGCAGGATACGATCGTTTCGCTCTACTCGGCCTATGCCTACGAAGCGAAGAAGGATGTGGCAGGCGCAGAAGGCGCTTACCGCAAAGCCCTGACGACGCCGATCTCGAATAAGACGAAAGTCGATATTTACGGCACGCTGATGCGCTTGAACCGCGAAAAGCCGGATGCCACCCAGATCACCATCGCTCGCGAGGCGTTGGCGGCTTACCCGACCAACAAGGACTTCATGCTCCAGGAAATCAGCCTGATGCTGAAGATGGGGCAGGAGAAAGAGGCCATCGACAAGATTCAGAACGCCATCAAGGTCGATCCGAAGAACTCGAACCTGTACGCCGTGCTGGGGTCGTTGTATGATAAAACCGGCAAGCCTGACCAGGCCGTAGCCGTGTACCAGCAAGCCATCGACGCGGACCCGACGAACTTCGACGCCCAGTTCAACCTCGGCGTTTACCAGTTCAACCGTGGCGCCGAGCTGCGCAACAAGTACAACAAGCTCTCGCTGGCGGAATCAAAGAAACCAGCCGCTGCGAAGATGGAGACCGACGCGAAGATGTACTTCACGAAATCGGTACCGTTCTTCGAAGCCGCCCTCGCGCTGAAAGCCTGCGACAAGGGTACGCTGACGTCGTTGCAGAAAGCGTACGTGGCGCTCAACAAGCTTCCCGACGCAGAGCGCGTAGACAAGATCGCGCAGGAGTGTCCGAAGAAGTAGTAACGGTCAATAGCCAGCCGTGAAGACTGGCGAACCTGATGGATAACAAATAGGGTAGTCACGAAATGGCTACCCTATTTGTTTGAAAACACTACTTTACATAATATAAATTATAGGTCAAGACAAGTTGAATCTATTTACTGCATTTTTGTTCGTCAATCCAGCTTCTCAACCCTTACGTCTTTCTGTATGCTCGACGATCTGACTCAACTGCCCGAATGGAACGACGAAGATTACTTCGGTGATGACGATTACCAGGAAAAGCTCCTCCGCAAAGGGCAAACGCTCCGGACGCCGGACGAGCCGCTGTATGTAGCCACCAAAGCCTTGTATGAGCAATGGCGGCTGGTGTACAGTCTGGCGGTGCCTTCTATCAACGATGACCCGACGAATGCCGAGCAGATGCGCGACGTAGCAGAACCCGGCCAAGACACTTGGGAGATGGACGAGATGTTCGAGTGGTACGAAATGCTCAAAGAGCAGCTCGCCGATAGCCTGATGGCCGTTGGCTACACGATCCGGCAAGCCGGCGCTCTGGCTGACACCGATCGGCTGCCGCTTATGGATACTGCGGCCCACGTGCGCCACCACGCCGTTCGCGCCTGGGAACATATGCACACCATGAAAGCCTTAATAAACGTGGATGGCACCTATGTGCTGCCCACGGACTACGCCGACCTGATCGACGCGGAGCTGCTCGTGTTTCAAAAACAGTTTCGGGCGTGGATGGGCATCTTCCCCGCCAACACCTCCCCTGATGATTGGGGCGTTTTTGGCTGAAATCGGGTAGTCGACAAATTATGTAAACTACACGAACGTACTCCGGGTCACTGTTGGCGTATTTTTGGATTATGCTCGAAAGTCGCAGATTTTTGCACTTCTAAGCGGCACCTGATTGGTTCATGATTGACTAATCGGCGGTCGAGAGGGAATCCTGATCCAACCTTCTGGCTTATCAACCACTCTGCTTCACTCATAGCGCCTTGTTGTAATGAAGAGCATTCGATTTTACTTCCAAAGTCTGCTTATCGTAGCTGCCGGCGCGTGGGCCGGTACGGCACAAGCACAGTTGGCACTGCCGCAAGCATCTCCCCTAGCGAAGGTGACGCAGATCGTCGGGCTGACAGAAGTGAGCGTGACGTATCACGCGCCGGGCGTCAAAGGGCGGGCGGTTTGGGGGAAATTGGTGCCTTACGGGCAGGTGTGGCGCGCGGGGGCCAACCAGAGCACGCGGATCAAGTTCGAAGACGATGTGATCGCCGGCGGACAACGGATTCCGGCAGGCCAATACGCTTTCTATACGCTCCCGACCGACTCGGTCACGGCCTACGCCATCTTCAACCGCGATACCGCTCGCTGGGGCACGGACGGCTACGACCCGCAAGCCGACGTTTATCGGGTACCCGTGAGCATCAAAGCTGCTCCGTTCACCGAAACGCTGCGCTATACGTTCGCCGATGTGCGCCCAAACGCCACTACGCTGGAATTGAGCTGGGAACGCAAGCGCGTCGAGATTCCGCTGGAAGTCGAAGTGATTCCGAAGGCTGTGGCGAACATCAAGCGCGCCGTAGCGGGCGCCAAGCCCGATGATTGGCTCCTTCTGACCCAAGCCGCCGAGTACCTCGTGCGCAACGACGTGGAGCACGAGCTGGCGCTTAACCTCCTGAACCGCTCCATCGCGATTCAGCAGAACTATTACAATACGTGGGTTAAGGCGCGGCTATTGGCACAGAAAGACGAGTATCGCACGGCAATTCAACTCACCCGTGCCGCGATGCAGCTCGGCGAAAAAGCCTCTACCTCCTCCCCTGCCGCCGCTGCCCTCCCGACTACCTACGCCGTGCTAGAGCCGGACATGCGGCTGGCGGTCGCGCAATGGAAAATCAAGCAATAAGTCCCGCTGGTCGGCTCAGACTGCTTCCGTAAAGACCCAAAAAAGGCGCGACTTGAGTCGCGCCTTTTTGGTTACTTCAATCCTGAAACTGCTCGCTAAAACGTGGCCACCGCGCGCAGATTGAAGATGCGCTGCGAGAGGTAATTGGGCACGGCGTACGTGATACCGTCGGTATCCTGCACGTAGTTGTAAGAAATCAGGTTGTTTTTGGCGAGCAGGTTCAGCACCTCGAAGCTGAGCCAGAGTGAGCGGAGACGCACTTTCCCTTCACCCGCATCAAGGGCGATGAGCTTCGCGAAGCCAATATCGGTGCGCCAATAGAGGCGCGAGAGCTTGGTGGTGCCGCGGAACTGCGGCTCGTTCGGTGGGGAGAATGGCAGGCCCGTGCCGATTACGTTGAACAGCTGAAGGCGGAACGTGGGGTTGCTCGGCAGGTGGTCTTGGAACATGACGCCGAGCTGGACGCGCTGGTCGGTTGGGCGACGGATGTAGCGTTTGGGATACAGCCCGGCGGAATCGGTGATTCGCTCGCGAGTGGTCAGAACCCCGAGGCTGAACCACGATTCGGCGCCCTTGATGAACTCGCCGCTCAGGCGGATATCGGCCCCGGCGGCGTAAGCGGTGGCGTTGTTTTGGGCGAAATAGCGTAGCCGGACGTTATCGACGTCGTAAGGCACCACGTCGGTGATATACTTGGCGTAGACTTCAGTGGTGAGCAGGAAGGGTCTCCCCCACTGCTTGAACTCATACGCGGTGCCGCCCGTGAGATGATAAGAGCGCTGCGCCCGCAGGTTGCGGTTGAGCTGCCCTTCCAAGTTGCGCAGCTCGCGGTAAAACGGCGGCTGCTGATACAGTCCGCCCGCCACCCGGAACGTCAGGCCCGGCTTGCGCGCCCGCCAGCTGTACTGCGCGCGCGGCGATACCACGGTCTGGCCGTTGACCGACCAATTATGTACCCGCACGCCGTAGGTAAGGGTTCGGCTCGAATCAATATCCCACGTATGCTGCACGTACCCTTGGATACGCTCCGACGACAACTCCAGCGTGGTAAACAGGTTAGTGAGGTCGTTGACGTAATCAGCGGAATCGAGGAAGCCGTACTCGTTGAGCTGGTCGGTAATGCGCTCTACGCCGGTTTTAAGCCCAGCCAGTACGCGGTGACCCGGCGCGGGCTGCCAATTGGCGCGCAGCTCCGACGTGGCGATCCGCGCGCGCAGCACGTTGCGGGCGTGGTTGAAGCGTGAGCCAACGTCGCGCTGCCGAATGGGTTGGTTGAAGCCTTCCGATTCGGGGTCGGTATTGACGTCGCTGAAGCGGAAACCGGCTTCCACATCCCGAAACTCTCGCTCATCGCTGCGGACGTACGACGCAATCAGCTCGGTGGAAAGATTGCTGCGGAAGCGGTGCGTGAGGTTGAGGCCGCCCTGCCAAGTATCGTACTGCATCCGCTCGCGACCGTCGTACCCAATCGTCAATCGCACCACCTTATTGATCGTGCCGAAGGTGGTGACTTGATTGGTCGGCTCGAAGCGGTAATCGTTGCGGGCTCCGCTGGCGAGAACGGCCAACGTCGTGCGGGTAGAATCGCCGCATGGGCCGAGGTTGGCGGTGATGTACGCCTGCGCATCGAAGAAGCGCGGGAAGTAATTGCCCTGCGTTTGCAGCGACCGCAGCACGTAGCGCGAATCCTTGTAGCGCACGCCGCCGAGATACGTCAAGCGTCCGTTGCGCGACGGCGCCTCAACGTGCACCGCGCCGCCCGTGAACGACCCCGTCGCCGACGCCCCGAACTTGGTCGGGCGCTTATACTCCACCGCCAACACCGACGAGAGCTTGTCGCCGTACTTGGGTTGCCAGCCGCCGGAGCTGAACACGACCTTATCGGCCAAATCGGGGTTGATGAACGACAGCCCTTCCTGCTGACCGCTCGTCACCAGAAAAGGCCGGTAAATCTCGATGCCGTTGACGTAGATCAGGTTTTCGTCGTAGTTGCCGCCGCGCACGTTGTAGGTGCTGCTCAGCTCGTTCGAGGCCTGAACGCCCGGCAAAGTCGCCAATACCCGGTTGAACTCGCCGAACGGCGAAGGAAGGGTTTTGGTGAGACGAGGGTCGATTTTGACGATATTTTGCTCGCGCACGTCGGTATTGTCGGTGCGCCCATAGACCTGCACGTCGTTCAGGCGGGTGGCTTGCAGCCGGAACACGAGCGCCCGACTTTGGCCCGGCGACAACGCCGCCACGGGTAAGCGAAGCGGCGCGAAACCGAGCCGCCGCGCTTCAAGAACGAAGGCCTGATCGGTGGCAACTGACAGCGTAAACGCGCCGTTGGCATCGGTGGTAGTAGCGCGGGTAGTGCCCACGATACCCACCACTACCTGTTCCAGCGAAGTGCCGCCATCAGCAGCTACCACTTTACCGGTGATAGTGGCCGTAGTGATTTGCGCGAAAGCTGGCATCACCGTGAGCGTTCCGCCCGCCACGGTGGCAGCCACCGACAGGCGCAACCACAGCCGCAGCATATGAAAGCGGCTCCCCATTACTGAGCGTCAGAAACGGCGGCAGAAGCAGCTACCCGTAAGGCGGCAAGCGCGCCGAGCGGGTCGCCGCCGCTGAATACGCTGCTGCCCGCCACCACGCAATCGGCGCCTGCCCGACCGAGGGCGGCAATATTCCCCAGTCCCACTCCCCCATCGACCTGAAGGTGCGCCCGGCTCCCGACACGGTCGAGCAGCGCGCGCGCTTCGGCTACTTTCCGGTAGGTGTGCTCGATGAACTTCTGACCACCGAAACCCGGATTGACTGACATAATCAGCACCAAGTCAACATCCGCCGCAATCTCGCTCAGCTGACTGACCGGAGTGTGCGGGTTCAGCGCCACGCCCGACGCGCACCCGGCCGCCTTAATCTGCTCGATGACGCGGTGCAGATGCGGACACGCTTCCACGTGAACCGTGATTTTGTGAGCACCCGCCCGCGCAAAGGCGTCGATATAACGCCCCGGCTCTTCGATCATCAGATGAACATCGAGCGGCAGATCGCCGGCGGCCCGGCGAATGGCTTCGATGACGGGCAGCCCGAAAGAGATGTTCGGGACGAACCGGCCGTCCATCACGTCGCAGTGGAGCCAATCGGCGGCGTTGGGCGCTTGGAGCCGTTGAATTTCAGTGGTCAGGGCGCCGAAATCGGCAGCCAGTAAAGAAGGAGCGAGTAGCAAAGCAGCGAAACTAGAGGGCGAGCAAATCCGCGGATAAACGTGACGCGCAGGCCAAAGCGTATTCCACCGACAAAGAAACGGCTCTAACGGCTCAGTTCTTTACAAACCGTAGGGTGTGCTGCTCGCCGGAAGCGGCCCGCACGGTGCAGAAATACAGCCCTGCCTTCAGGACCGGCTGCCCCGCGCTGATGCCGACGGAATCGGGCGTGGCGGTGGTAATCTCCTGCTCGCTCAAAAGCTTGCCGATGGCATCGGTGAGGCGCACGGTGAGTTTCTGACCGCTCATGCGGCTCGGCAGACGCAACGTGAAAGCTGCGCCGGGAACCGGATTCGGGTACAGCTCCGGCACGGAAAGACCACCGCCCGCTTCCGTAATCTGAAGCGGATTCCCGGGGTTGGCGAGGTTGTAGGCGCGGCGGAAATTCGGAATTCCGTATCCGATGCTGTTATCGGGGTTATTCGCTTGGGAGCCCGACTGCTCCAGAAAGCGCCGGACCTGCTGCGCAGTCAGCGTCGGGTTGGCTTGCCAGAAACCCGCCGCCATACCGGCCAGAATCGGGCAGGCGAACGAGGTTCCGCTACCGCGCCCAATCCCGCCGCCAGGGTTAATGACGGCCGCATCCTGCCCCTGCGTAGCCAGATTCGGCTTGATGCGCCCATCGGCCGTTGGCCCGACCGAGCTAAAGCTGGCGCGGAATCCGAGGGAATCGACGGCCCCAACGGTCAGCACGGAGTCGCCGTCGGCGGGTGCGCTGATGAAGCGCCACGGGTTGTTGCCGTCGTTGCCGGCGCTGGTCACCACCAGCATGCCCGTGCCGCTGGCCAAGTCGGCGGCGCGGGTGATGAGCGGGGTTTCGCCGTTGAGGTCGGCGTAGACATAGCTACGGGCGGGCAGGTCGAAATCGTGGTAGCCGAGCGACGAGGTGATGATATCGACCCCGGCGGAATCGGCGTACTCCGCTCCGATCAGCCAGTAGGCCTCTTCGGCGGGCGTTTCGGTGCCGGCGCGGGTGTCTTCAGAACGAATCAGGTGATAAGACGCATTCGGGGCGGTGCCAATGAACGCATTCGGTAGGTCAGCCGCCATCGTCGAGAGCACCCACGTGCCGTGCGGGTGGGTGTTATACACGTTGGTGCCGCCCTGCACAACGTCGAACGTCGAGAGTAGGCGGTTCTGCTGATACAAGGCCTGAAAAGCCGGAATCTGCTCTACTGTTGGGAAACCCGCATCGAAAACGGCAATGTGGATGCCATCGCCACGGAAACCAGCGGCGTGCATCGTGGGCACCCCAATCTGCTCGGCTTGCGCGAAGGCGATGCCGTACGGGTTCGGGCTGCTCGGGCGCTCCAAGTCCATGGAGTTTTTGCGGCTGACCGTCGGCTGCGCCCGCCCCGGCTTACCCCCCTTTCCCGGGCGGTTCAGGGTTTGCGCGGCCCGCACGAATGACAGCCCCTGCACCTGCGCCAAACGGGCGCTATCGCACTCCACGATGACACCGTTGAGCCAGCGGGTCGGGTAAATTACCTGAACACCGGCAATGTCGCGCACCCGCTGAATGTAGCTGGGCGTCGGCGGCAAATCCCGCGTCGTGAACGGGATGCTTTGGTTAGTGCGCCGCTGAATCGCGCGCGGCGACATGAAGGCCGCCGGTTGGGCCGTCGTGAACGGCGTCCCCGTCTTGTCGATGAACTGCACCAGATGCCGACGAACCGTGCCCTGCGCAGCGGCTTCAGAGAACGCGGTTGCGGTGAGGGTGAGCGCGAGCAACAGCGTCCGGCCGGTGCAAGCAGAAGGTAGTAGCAGCTTCATCAAGGAGTTCGAACGGGAAGAAAATCGTGAAATTTCAGTGAAGAACCGGGCAGACGTCCGGTGGAAAAACAGCTTGGCAGCGCGTTACCAACGCGTACCGTATTCGCGAAGATATTCGAAACGTTCAAATCCGCGGACGATGAAATCACCGGCCCCGGCCGTACAACCCACATTCCGCTCGTCGAATTCCTGACAATAGTCATACGTTCGCCGAATCCGTCTCACGCGACCTATTTTCCGGGCGTATGTGCTGCTCTGGGCACGCAGGAAGTAGACGTTATCCTCGCCATCGTCGGTTACGGTGACGGTTTTTGTGAACGACTGGCCGTTCGGCAACGCCAGCGCTTCATCGAGCGGCCCGTAAGTCCGGGTGACAGAATCGCGGGCGGAGAAGGCGTTCAGATTCCAGAAACGGCCTTCCCGCACGGGAAAGGTTAGCTCGATGGTGGGGATGTTGCTTGAAGTTCGGCGAATCAGCTGCGGGGTGATGACGATGGCGAAGACCGAATCATCGCGCCAAGTGGTATCCTGCACCGTGTTGCGCCGCGACCGAACCATCCGGTACGTCGTTTCGCCGGAGGCACCCCGAAACAACGTATCGACCCGTTCGCGAAGCTGAAACCGCGTAACGGTCTCTATGTTGTTGTCCCACAGATGATCTTCCACGTCGTAGACCCAGAAATAGCCCGTTTCGAAGGGAAAATAATCGCGTCCGATCTGCTCGTCGGTTAGGGCCGGCGGAATGTCGGGGTCGCGACGGCAACCAGCTAAACCAGCCATCACCCCCAAAATCAACCCACTAGCCAGAAGCCAGATGAGCCGTGCAGAGGTTGAACGGAGCAAAAGCGACAGAGAATAGCGGATAGAAAGAGCGCGACCAGCGTGCATACGGTTCAGAATGTGAGCCTAACGCGGCCCCCAGGCCCGAAGTTGCTCCTCGCGCTCAAAACCGCGCGCAATGAAGCCGGTACCGATCTGGCAAATTCCCTGACCGGCTTCGTTCTGGTTGCAGTACTCGAAAATGACTCGGTGGCGGTACACGCAGCCCACATTCCAAGCATAGGCGGCGCTCTGCTCCTTCCGCTCCACTTCGCTAATCATCGGCTCATCAACGACTTGCACCGTCTGCGCGAATTGCCGGCCGGTGCTCAGCGTCATCGGCTGGCCCACGCGCTCGTAGCGGCGGGAGCTGGAGTCGGGCGTGAAGATGCCCGGGTTCCAGCTCCGTCCTTCCTGTATGGGAAAGAGCAGCGCCAGCGTAGGCACGTTGGCGTATGTACGCCGGACAAGATTTGAAGTGAGAACGATGGCGGACGTGGAATCGTCGCGCCAAACGGCGGTAGAATCCGCACGGCGCGAACGCACGATTCGGTAGTTTATCTCACCAGTTGCGCCTTGGTAGATGGTATCGACCTCTTCGCGCACCTGATAGCGCACGGTAGAATCGACGTTGAATTGCCAGTAATGATCGACTACGTCGTAGATCCAGAACCGGTCGACGGCCATCGGGTAATACTCCCGGCCGGTAACGGTGGGATCGGGCGGCTGAATCGCACTTTGGTCTTCGCCGCAGCCTAATAACAAGGCTAATGCGGCACTGGCCGCCAGTCCCCAGCGCCGTGTTTTTGGGTAGTTGATCATACAGGTCAAATAGAGAAAAAGACAGTGGATGGGGTTTGGTGAAGCCTTCGCGTAAGCTCAGAGTAGAGTAACGCCAGTCAAAGCTAAGTCCTTACCCGACAGGTTGCAGCACCGGCAGCGCCATGAACGTGGCGCGGGTATCCTCGTCGAGGTTCCAGGCGCTCGTAATCCAGCCGCCGCCGAGGACTTCGGCGCCGTCGTAGAAAACGGCTGCTTGGCCGGGCGTAATGGCGGGAACGCCGCGCTCGAAGTAAACGCGGATATCATCGGGGCCAATTTGTTCGAGCCAGCCGGGCGTACCCGAGTCGTTGTAGCGCACTTTCACGACGGCAGGCACGAGGCCACGGCCTTCCAGCGTAGCGTATTTGCTCAGCGCGAGGCGGTGAACGAGCGTGGCGTCACGCGTGAGGTCTTCGAGGTTGCCGAGGACGACCTGATTTGTTTCCGGTCGGATTTCGGTCACGAACGCCGGGTAGCCCAGCGCCACCCCCAACCCTTTGCGCTGGCCGATGGTGAAGAACGGATACCCTTCGTGGTGGCCCACGACGGTGCCGTCGCGGAGCACGAATTCGCCGCCTGCCACGCGCTCCGCCAAGCCGCTCACGCGGCGCTTGAGGAAGCCGCGATAGTCGTTGTCGGGGACGAAGCAGATTTCGTAGCTCTCGGGCTTGTTCACCAGATCGGTAAAGCCGCGCGCCAGCGCCATCTCGCGGATTTCAGTTTTCCGCAGATGCCCGAGCGGCAGCATCGTGCGCGCCAAGCTCTCCTGCGAAACGCCCCACAGCGCGTAGGATTGGTCTTTCGATTCGTCGAGCCCTTTCGAGATCACGAACCGGCCGGTTTCCGCGTCCTGATGCACGTTCGCGTAGTGCCCGGTCGCGATGAAATCGCACCCGAGCTGGTCGGCGCGGCGCAGCAGCGCATCCCATTTAATGTGCGTATTGCAGAGCACGCACGGGTTCGGGGTGCGCCCGGCGAGGTATTCATCGGTGAAATGATCGATGACGTGCTCGCCGAATTCCTCGCGGATATCGATAATGTAGTGCGGGAAACCGAGGCCGACGGCCACGTTGCGGGCGTCGTTGATAGAATCGAGGGAGCAGCAGCCGGTTTCCTTCTTGGAACCGCCAGCGGTGGCGTAATCCCACGTTTTCATCGTCATCCCGACGACCTCGTACCCTTGTTCATGCAATAAGACGGCCGCCACCGACGAGTCGATGCCGCCGCTCATTGCGACTAATACCCGGCCTTTCACCCGGCCCGTTGTTGAGTTTTCCATGGTCAGCGTCCGTCCGGCTCAGCCGGGGGCTATTCACAAAGATAGCGGCGAACTAGTTCGCCGGGAGTCTGAAACCGCAAGGTGCGGCGTTCGTCAAACCGCAGAACTGCCGGTGAGGTGCCACTTTTGCGGCGCGCTTGCGTAAGGATTTGGCCTGTATCTGGCCAGCATCCGGCCAGATTTCATCTCCTTCTCCCCTCTTACCTCGTATGCTCCGCACTACCGTCCTGGTTCGTCGCGTTACCAATCTCAGCGATGCCCGCTATTGCGCCGGAATGGGCGTCGAGATGCTCGCGTTTCCTCTGACCGGGCCAGAAGCCCTCTCGCCGGAAACTGTGCGCGAGCTGAGCGGCTGGGTTTCCGGCATTCAACTGGTTGGTGAGATCGATGCGGAAACGCACACGTCGGAAGAGATCAACGCCTTGGCCGATGCGTGCGCCCTCGATTACATCCTTCTGACCGGGCACCCCACGGAGCTTCAATCGGCAGAGCTTAACCGTCCGATTATCCGCGAGGTTACGCTTGAAAATCTCGAATCACTGCCTATGTTCGGCGAGGTTACCTACGCGATTCTCACCGGCCTCACCGAAGCGGCCCTGCAAGACACGCACCTCGCCACGCGCCTGATCGAAGCGCCGGTACCGGTGCTCCTGAAAGTCCCGAACCCTACCGCCAATTCCGTGCGGGCCGCGCTGGAATGGCTCCCGACGTTAGCGGGCTTGGCTCTGGAAGGCGGCCACGAAACCCGCCCCGGCGTCCGCGATTTCGGTACGCTCGGCGAAGCTCTGGAAGCGTTGGAGATAGAAGATTAGGTTAGCTGCTCAAACCCAAACTCCAGCAAGTGAATCGGCTTGCCCAGAGCGCGGTAACGGGCCTCGTAATGGGTTTGAATGCCCGCTGAGATGCGTTGCAGCTCCTCGCCTTCCGGGCCGTGCAGGTTGCGGGTGTAGCGCAGGTTGGTGATGCGTTGCGTTGGAAGGCTTTCGGTCAGGGTGTACTCGAAGAGGCCGGGGTCATCGGTTTTGAGGCGGACTACTCCGCCCGGCCGCAGGATGTGACGGTAAATTTCCAGAAAGCGCGGCGCCGTCAGTCGGCGGCGGGCGGCGCCGAGGGTGCCGTGCGGGTCGGGGAAGGTGATCCAGATGGCGGCTAGCTCGTGCTGTCCGAAATGCTCGGGCAGCTCCAGCGCCTGTCCGCGCAGCCAGCCGACGTTGGTCAGCCCCAAGGCTTGCGCGCGGGTGCTGCCGGTCCAGATGCGCTCGCCCTTTACATCGAGACCTAGAAAGTTCTCGTCGGGTTGCTGCTGGGCTAGGCCCACCGTGTAATCGCCTTTTCCGCAACCCACTTCCAGCGTAATGGCTCGCTCTGGCGGGGTGCCGAAGAACGCGTCGTTCCAACGGCCGCCGAGTGTTTTGTAAATGGGCTTGCACGGCTCGATAACGTCGGGACGAGTGAGATTATCGGCAAAGCGCTTGAGTTTGACGCGTGACAAAGTAGAATCAGACAGAGGTTAAGAAATCAGAGCTGGTCAAACGGCATCTGTAATGCCTTCCACTTCTGCAACCACAAAGGTGCTGCCGCCGATATACACGGCTTCTGTCGGCAGGGCGGCAGCTCGGGCTGCTTTGACGGCCGCAGCTACCGATGGGAAAGCGGTGCCTTTCAGATCGAAAGCCTCTGCCTGATCGCGCAATTCTTCCGCTGGAAGTGCCCGCTGGACGGTTGCTGCGCAGAAGTAATATGTGGCGTCCGTGGGCAGCAAGCCCAGCATCTTCCCGATCGCCTTATCCTTCACCATCCCGAGCACAACGTGCAGATGCGTAGGCTCGCGGCGCATCAACTGCCCGAGCGCTTCCGTCAAGCCAGCCTCGTTGTGCCCTGTATCGGCCACCACTAGCGGGTGTTCGCCGAGCACTTGCCACCGCCCGCGCAACCCCGTGCGCCGCTGAATACTGCCCAACCCGGCGCGCACTACCGTTTCCGGCAAGTCGTACCCGGCCGCGCCAAGGGTGTCTAAAGTTGCCAGAATGCCGGGCAGGTTGAGGCGCTGGTAGCTACCGGCCAAATCCAAGTGCAGGTTCGGCAGATAACTGACGCCGTTGTGCAGCACGTCGAGATTTTGACCACCATCGCGGTGCGGGGCTTGATGGCGGATGGTGTACTCAGCATCGGCGAAACGAAGGGGCGCGCCACGCTCGGCGGCTACCTGATGAAACACATCGGCCGTTTCTGTCTGCGCCTGACTGACCACTATTGGCACTCCCGGCTTGATGATTCCGGCCTTCTCGGCGGCAATCAGCGGCAGCGTTTGGCCGAGCAAATCCTGATGGTCGAATGAGATGTTGGTGATGAGCGAAACCAGCGGCCGAATCACATTCGTGGAATCGATTCGCCCGCCCAGCCCTACTTCGATGATGGCGACGTCGACGGCTTCATCGGCGAAATACCGGAAAGCCAGCGCCACCGTCATCTCGAAGAAAGAGACGTTCAATTCCTCAAACAAAGGCCGGTGCTTCTCGACGAACGCGACCACGTAATCGGCTGGAATCAACTGCCCGTTCAGTCGGATACGCTCCCGGAAATCCACCAAGTGCGGCGAGGTGTACAGCCCCGTCCGGTACCCTGCCGTTTGCAACACGCTCGCCAACGCGTGCGAGCTACTCCCCTTCCCGTTCGTCCCCGCCACGTGCACCGACCGAAAAGCGCGTTCCGGATGCGCCAACGCGCTGCACAGCGCCTCGATGTTGTCGAGTGAGCGCGTGTATGCCGCCGCACCGATGCGCTGAAACATCGGTAAGCGCGCAAAGAGGTAGTCGAGCGTTTCGGCGTAAGTCATTTCAAGGGAGAGATTTGGGAGATGTGTGAAAGGATGTGGGGATGTGAAGGATGTGTCAATAAAAAAATGTGGAAGATGAGCAGAATGGAGTCTAACCACATCCTGTTACATCTTCCACATTTCTTTCAAATCATCACACCTTCTCCCCCGTCGCGCCATAGTCAGACGTTAGTTCGCACCGATACGGAAGATGACGCGGCCTTCCGCGCCCCGGTCTTCCGAGCTGCTGCTGGTGCGCTCGAACTCGGTGCGCTCGATAGCGTCCTTGTAGGCACTCTCGGCGGCGGGGTCGTTGAAGGTGCTGCGGCTGGCGTCTTTGACGATACCGCTTACGGTGCCGTCGGCATCTACCCGAATCTTGAATACCAGCACGCCAGTCGCGTTCGAGGCGTCGGAGACTTTTGGTTTCGAGATCCATTTCCACCCGACCATCTCCAGCGCGCCACCCCCGGAACCGCCCGTGCCGTTGCCGTTGGTGCCGTAAAGCGCCTTCGAGTCAAGGGAGCCGTTCCGGTCGCCTTGGTCGCCGACTTTGCCCGAGCGGTCGCCGTTGTTGTTGCCCGTAGCCAAGTTGGACGTACCACGCGTGCCGTTGCCGCCCGCGTTGGGGTTGTAGGTAGCGGCGGGGTTGGTGGTGGGTTTGGGCGTCGTCTTCGGACTCTCTTTAACCGCTACCACTTCCTTCTTCGGCTTCTCGACCACCGGCACAGCCACCGTTTCTTCCGCTTCCGACGTGAGCGTCGGCGGCGTTTCGGCTACCTGCTCTTGCACCGGTTCCGGCGTGGCAGGCTCGGGCTGGGTTTGCGGCTCCGCGTTAGATGGGGCCGAGTCTTCCGTGTTCTGCGTATCGGCGGCTTTGGCGGTGGTTTGCACGTCGCCGCTGCCTTCCATATCGGTGCCGTAGTTGAGCACGATGCCATCACCGCCACCCGTGGCAACCGGCTCAGGCATCTTCACCATCGAAATGAAGAAAATGCTCAGCAGCGCCAAGTGAAAGATTACCGTACCAGCAAGAGCCGGTACGCGGTTAGTGCGTTGTAAGGCGGCGGAAACTGCCATGAGAGTGATTTCAGCTAATTACCACATCCGGAGACGACTTCCTTCGCCCCGCAATCAGAAGATACTATCGGCCTAACGTTGGCTGACCCAGAACTGATGCCATAACCCCTCAAATTCCACACAGGTTTTTTGAGGGCTACACGCTAACAAGCACAGTTACTTTGGCGGATCAGCCGCCATAACCATCTTCACTTTCAGTTGATTACCGATATCAAGGACATCAACGAGCTTCTGAACGTTCAGAGCGCGGTCGACGCGGAGAATGACCGTGGTGGCGGCTTTTCCAGCCGAATCAGTCGGAATCTGGCGGGCCAGCTCTTGAGCCAGCACATCGTTCGGGATGAGCTTCTGATCGAGAAAGGCTTGGCCTTCCGAAGTCAGCGAGAGGTTCAGCGAACGCTTCATCACCTGCTTGCCCGACTTGGCGTTCGGGAGCAGCAGCTTGATGACGTTCGGGTTCACCATCGTGGAGGCGATCAGGAAGAACAACATCAGAAAGAACATGATGTCGTTCATCGCGCCCGTTTCTACGTGCGAGGTGAGCTTACGTCGGCGGGATAAGTTCATGGAGGTTCCGGAGATTGTCCTGCCTAGTTATCCTGCAACACGTCGGTGAATTCGAGGGCCGAATTTTCCATCCGGTACACTACGCGGTCGACCATCACCGTGAGGGTGTGGTAACCGGCGTGGGCAATAATCCCCACCACAAGGCCCGCCGCCGACGACACCATCTTCTCGTACAGACCACCCGAAATCTGGGTAATCCCGAATTCGCCGGAAGCTGCAATCGAGTAGAAGATCTTGATAACGCCGAGAATCGTACCCACGAACCCGAGCATCGGCGCGATACCGGCGATGATGCCCAGAATCGATATGCCGCGCTCCAGACGCATAATTTCCAGACGGCCCTGGTTCTCGATGCTCGCCTCGATGTCTTTGAGCGGGGAGCCGATGCGGCGGATCCCTTTCTCAATCATGTGCGCCAACGGCGTTTCCTGCTTGGCGCAGAGGGCGCGGGCACCGGTCAGGTCGCCGCGAATAATCTGCGACTTCACCTGTTCCATGAATTGCGTCGGGTCGCTCGATGCCCGGCGAATCGCCAGAAAGCGTTCGAGAATGATGTACACCGACACCAGCGACAGAATCAGCAGCGGGAACATCACCCAGCCGCCTTTGAATAGCAGGTCGGTGATGTTAAGCTGCTCATTCGGAGCAACAACCGGCGCATTAGCAGCAGCGACACCCGTTGCGGCAGTCGCCCCGGAGACGGAATCGGATACGGTAGCTCCTACTTGGAGCAGCAACGTGAGAAGAGTCATTCGGAAAAGAAAGCGGAAACTAGAAACGACTGGAACCGGCGATTCATTGCCGGAAAATGAAAAAGTAAACCCGCCACGAGGGCGGGTTTAAGGGGGTTAAAATTAATAGCGCAGCACCCAAAGGGCGGGGCCATAGCGGGCTCGAAGCGCCGGGAGCGCCTGATCGGCTTCGGCTCGCGTTGCAAAGTCGGCCGCAGCGACCCGATACAGCACCGAGCCGGGCGGTGGCGCCATAACCGACGGCGTTTCGCCGAGAGTGCTTGGCCCCTTCTTCTCGCCGAGCTTGACGACTTCCAAGCGGCCTTTCTCCGCTTTTTTCAAAGACGAAAAGGCGTTCCAGACCAGATAGTAGCGGTTGGTCGGCGCTTTCCGAACCGCACCAGCAGCCGGGGCTACTACTTCCGGCGCTGCTTTTACCACCTTCACCACCGAAGCTAACGCTACCGGAGCAGCGACTTTAACCGGCTTAGCAACTACTACCGCTGGGGTGACTGGCTTTGCTTCAACTTTGATTTCTGCGCTTAACGCATTGTTAGGCTGAACTTTAGGCGTAGTTAACTCAAGCGTATTTTCGGGTTCAGTTACAACCTCAGCTGGAACGGTTGCGGCTTGAGGTACCGTCATTACTGGCTCAACTACCGGCTCATCAGCGGGCAGACTAGCGGATACGGCGGCGCGCTGCGGCGCAGATGCTTGCTGAGCGGCTACTGGTTGACCGAGCAGGAAGCGCGATTCAAGCGGTGTGATGCGCAGGTTGAGGTAAGTAGCCGACATCAGCAGCCCGACGATTACGGCCGTACCAATGCGGTACAGCGGCTCCGCGCCGGGACCGAGAATGCGCCGTACCCGCGAAGTGCCCGGCCGAATCTGCGGCGTGGCCGTTGGCAATTCTACTGGTGTGTAGCGCGTACCCCGCGCCCGCTCCGTGAGGATGACCGGACGCGACACCAACTCGGGTAAGCCGAACGACGACGTGAGCGGCAGATAACCGGGTTCGAGGGCTTCAAACCGAATTGGGTCTTCTGCGGTCGCCTGACGGAGCGTGCCTAACCCGCGCAGCTCGGCCGCGCGGTGTAGCCGAAGCGCGGTGCGCAGCTCCTCAGTGAACGTGCCGACCCGCGCCTTGGCCGGAGCGGAATCGGTGGAAGCCATTGCCAACCGAACGGCTTCCGTGAGCAAGCCATCATCGTGACGAAGACGGTCAGAAAAAGCGACCCGCCGGGCGGGCGGCGACAGCGTATGGCGCACCGGATGAATGCGGGCAGGCACTGGCTCGGCCAGCAGGGCACCGAGGCCCGGCAGGGTCACGCAGTCGTGCTCCAAGAGCAATTGCCGCAGTTGATCGTGTACCATAATACGCTGAAATAAAGGTAGGTTAGCTAGGAGAACCGAAAGCCGAAAAGCCTTCTAGAACTGGTATCCCAGACCTGCAATAGCCGTGATTCCCCGCACTGGATAGTTCAGGAAACGCTGGTACTTCTGCCCGGTCAGGTTCTGCCCGAGCGCAAAAATGCGAAATTGTGGGGTAATCTGGTACTCGGCACGCAGATTTAAATCGACAATCATATCGGTTTCGCGCAGTCCCGGCCGCCGAATGAAATCGCCAGCGGGAGCTGAGCCGAGTGCTTTCGTTGCGCTCACGAGGTAAGCTTCGGGCGAGATGCGCAGCTTATCCGTAATGGCGAACGACGAGGTGAGGGTTCCCTGCCAAGTCGGACGGTGGTAGGCTTCGCGGAGCGAATCGGCGGACCACGTATCGGCGTCAGCCTTCAGCGCTACCTGTACTTTCTGTCCGATATCAACGGTAACCTCGCCGTGGATGTTGAGGTTCGTCACCACTTGGTCTTCCCCACCGGTGGAGCCATCGGGGTGAACGGCGTAGGTCAGCTCGTAGCGCATCGAGTCGACGGCGCGCGGGTTGTAGAAGTAGAGGTTGCGGAAGCGGTTGTAAGTCACGCGGCCCAACACCCGCACGGCTCGCGCCGGGGAACCCGACAAGCCACCATAGAAGCTGAGCTGGCGATTCACATCTGCCACCGGCAGCCCCAAGGCTTGCTTGCCCTCGATGAGTGGCGTCTCGACGCGGGAACCGGCGAGCCACGGGTTTTCGCGCGTCAGGTTGTAGAGCGTGGTGCGCTCCAGACCACCACCCGCTCCACCGAAAATCACGAGCCGGTCTTCAATGGCTTGCAGGCTAACGCGCACGGCTGGGTAGACGTTGAATTTCTTCGCCTTGTTCAGCGTGTCCGACGTGTAGCCGATGGTCGCGCCGAGCGTGGCGTCGACGCGGTTACCGTCGTGCTCAAACGCCAGCGTGCTCTGTGCGAAGTTGCGGGTCTGCTTCGTGAAGCTCTCGTAGGAAAGATTCGACACATCGCCCTTCACCGTAAACCGGTTGGTTTCATCCAGCGCGAAACCGAGGCCGAAGCGGGCGTAAATGTCGGTTTCCTTCTCATCAAACTTGCTCTGCCACGCGCGAACACCAGCGGCCAAATCGCCTTGGAAAGCGGCTTTCACGTCGGTAGTGCGCAACGTGATTTCTGCGTTCAGTCGCGTGTGGGTTTGCAGAATCGAGTCGGTTTTCGACTTGAAGTAATCCTTTTCGGCCCGGTCGTAACCGTAGAAATGCGTGCTGCTGCGCTCAAAACCCGCCCGTGCGCCAATGGCGGCAGCTTTTGAGTAAAACTCAGCTTCCCCGACGGCGGCCGTGTTACCGCCCCCGGAATTCTTACCGTCGAGCGGGCCGGAAGAGCTGGACTGATGCCGCGCATCGAGGCCGGCGCGGAACGTGGTGCTCGGCTTTGTGTGCGCGCCGAGGCGGGCGTACGGCGTTCCGTAGTTACCAAATCCGCCTTCCACGTAAATGCCGGGCACGGGCGCCACGTTCTCCTGTTTCAGCGGCGCGGGGCGCGGCGTCACGGGCAGAGGCCGACCGGGCAGCGGAAAATCGAGGAACTCGTACTTGACCGTTTTCTTGACGGGCGGCGGCGGCGGAATGCGCAGCTGCTCGAAGTTGCGGGAAGCGGGCGGCAGCTCGTTGGTACGGCTTTTCTCGACGATGATCTCGGTGTCTTCGAGGCGCGCGTCGTTGCCTTCGGTCTGCGCGAGGGCGGCCGGGGCGGCCGACAGCAAGAGCACAGCCACCACCGGCCAAGCAAAGGTTTTAGGAATCAACATGATGGCGTAGTAAGGGAGGTGGTGACAGAATTAAGGCTTGCTGTCGCCATCGGTGGCATCATCGGCGGCGTCCGTCTCGGTATCATCCGACTGCTGGTTCTGAGCGGGCTTCGCGCGCCGCGACTTGCCAGTCGGGTTGGCGCCCGAACCGGCTGCACCTGCCGCGCTGCCTTCGGTCTTGCCGGAAGAATCGAGGTTCGCGAGCTTGCGCTTGGCTTCGCTGACGATATCGGCCAGCGGGAACTTGCCGTTGATGAGCGACTGCAACGTCCCTTTCGCTTGGAAAACCTCGCCCTGCGCCGAGTAAACGTCGGCCAGCAACAGGAACGTATAGCCGACCCAGCGCTGGAACGACCCATAGTTCTGGTTGACCTTGAACGCCTCGTCGAGCGCTTCTTTGTACTGCTTCTGCTGGAAATGCGCTTCGGCGAGCAGGTACTGCGCTTCGGCGCCGTTGTCGTCGGAAGCGGCGTCGCGGGTGGCGCGCAGCTCCTGCATCCCTTGGGCAAGCTGACCTAAGCCGATGCTGCTCTTGGCCCGAATCAGCAGGGCGGTATTGGTGGCGGAAAGCGCCGCGTTACCCGCGCTGAGCAAATCCGAGGCAAGCTGCCGCGACTTGGCATAATCGCCGGAGGCGAACGTAGCGCGCAGCAACCCGAGCTGAGCGTTGCTCGACTCGCGCCGCGACGTAGCCGCCGTCGCCAGCCGCTGGTAGTACTGAATGGCCGTTGGGTAATCCTTCTCTTCGAGGGCCAAGTCGGCCACCCGGTTGAGCGCTTTGTTCAGGAACTGCGTGCGGCCTTCGTTCAGGACGTCGCGCATCCGCGTCAGGCCAGTCTTCTTGTCGCCGCCGCGGATGTAGGCGTCAGCGATGTAGTAGCGCGCATCCGGCACGGTAGCGGCTTGCGGATACTGCTTGATGAACGCCTCGAAGCGCGGCACCGCCTGCTCGTATTTCTCAGCGAAATAAAGCGACTTAGCGGCTTCGTACTCAACGCTTTGCAGCGACTTGGCATCCGGGTTCCGAATCCGATACGCTTGCAAGTAAGGGTCGAACTCTTCCGTGCGACCAGCCGCCGTGAGGGCTTCCTGCAACGAGAAAATAGCAGCTTCGGCGGCCGGACTCGCGGCGTACTCTTCTAAGACTTTCCGCAGGTCGGCGATTGCTGGCTCGTATTGCTGCTGGCTGGCGTATGCTACGCCGCGCCGTGCGTAGGCGGTGGGCACCAGGCTGCTTTGGGGCTGTTGCTGAATAAGGTCGGTGAAACCGCGCGCGGCTTCGGCAAAATGACCGCCTTCAAACTCAAGCTGACCTTGTTGGAACAAGGCGTTGTCGAGCAGACGCGATTTTGGGTAATCCTTCGGAATCTGCGCCAGTGTCCGGAGTGCTTCGTCGCGCTTGCCCGTCAGCCCGAGCACCACGCCTTTTTGGAAGAGCGCCTGATCCTGATCGGGGCCTTTCGCAGCCAAAACTTTGTCGTAGAGCGACAGTGCCTGCCCGTACTCCTTCGCGATGTAGTAGCAATCGGCGAGGCGCAAGCGGGCGTCGGTCAGGTTGGGGTCGCCTTCCCGCGAGGCCGAATCTGCGAGGAATGCCGTGAATGGCACCTGCGCGTCGGCGTATTTCTTGGTGTTGAAATAGGCGTAACCGAGGCCGTAGCGCGAGAGGCGGTACAAATCCTGCTGGCCCGCCGTGGGCGTCACGCGGAACGTGGCGTTGTAGGCCGAAATGGCTTCTTCCCAACGCCGCAACAAGCTCAGCGACTCCCCTTTCAGGAAGTTCGCGGCGGTCTTCATCTCCGGATCCTGCGGCGTATCGAGCGACTTGTTGAGCAACGGCAGCGCCGCTTCGGGGCGCCCGGCATTGTACTCGTTCACCGCCTGATAATACGTCACCCGTTGATAGGTGGCGTTGATCTTATTCGAGCGGCGGCTCAGCCCCTCAATGTGCCGAATGGCAGCCGGGTAGTCGTTGGAGCTTAGGTAGGCTTCGCTCAGCAGATCATCCGCCGTATCGCCGAGCTTCGACTTCGGGAACGACTTGTTGAAATCCGCCAACGCTGCAATCACCGCGCGGGTGTTGCCCTGCTCAAAGTTGATTTCCGCGACTTTCACCGTGGATTGCTCCGCGATTTTAGCGTCGAAAATCGGCGTCCGCGCCTGCTCGAACGCCGTGAGCGCGAACGGCTTGTTGGCGTCGCCGCGCAAGTACGAGAGGCCCAAGTGGTACGCAGCGAGCTGCCCGAGCGTATCGCGCTGGGCGGCTACGGGTTGCAGCCGCAGGACGGCGTTCTTGAAGTCGCCGGTCTTGTAGGCGGCGTAGCCGGTTTTGTATTCGAGGAGCGCTTCGGCTTTGCCCCCACCCCGCACGCCCGGCTTACCGGCGGCGGCGGCCAGACGCGGCATCGCCTTGGCGTAATCTTCCTGCTGGAAATACGCATCCCCCACGAGCAGCTCAATCTCGCTCGCACCCTGCACCGACGGCTTTTGCGCCAAGGCCGCTTCGCCGTAGCGAATGACTTCGGGTAGGTTGTTCTCGCGGTACAGAATCTGGGTCAGCAGCTGCGGCACGAGGTTGCGGTACGTCTCGTTCTTCGCCGCTTCCTGCAAATCGGCGCGGGCGGTGTTGAGGTCGTTCGCGCGGAAAGCCAGATAGCCCGCGTAGTATCGGCTAGGCGCCGTGTACGCGTGCTGACCAGTTTTATTACGGTCGAACAGGACGCGGGCCTTGTCGAAATCCTTCGTCGAGAACAGCGCGTAACCGAGCTTGAAGTCGGATTCCACGCGCTCGGCGTTCGTCAGCAGGCTTGGCGCTACTTGTTGCAGGTTCGGGATGGCGCGGGCGTAATCCTTGCGCTCAAAGTAGAAGCGCCCCAGCTCGAAGTACGCCAGCGCGGCTTTCGGGTGCGCCGGGAAACGGTTCGCGAAGGCGAGAATCTGACCCTCAGCATCCGGCGCCGATAAGCGCAAGCCGCTGACGGCAGCATAATACGACGCATCGGCCGTGCGCTCAAGGTCGGCGGCGGGCGCGGCGCTACCGAACGCCGGGCCTACTTCGCGCAGGTATTCGGTGAAAGCACTCTGAGCCGGGCCATAGAGCTGCCGACCGAAGAGCCGAACGCCTTCGGCAAAGCGGGCCTCCGGGTGCGTCACCTGTTGGGTTTGCTGGGCCAGCGCCACCCCCGGGGCAGCAGCCAGCACTGCACCGGCACCCCAGGCAGCTAGTAACAGCGGGCGGAATCGGGCGGAAAAGGTCATAGGCGATAAACGTGATGGGAGAGCGAAAGCCTGAATGTCGCGAAGCCAAAACTAGTAAGTCCGGTATCTCCGCGTTCAGCAATGGCTCCCATTTAGAAACTCAGCGAAGCGCCCAAAGCGGGCAAAATCGGCAGCTGATCGACGCGGGTGGAGCTTACGCGGTCAAAGTAAAAGATATTTCGGCGGTCGTAAGCATTCGTGACGCTTAAGTTGACTTCGAGCTTGACGGTCGGGGTGAGCGTCCAGTTCTTGCGGGCCGAGAAATCGAGGCGGTGATAGTACGGCAGGCGGCGCGAATTGAGCCCCCCGTAATACACGCCGAGGTTGCCGTTTTGGCCGTCGACGGGCTGGTTGATTGGCCCGGTGAGCTGTTGCTCGTAGAAGCCGCCCGTTGGCGTGAAGGGGAAGCCGGAGCCGAGGTTCCAGCGCGCGCTCACCTCAAACGATTTCTTGACGCCAAACTGATACGTGGCGAGCAAATTCACATTGTGGCGGCGGTCGAAGTTCGGGCGGTACTCGAAATCGCCGTACGTGCGGGTGACGCTCGTGAGCGAGTACGAGCCTTGCGTGAGCAAGCCGCCGTTCTTGTACGTGAAGGCGAGGTCGATGCCGCGGGCGTTGCCGTTCTCCACCACGTACTGCGATTGAGCCGCCGAGAAACGGTCGCGGTTGATATTCACTACCACCGGGAACTGCTTGATATACGGCTCCAGATTCAGGGTCAAATGGTTGTCGAGCAGGTCGACTTCCACCCCCGTAATGAGGTGCCGCGACGTCTGAAGCCGGTTGTTGAGGCGCGAGCCGTCGAATTCCTGCAAAACATCGGGCGAGGAGAGATACCCGGCGAAGAGGTTCACGACGTCGCGGTCGGAACGCGTAGCGAGCAGGTTTTGGGTGTACAGACCGCCCGCCGCTTTCAGGCGGATGTTCTCGGTGAGGTTGAATTTCAGACCCAAGCGCGGCTCTGGCGACATCTGCGAGAGCGACGCGTAGTAGTGCAGCCGGAAGCTCGGCTCGATGACCAAACGGTCGGCGGAACCGCCCGTTACGATGCGGTACTTCACGAAACCCGCCATCTCGGTGTTGTTCTGCTGCTCCTCTTGCCGAATGCCGGTGGCGGTGAACCCGACGAAATCAGTCGCGTTGCCGAGGAGACTGATGCCGTACTTCAGCTCGTTCTTCCGGATGAAGTAGGTGAAATCGAGGTTGAGGTTGAAGTTGTTGATGCTCGACGTGCGCGGCTGTGACGACGGCTCGGTGAGCTGAACCTTATAGTCGGAATAAGACAGCGCGCCGCGCATAATCACCGACGACTTGCTCGGCAGGAGCATAAAGTCGGCGCCGGCGCCGTAGGTGTCCCAGTTGATGTTGGTGTTGTTTGTCAGCCCGACCCGGTCGTTGAACTTGAAGCCGAAGGCGTTGACTTTCGAGCCGCCCTCGCCGTTGAGGGTAATCTTGCCGTAGAGGTCGGTGAAGTTGAAGGGCAGGCCGTCGGCGTTTGCGTACTTGTAAAGAACTTTCGAGGTCTGCTCTAGATAAGAAGTACGTCCGCTCAGCAGAAACGACGCTCCGGCCAAGCCACTTTCCGTGTTTTTCTTCGACAGTGGGCCTTCCAGCAACAGCTTGGAAGTAAACGGATTGACCGCCACTTTCCCCGCCAACCGCGACCGGTTCCCATCACGCGTCGTCACGTCGAGCACTGCCGACGTCCGGCCGCCGTATTCGGCATTGAACCCGCCCGTGTACACATCCACCGAACGCAGAATGTCGGTATCGAACACCGAGAACAGCCCGATGGAGTGAAACGGGTTATAAATCACCATCCCATCGAGGAGTACGAGCGTCTGGGCGGGCGTACCACCCCGGATGTACAGCTGCCCGCCTTGGTCGCCGGTGAAGACCACCCCCGGCACGGTTTGCAGGTACTGCGCCAAATCGGCCTCGCCGCCCACGGCGGGCATCAGCTTGATATCGACGGGCGTCACTTTTTGCACCCCGGCGCGCACCTCGGTGAGCTGCTGCGTCTTGGTGCCGGTCACCTGCACTTCTTCCAGCTCCTGCGTCGATTCGGAGATGTAGAGCTTGACGGTACGAATCTCACCGGCCTTCAGCTCAAGGGTTTGCGTCACGGGGTCGAACCCGATAGAGCTGCCTTCGATGGTGTAGGAACCGGGCGCGAGGCGCGTAATCGAGAAGTACCCCGAATTGTCGGTGAGGGCGCCGGAGGTGGTGCCCACCAGCCGCACGTTGGCGTATGGCAGCGGTTCCCCACCCGCTTTGTTATAAAGGAAACCCCGTACCTCGGCGGTGGCGGGCTGCTGGGCGTAGGCAGTCACGACCGTCGCAAGTAGGAAAAGTAACGCAAGCGCCGCGCGACGCGGCAAAGAGTAAAGAGCGGGCATTAGCGCCAAAAAGTGATTGGGTGGGCCAAAAGTACGTTCCACGGAGGGGCCTACCGCCCTTCCGCCCGCGAAAGACCCCATTTCAGGCCGGATAGATGTATGGCGGCGCGGGGAACTGCTGGTTGATTAGCCGCGCAGAATCCCCAGCGTCAGCTCGCGCATGATGTTCGCGTCGCTCACCGAGCCGCCTTCGATGCCTTTGGCTTGTAGGTCGGCGCGCCGTAAGTAGCCGATGATTCGGCGGGCGCGCTCGTACGGGAACCGTTGGAGCGCCTGCTCATACTCGCGCTGCAGGAACGAGCGGTTGCCGAGGGCAGCGCGCCAGTTGATCGGTCCGGCCGCTTTTTGCTGATGCAGCACCAGCAGCCGCGCGAAGAATCCGAAGAGCAAGCCGAGCTGCGGAATCACGGGGTTGTCCTTCGGATTACTTTCGAAAAACCGAATAATCCGCTCGACGTGCGCGCCGTTCCCTTGAATGAGCGCCGTTTGAAGCTCGAAAATGGTGAACTCACGGCTCATTCCCACGCCGCTCAGCACGGCTTCCTTATCGATGGCCTTGCCGGTGGTAGCTCCTGAAAGCAACTTCTCTACCTCCGAGGCGAGGCGCGCCAAATCGGTACCGGCGCGCTGCACGAGGAGCAGCACCGCTTCCGGGGTGATGGTGGCGCCGCGCTCCTTCACATACGCCGTGAGCCACGCGGGTACTTGGTTCTCGTAGAGTTTCTTGGTGGTGAGCAGCACGGCGTGCTTCTCGGCCGCTTTCGCCAGCCCTTTCCGCCCATCGAGGGCGCGGTGCTTGTGGCACAGCACGAGGACGGTGCTCGGCTGCGGCTGCTCCAGATACCGCAGCAAGAGCTTCTGACCGGGGTCGCGCTCCAAATCCGCGACGGTCTGCGCTTCCCGCACAATCACTACCGAGCGGTCGGCCATCATCGGGTACCGGCGCGCGTTGCCGATGATAGCAGCCACGTCGGCGTCGCGTCCATAGAGCACGACTTGGTTGAAGCCGCGCTCGTGTTCCGCCAACGCGTGCGCTTCGATGTAATCTGCGACCCGGTCGATTTCGAATGGCTCCTCCCCTTGCAGCACGTAAACCGGCGCATATCGCCCGGCGCGTAGGTCGGCAAGAATCTGGTCAGCGGACTGCGTGGGCACGAGGAAAGGCGGTGAGACGAGCGCAGCCAGTACCAATCCCGGCGCGGCGCAAAAGTAGGCTAGCCCTCCCATCAGCCCCGCTGCAACTTGTGCTTGTAAGCTTTTTGTGGTTTTGCTTTGTCCCTGTTGCTATTCATTATGTAAAATCAAGTACAACATCTGCTGGATTCGCTCGCCCAAATCATCCGAATCTGGCTCTGCTGCGTATTGCGCGAGATTATGCCTCTGTCTACTCGCTCTACTCGTTTCTTTAGTCACTTCCTGATTGGCTTTGTGGCTTTGCTGGGGCTTTGCACGGCGGCTCCGGCACACGCGTACTCGGTGCTGACGCATCAGGCCAACATCGATTCGTCGTGGACGCCCTGCTTGGAACCCGCTTTGAAGCGCCGCTACCCTGCCGCCACGCCCGAGGAGCTACATGAGGCCCGTGCCTACGCGTATGGCGGCTCGATCATTCAGGATATGGGATATTACCCTTTTGGCGCGAAGTTTTTCACGAACCTGACGCACTACGTCCGGACCGGCGACTTCGTGCAGGCGCTGCTCCGCGAAGCGCACGATATGCCGGAGTACGCGTTCGCACTGGGCGCCCTCGCGCACTACGCCGCCGACAACAACGGTCACCCCGAGGGCACCAACCGCGCCATGGCGAGCGTGTACCCCGAGCTTGCGGAGAAGTTCGGCCCCGTCATCACCTACGTGGAAGCGCCGCATCAGCACACGCAAATCGAGTTTTCCTTCGATGTGACGCAGGTGGCGGCCGGACGCTACCGCTCCGAAGCGTACCACGACTTCATCGGCTTTCAGGTGGCGAAACCGGTGCTGGAGCGCGCTTTCCTTGAAACCTATGGAATGGAGCTAGGCGAAGTGTTCGTAAACGTCGATTTGGCGATTGGGTCGTTCCGGTTCAGCGTGAGCCAGCTCATTCCGGAGCTGACGCGGGCGGCGTGGCATTACAAGCGCGCCGAAATCAATCAGCTCAGCACGCGGGCACGCAAGCGGGATGTGATTTACCGCTACTCGCCGCGTGAGTACCGGCGTGAGTATGGGGAAAAGTTCGAGCGACCGGGAACGTTCGCGCGGATACTGTCGGGGATTTTCCGGGTGCTGCCGAAGGTGGGACCGTTGCGGCCGTTCGCGTTCCATGTGCCGACGCCGGAAGCGGAAAAGCTGTTTCGGGCGTCGTTCAATCAGGTGCGAAGCGAGTATTGCGGGCTGATTAAGCAGCAAACCGCGTCCCAGCCGCCCAACCTGCCCGATACCGATTTCGACACCGGCAAACCCACCATTGCCGGTGAGTATGAGCTGACCGATGAAACCTATACCGAGCTGCTGCTGAAGCTCGAAAAAAGGCGTTTCGAAGACCTCTCCCCTGCCCTGCGGAAAGCGTTGAAGCGGTTTTTCAAAGCCGGGCCGACCAAAATCGACAAAAAACCTGAGCAAACCCAAGCCGCCCTCACGAAGCTTCAGCAGGTGACCGACTAATTTGGGCCGATGCAAGCCCCCCGCCCGTCGTCGTTATCCTCATCTGCGCTCCCGTCTTCCCGCCGCGAAGGCTGGGCGTTACTGATACTGATTGGCCTAGTGACGGGGAAAGTGGCGCTGCACCTGCTGACCGCCGTCGGCTACGGCGCCCACCGCGACGAGTTCCTGTACGCCGATTACGGCCGCCATCTGGCGTGGGGCTACAAGGAAGCGCCGCCGTTACTGGGCTGGCTCGCCGCCCTAAGCCACTGGGCGGCACCCGGCTCACTGGTGGCGCTACGGATTTGGCCCGCTCTCTTCGGCGGCCTGACGGTGGCGCTGACATGCCTTATCGTAAAAACCCTGAAAGGCGGCGCTTGGGCCACCTTACTCGCCGGACTGGCGGTAAGTGTAGCGCCGATCTATCTGGTGATGCATCACCTGTTCCAGCCGAATTTCCTCGACGTCTTCACTTGGACCCTCGCCACCTACACCACCGTCCGGTTCCTCACCACCCCCACCCCGCGCTGGATTTGGGCGACCGGCGCCGCCATCGGCCTCGGGCTGCTCAGCAAGTACTCTATGGCTTTTTACGCCGCCGGGCTAGTCGGCGCATTGCTGCTGACCCCGCAACGGCGGCAACTGTTGACTCGCGCTACGGGCGGCGCGGCCCTGCTGGCAGGCGCTCTGCTGCTCCCGAATCTACTCTGGCAGGTGCGGCACGACTGGCCGCTCGTGGGGCACATGGAAAAGTTGCGAGAGTCGCAGCTTGGGAACGTGCGGATGACGGATTTTCTGTTCGACCAAATCGGGATGACCGCTCCCGGCGCCGTGCTGTGGCTTACGGGACTTGTTTTCCTATTCAGCGCTGCCGGACGGAAATGGCGGGCGCTCGGCTGGCATTTCCTGCTGGTGATGGGCCTGCTGATGCTCACGCACGGCAAGAATTACTACGCCGCCGGGCTGTACCCGCCGCTTATTGCCGTGGGCGCGGTGGCATTAGAGCGGATTTTTGAGCGCGTCCGGCGGCCGTTTGGGCTGGTGGGCGGGCTAGTGGTGCTGGCGTTAGTGCCGCTGGGGGTGCGGGCGGTTTTTCCGGTGCTGGTGCCGATTTGGCCCGCTTCCCGCTTGGCAGCTTACGTCAGCGACCTCGTGAAACGGCGACCGATGTTCGAGGGAATCGTGCGGTGGGAAGACGGCAATCTCCACCCGCTGCCACAAGACGTAGCCGATATGCACGGCTGGCCCGAATACGCCCCGCTCGCCGCCAAAGCCCTCGCCCGCCTGCCGGTAGCGGTGCGCAGCCACTGCCTGCTCATCGGCGATAATTACGGCCCGGCGGGCGCGTGCAACTGGTATGGCGCCGCGCTGGGCCTCCCGGAAGCCTACTCCACCAACGGCTCCTACTCGCTTTGGTGGCCGCCGAACCTCAACTCTACTCAAGCCGTCGTCTACCTTCAGGAAGGCGACGAGCGCCCTGAATTAGCCGATTGGTTCGAGCAAACTGAGCTAATCGGCACCGTGCAAGACCCTCTTGCCCGCATCCACGGGTCGGGGGTTTGGCTGATGCGCCGCCCCAAGCCGGGCCTCGCCGAATTTGTGCGGAAGGAAGTGGCCGAAGCGAAAGCGGGGTTCGAAGGGTAACGATAAGTAACCGTCAGTCTCCCCTCTCCTTTGGAGAGGGGCCGGGGGTGAGGACTCGCGCCATCAAGCCGTCAGCCCCTCTTTTTTCCCGAGCAGAATTCGCCCGTAATGCACGGCCAGCACTATGAGCCCGACGCTGAACGGCACGAGCGCGAGCTGTTTCCCCGTAATCGCGTCGCCGAGCAGCGGGTATATATCAAACCCCGCAAATTCGCTCATCATCCAGTAGGAGTTGGCGATAATCCAGCACAGAATCGCCAGATTGTGGGCGCGCTCGGTCGGCAGATGACGGGTTCGCCAGAAAATGATCACCGCAATCGCGAGCGTCGGAAGCATCATCAGAATGCCCAACGGGCGCCACACGAGGCACCAGCTTACGTCTTTGACGAGCCAGAAGACGATGTGCAGGTTTTCGAGCTTCCGAAAGGAGAGCGGGATGCTGTAAGAGGTCGGTTCCGAAGATTCCATATTCCTCCAAAGAACGCCACTCGGCTACCGAAACTACCGAAACCAGCCCCGGCGCCAGAAGATGAAAAGCTGGGTGGCCACCAGCGTCGCCATCACGAACAGGAGCGTGGGGTAGCCGTGCGGTTGGTACAGCTCGGGCATGTTGAGCGGCAATTCGTGGCCGCTCTTATCAGTCGGCTGGAAGTTCATGCCGTACACCCCGACGATGAACGACAGCGGGATGAAGATCGACGAGATAATCGTCAGCACCTTCATCACTTGGTTCATCCGCGTGTTCACCTCCGATTGATACAGCTCCGCGACGTTCGAGAGTGCCTCGCGGGCGTTTTCGGCCAGCTCGATGAGCTGCGTGGCGTGGTCGTAGAGGTCGCGGATGAACGGGCGCAGCTCGTCGGGCAGCAGGTGCGATTCGTAACGCAGCAGCTCGTTGAGCATATCGCGCTCTGATGTGAGCAGGCGCCTGACCTTCACCAGCTCCTTCCGACTGGCGAGGATATCACCGAGGAGCAATTTGCTCGGATCAGCGAAAACGCGGTCTTCGAGCTGATCGATGTGCTCAGCGAAACGGTCGAGGACGGGGAAATAGAAGTCGAGAACTGTGTCAAGGAGCGCGTACGCCACGTATAGCACCGGCCGCTTCCGCACCGCCGACCGCTCCGACCGCAGCCGGGCGCGCAGCGGCTCCAGACAATCGTCGTAATCCGACTGAAACGAGAGGACGTAGTTCGGCCCCGTGAAAATTGAAAGCTGGTCGTTATCGATGCAGAACCCGGTGCGCTCATCGACCTCCAGCATCCGGTTCACCACGAAAAGCCGCCCGTCTTCCGACGATTCAATCTTCGGCCGCTGATGGTCGCTGATGACGTCTTCGAGCTGCAACGGCGGCAGGCTGAAATCATCGCGCAGGTGCTCCATGAGCTGCTGGTCGCCGTAGCCGCGCACGTCGATCCAGTGCTTCAAATCGGGCCGTTGCCGCAGCTCCGCGAGCATATCAGGGTACCGGGCCGCCGAAAATTCCCGCTCATACACTTCGTCGTGGTCGAAGGAAATGAGGAACATCCGCGGCGCCATCTGCTCCGACGACACCCGAATCGTCCCGGCCGCCGCCCCAATCGTGGGCGCCGACCGTGACTGCTTTTCACGCTTGGAACGGGGCAAACGGAACTTAGAAGGAAGCTTCACCGGCAAAGCAGCAGAAAAGTCACAAGAAAAAGCGCCGACCGCCACGGTCGGGTCAAACCATCTTCGCAGCAGAAAGCTCGGCGAAATACGTGATTCCCGCGTGACTGTTAGGTGAAGGTGGGGCAAATTACGTAGCCAGCTCTGTCCCAGAGATGGTGTTAAGCCACGAATCAACACCATCTCTGAGACAGAGTTGGCTACATCACTTCACATCCTCACATCCCCACATCCTTTCACATCACCCACATCTTTTCACATCCTTCACATCCCCACATCAAAACCCTTCTTCCCCACATCACCTCCCCCGCCCGACCTTTGCGCGCACTGCTGGGTGGGCACGATGCCTGCCCCAATCTGATTTTAACTGACTATGCCCGGCTATCACCCGCAGGATTTCGAGAAAAACTGGCAGCGCCACTGGCTTACGCACAAGACCTTCCGGGCCATCGGGCCGGAGCAGGGCGGATCGGACAAGCCCAAGTATTACGTGTTACGATGTCGCAGACGGCGCCCGGTGGTTGGAGATCCAGGTCGACCCCAG
>JANNMJ010000091.1:0-12354 GCA_031397815.1 Hymenobacteraceae bacterium
ATTTTGGCACCCGGCCGTCCTTTTTTGGTACCGGGGTGCCCTTTCTTGCCACCCCGGTGCCCTTTTTTAGAACCCGGCTGCCCTTTTTTGGAACCCCGGTGCCCTTTTTTGCCACCCGGCCGTCCTTTTTTGGTACCCCGGTGCCCTCCTGAGCCACCCGGTTGCCCTTTTTTGCCAACCCGGCGCTTGCGCCTACATTTACGCTACCTCTGCCGCTATTTCGTTTGGTACCTGTGTCCGCAACTACCTCTCCTCCGAATCCGCTTTTTGGCGCCCCGGCCCCTGCTATGGCCGCCCCCGCCGTGCCCACCCAGCTTCCGGCGGATGCCCAGCGCCTCTTGCAGCACCTGCTGGCCGCCACCCCTGACCTGAACCCCGCCGACCGCGCTGCCCTCACCCACACCTTCGCCCGCGCTTACAAATTCGGGTTGGTCTGGAACGAGCGGCCCGACCAGCCCGAAGCCGTCGAGACCCTCCTGCGCACCCACCTGCCGACCCTCACGGAGGTGCCCGAACGGTATGTGGCGCCCGCCGCGCCCGCCGCCCCAAACGCGCCCGCCGCGCCCGACCTCTTCACCAGCGCCCAACCAGCCTCCCCCTCTCCTTTGGAGCAGCGGGGGCCAGGGGGGGAGGATGCCGCCACCACCACCATCCCCCAGCACACCCTCATCGAAGGCGATAACTTGCACGCCCTCACGGTGCTCGCCTACACGCACGCCGCCCGGGTGGATGTGATTTACATCGACCCCCCGTATAACACCGGCAACAAAGACTTCCGGTACAACGACTCGTTCGTCGACCGCGACGATGATTTCCGCCACTCCAAATGGCTCACCTTCATGCACAAGCGCCTAAAACTGGCGAAAGAGCTGCTGAAGGAGACCGGTGTGATTTTTATCTCGATTGATGATAATGAGCAGGCTCCCCTAAAGCTGCTGTGTGATGAGGTGTTTGGGGAAGAGAATTTTGTGGCGAATGTGATTTGGCAGAAGAAGCAGTCGCCCCAAGCTGATGCGACGTATTTTTCTGATATGCACGATTACATAATAGTTTATGCAAAACGAGCCAAAAAGAATAAGAACGATACAGAAGGATGGAAGAGGAAGTTGATGGCTCGTACAGAGGACCAAATTGATAAGTACAAAAACCCCGATAATGATGAAAGAGGCGGCTGGATTTCGGTCGATATGACCAGTAATAAGACGCACCTGCAAAGACCGAATTTGTACTACTCGGTCATTAATCCTTCTACCGGTGTCGAAGTATGGCCAAATCAACAAACTGTATGGCGGTTTTCAAAAGAAAGCTTTCAGCAGTTGATTGATGAGGACAGGGTGTTTTGGGGTAGTGGAAAAAGCAATTTTCCGCGTCAGAAGCGCTTTCTTAGTGAAGTTCAGGATGGAGTAGTGCCTTCAACTTGGTGGACGAGGGAATTTGCAGGTGATAACCAATCAGCCCGCAAAGAGATGCGGACGATTCTTGGGACAGATAAGGTTGATTTCGATACCCCGAAGCCAGTCAAATTAATTGACCAGATTCTTCGCGTTTCTGCCCCTTCCAACGCCCTCATCCTAGACTTTTTCGCTGGTTCCGGCACGACCCTTCACGCGACGATGGCTTTAAATGCCGAAGACGGCGGCCAACGGCAGTGCATTTTGGTGACGAACAACGAGAACGGCATTGCCGAGCAAGTGTGCTATGAGCGCAACCGCCGGGTGATGCAGGGTTACACCACGCCGAAGGGCGTGGCGGTGGCGGGGTTGGGGCAGAATGCGCTGCGGTATTACCGGTGTGAGCTAGCCGACGGTGCCCCCACGCTGCGTGCCCGGCGGGCGCTGGTACTCGCCGCCGCCGATTTACTGCGGTTCAAGGAGGCTTGCTACCTGCCCGTGGCCGCCCCCGCGCCGGTGTTGGCGTGGCAGCAGGAGGGAAGCACCCCCGCACGTTACCTCGTGCTAGTGCCCGACCCAAGCGCCCTCGACTCGGCCCGCGCCCTGCTCGATACCCTCCTCGCCGCCGACCCCGACGCCGCCGCCGCCCCCACCGCGCCGCGCGCCGCCCTCTACTGTTTCGCCGACGGCGAAGACCCCTACACCGATGAGCTAGCCGACCTCCAGGCGCGTGGCTGCACGCTTTGCGCCCTGCCAGCGGCCTTGTTGGCGGCTTATCGGCAGGCGGCGCGGGTTAGGGGAGGGAGAAAGTGATTAGTGATTAGTGATTAGTTTTTAGTGATTAGTGATGGAGCCTAGTGTTTTGGCGGAAAAGGCGTATGCTTTTGCGTTGCGAGTGGTGCGGCTGTATCGGCATTTGTATAAGCCGGGAGCGGAGGCTGTGCTGCTGCGGCAATTGCTGCGGTGTGGTACCTCGGTGGGGGCGAATGTGCACGAGGCGGGTGTAGCACAATCGCCCGCCGACTTTATTTCGAAACTCGGCATTGCCCGCAAAGAGGCCGCCGAATCCACCTATTGGCTCCGCCTCCTCCACGACGCCGGTTATCTCGACACCCCCGGCTACACCAGCCTCCAAGCCGACAGCCAAGAGCTAGGCCGCCTACTAACCGCCAGCGTAAAAACCGCCCAAAAAAGACGACTTAATGAGTAATGATTAGTGATTAGTGATTAGTGAGTCAGTATGATTCTACCGCCCAACTAATCACTACTCACTAAAAACTAATCACTAAAAACAATGCTCCTCCACACCCTCACCTACCGCGACGAAGCCGTCGCCGAGTTACAGAAGAAAGTTTACAAGCTCCTCGGCTATGGCAGCTTGCGCGAGAAGCTCATTTTCAAGGCGCCCACGGGGTCGGGGAAGACGGTGGCCCTTGCCCTGCTGCTACGCGGATTGGCCGCCGGGCTGCCTCACCGCCACGAATTACCGCCGGAGCGCCGCCGCGTCGCCTACCTCTGGATGGCGCCCGGCCGCTTGCATCAGCAGGCGCTGGGCAGCTTGCGGCGCTTCTTTCAAGACACCCGCGAAGCCCGCCCCCGCACCTTCGACGAGCTGGCCCCCGGCGACGGCCTGCAACCGCAGGATGTCCTGTTTCTGAACTGGGCGTCGGTGATTCAGGCCGACAACCGCCTCGTGCGCCCCACCGAGCGCGCCCACGACCTGTGGGCCGTACTGGAAGCCACCCGCGCCCAGGACACCACGCTGGTGGTCATCATCGACGAAGAACACCTCATGGCCACCACCGGCCCGCGCACCGAAGAATTTCTGCGGAAAGTGGCGGCGGCGGTGGAGGTGCGCGTCTCGGCCACCCCCCTCACCAAGAGCGCGCATTGGGTGGAAGTAGACCGCCACGACGTGGTGAAGGCCGAAATGATCAAGAAGGGGATTCAGCTGAATCCGGCGCTCGACGAAGGCGGCGGCACCGCCCAACACGGCCGCACCGCCGACATGGTGCTCCTCGAAGCTGCCCTCGCCAAGCGCCGCGAGCTGGCCGCGCTTTATGCGCAGGAAGCCGCCCGTGCAGGCACGGCGCGCATCAACCCGCTGCTCCTCATTCAGCTTCCCAGTGAAACCAAGAACCTGTCGGCGGACGATGTAAAGATCCGCGACCAGATTACGGCCTACCTCACCGACATCGGCATCAGCGAAACAACCGGCGGGCTGGCCGTGTGGCTCAGCGGCGAAAAAGAAAATCTGGACGCCATTGAAGCCCCCGACAGTGCGGTGGAGGTGCTGCTGTTCAAGCAGGCCATTGCGTTGGGCTGGGACTGCCCGCGCGCCGCCGTGCTACTCATTTTCCGCGAGATGAAACAAACCAGCTTCGCGGTGCAGACTGTCGGGCGGATTCTGCGGATGCCCGAGCAGCGCCACTACGCCGAGGAGCGCCTCAACGTCGGCTACGTGTACACGAACCTCAATAAGCAGCTCGTGACGGTGGTACCCGAAGCGGCCGACTATCTGGCGTTCGTGTGGGCCGAGCGCCGCGACGACCTTTACCTCGACGCCGCCGGGCGCCCCACCGTGGAGCTACCCACCACCACCGCCACCCGCGAGGGGAACCCCACGCGGATCACGTCGAAATTCACCGAGGCGCTTTACGCCGTGGCGCAAGCGCGCTACGGGCTGGTGCGGGAAGCGCAGCCCGGCGGGCAACCATACGAGGAGTTCAACCGCGCCCGGCTCCGCGCCAACCTCATCGAGCTGGACGTGGAAAACCTGCCCATCGAGATTCCGGCAAACGTCCGTCTCGACGGCACCGACGTGGAGGCCGTGAACGCCACCGGCAGCGCCCATTTCGTGCAGACCCCGGAGCAGGCGCGGATGCTGTTCGAGCGGTTTTGCTACGATTCCTGCGGCGATTACGCCCGCGACGGCTCGCACGAGCGTATCCGGTATGCTCTCAAGATTTGGTTCGACGAGTGGATGGGCCACTTTGAGCAGGCCGCGTACCGCATCGTGCTCCACAACCGGCAAGCTTTCACCGATTTGCTCGCCCTCGCCCGCACCGAGTACGCCCACCGCGCCGAACAGGCGGCTCAAAAGGTGCGCAAGCTGGTCAGCCGCACGTGGCAGGTGCCGACCCCGCGCCGTCACGACGAGAACGACGTGCTCTGGCCCGCCCAGCGGGCGCTGATGGCGCCCCTGCTGCTGCGCGCCCGCGACCCGCACGACGCCACCAAGCTCGCCGATTCAGCGGCCGAGTTTGCCTTTATCCAGCGCCTCGACGCGTCGGGGGCGGTGCGGTGGTGGTACAAAAACGGCCAGCAGGGCGCCGAACACCTGGCGGTGCCTTACCAAGTCGCGGGGGACCCGATGGAGCGCCTGTTCTACCCTGATTTCGTGGTGCAGTTCGCCGATGGCACGGTGGGCCTCTTCGACCCCAAAACCCCCGGCTCCGACGCCGCCGTCGCCCCGAAGCACAACGCCTTGGCGGCGTATGTAGCGGCCCGCGCGCAGCAGGGCGCCCGCACCGTCGGGGGCGTGGCGCTCTGGCACCAGGACGTATTTCGGGTGCCGCCACTGGGCCACCTCATCCCCGACGACCGCAACGTCAGCGCGTGGGACGTCTTCGACCCCGCCCGTTACGCTGACTGATTTTTAGTGATTAGTGATTAGTTGTTTTAGTGATTAGTTTTTAACCGTCAATCACCAGCAACTAATCACTAATCACCAGCAACTAATCACTAACTCATGCCCCGCCATTCCACCTCCCCGACGCAATGGCGGGCCACCGTCGAATTCATGCATAAAGGCCTCGATACCACCTTCGTCCATTACGGCATCCGTGCCGACGATTTGCACCTCATTCAGAAGCTCGCCGACGACGCCGGTCTCGCGCCGGAGTGGGTGAGCGAGCTGCTACGCGCCTTCCACGAGAAGAAAATCCGCGCCGACGCCCCCTTGGATGAGCGCGACGTGCAGCGCCTCGTGAACGAACACCTTGATAAGATCAGCAAACTCTAACCCCCCGGCTCCACGATGCTCGCGCGCTTACATCTTCAAAATTTCACCGTCTTCGCCGACGCCGACTTCCAGTTCAGCGAAGGTTTGAACGTCCTGGTGGGGACGAATGGCACGGGGAAGAGCCATGTGTTGAAGGCGGGGTATGCGGTGATGAGCTTATCGAGTAGTAAGCTCCAACGGGTGGACCCTATCACGGTAGCAGGCGCCCTGACGGAGACTTTGCAAGCCGTGTTCTTGCCGGGTGGTCTCGTCAACCTAGTCCGGGATCAAGCGGAGAAAGCAACAGCTAATATTTGGGCTGAATTTGACGGGCATAAGTCATTTGAAGCGCGGATTATGCCTCATCAGGACATGGAGGATCGCTTGGAAACGCGCGTCGCTTCCGTGCAGCTGAATCCGTTCAATCTGCCTTTAACGCGGTACGGCCTCTTCATACCGGCAAAGGAGATACTGTCGTTTTTCAATGGGTTTCGCTCGCTTTACACGGTGCGGGAAGTCTCTTTTGATTCGACCTATTACGACTTGGCGATTCGTCTCGGGTTGTTGCCCCTGCGCGAAATCGGTAAGGCCATAGAAGTACCTCTCCAAGTGCTGCAACAAGTGATGGGCGGTTCCATCAGTATTGAGAACGAACAAGTGCATTTCGTTCCGACCGGTAGCAAGAAGCAACTCCCCATTACGCTCTACGCCGAAGGTCTGCGCAAATTCGCCACCCTCTGGCAACTCCTCCGCAACGGCTCCCTCACCCCTGAAACCACCCTTTTCTGGGACGAACCCGAAGCCAACCTCAACCCGCAGCTTTTGCGCAAGCTGGCGCGGGTACTGGCGACGCTGGCGCGGGCGGGCTTCCAGATCATCCTCGCCACGCACAGTATGTTTCTGCTGAAGGAGCTGCACATCCTGAGTAGGGAGAAGGACGTCGCCAAACTGCCCATCCGCTATTTCGGCCTGAATGCCGATAAGCCCGGCGACCCGGTGACGGTGACGACGGAGGATGATTTCGAGGTGCTGCCTGATATCGTAGCCTTGGATGAGGAATTGGAACAGTCAGGTACTTTTCTCGACGTCCTCAACGCGAACGACTAGATGCCTCAGCTATTTACCGAAGGCACCCCGCCGAACGCGGTGTATTTCTCTTTCCCCGATGCGTGGAGTGTCGTCAAGTACGACGAGGAAGGCGAGCACTTCTACCGGCAGTATGTCGAGAAGCTCGGCGTTGGCCTGACAGCAGTAGACTTCGTAGCGGCCCCGGCCGACCAGACCCGCTTGTGGCTGATCGAGGTGAAAGATTTTCGGGGGCACGAAGTGGCGAACCGCAAGCGCCTCACCTCCGGTGATCTGGGGGTGGAAGTGATGAGCAATTTTATGGATACCCTCGCGGGCTTGCTGGCCGGAGTTCACGGCAGAGACCCCGCGCTGAGCTCGTTCGCAGGTACGCTCCACAACCCGGCAGTTGAAATCTGCGCCACGCTGGTGGTCGCTACTGATCCGTTACCCGACCAACGCAATGCCCAGCAGCTGCCGCCCGGCGAGAAAAAGCGGCTGGCGGCCGAGCTGGAATGGCGAAGCGACATCCTGAAGAAGTTCAAGGTGCGCCTCAAAAAGCCTTTTCGCTTTTCCGTGTATTTACTCGACCACAATCAAGTGGATGCGCGCTACGGCTGGTCGGCGGCTTAATCGCTGCGTGCTACTTTTTACCTACCTCCTCCGATGATTCTCAAACGCATCCGCGCGCACTACTTCAAGACCTACCAAACCCTCGACCTCGACCTCACGACCCTGCCCGACCGGCCGATCATCTTGATTGGCGGGGCGAACGGGGGCGGCAAGACGACACTTTTCGAAGCGATTTACGGCGGCCTGTACGGCCTGAAAATCCGGAATGCCCGCGAGTTCGACCAGCTCGTGAGCGCCGGTTATGCCCCCCTCGACGCCCCGGTGCGTGCGCGGGTGCAGGTGCAGCTGGAGCTGCATTTCGCGGGGAACGTGTTGCAGCACGAGCAGCAATACGTGCTCAAGCGCACGTACGCCCTCAACCCGCAAGGCCAGCCGCAGGAAGCCGTGGAGCTGAACCTCAACGGCGACATCTTCCGCTACGGCTCGGCGATGCCCAGCAAGGAGCGGCAGCGGGCCGAGGCGGAAGTGGCGAAAATCATCAAGGCCAATCTGCCGCAGGAGCTGAGCCGGTACTTTTTATTCGATGCGATGGAGGCCGGCGCCCTCCTCAAGACCGACCAGCTCAACCGCCTCATCCGTGAGAACATCGAGAACGTGATGGGCTTTCAGAAGTATCAGCAGCTAGCGCAAGCCGCCGAGAAACTGGTGCAGCAGCACACCGCCGACCGCCTCGCCCTCGATAAAGAAAAGGAAGAGTATCAGCGCCTCACCAGCACCAAGGCCACGCTGGAACAGCGCGCTGCGCAGCTGGAGCGCCAGCTCGGCACGGCCCGCCAATACGCCGTCGATCAGCAGCCGACGTATCAGGCGCTCAAAAACAGCGTGAACGCAGAGGAAACGCTGACCCAGAAAATTAAGACCCTCGAACAGCAGATGGAGGCCACGCAGGGCCGTCACCGCGCCTGGCGCGAGCAGCTCACGGGGTTCGTCGAAAATCTGGAGCGCCATATCGTGCTGCCGCAGCTCGCGGCGGGGTTCCGCGCCGAAATCGGCCTCGTAGAGCAGAGCCGGGCGCAGCAGCAAACCCAGCAGCGCGCCCCCCTCACCCCAGACACCCTGACGGCGCTCGTGGAGCAGGCGCTCGCGTACCTCACGGCGCGGCGCGCGCTGGTGCCGGGGGTGCCCGTGCCCGTGCCCGATCTGGTGGCCCACCTCCTGCAACCCGCCGCCCCTGACCCCGCCGCCGCCGCGCCCGCCCCCTACGCGCACCTCGACGAAGCCGAAGTGCGCGCCCTCGCGCAGCTATTGGCCACGGCGTATAGCAACCCGTTCAGCGGGCTAGCCTCGCAGCAGCCCGAGCTGGCCGAGGCGCTGACGGCCGTCGGGCGGCAGCAGCAGCAGATTGCGGATTACCGGCGGCAGATTGCCGGGCACGATTACTCGCTGTTGCAGGAGTTCGAGCACAACGAAAAGGAAATCAAGCGGCTCGAAAACGACCTGCGCGACGCCCGTGAGGAGAGCAAGAAGCTCGACGCGAAGATTCATCAGATGGATATTCAGGTCGAAGCCGAACCCGACCCGCGCCAGGAGGCGCTGCTCCGGCTCCGGCCGTTCTTTCAGGGCGTGGCCGACGCGCTCCTCCGCACGAAGAAAGCACGTATCGAAAGTCAGATGCTCGCCGACCTGAACCTCAATCTGGTCGCCTACCGGGGGGTAATTGAGCGGGTAGAGCTTTCCGATGAGCTACGCGACCTCACGTTCCGCCTCTACCACCGCGCCGGCAACGAGATTTACCTCGAACACCTCAACACCGCCTCGAAGCAGATTGTGGTGCAGTGCCTCCTGAAAGCCCTCCACGAATCCGGCGACTACGACCCGCCCGTGATGATCGATACCGTGATGGGCGTGCTAGGGGAGGAGAGCCGCGCAGCGATGCTCGAAAACTACTTCCCGACGCTCTCGCACCAGACGATTCTGCTGTCGTCGGATTCCGAAATCCGGCCGCGCGAAGAGTTCGTGGCGCTCGAAGCCAAAGTAGCCCGCGCCTACACCTTACAGCGCGACAAAGAGAACCAATGTACCGACGTGGTCGGCGGGTATTTCGGCCGCGCCGTACTGGAGTAGTTTCTGGTTTTTAGTTTCTAGGGAAAAAATCACAGCGCCATAAAGCGTCCCTGCGAGACACTGCGCCCCACACTGCGCCCCCTGCGAGAACAAGCCCCCACGCTCACGCTTCCCCTTTTTATGCTATCTCAGACCCCCATTAAATTCTCCGGCATCCGCCAAGCCGACGAAGTGCAGGCGCTCGTGCCGCAGCTCAAAGCCCGCTTGGAAGCGCGGTTCAATCTGCCCGCCACCGGCGTAGCGGCTACCGAGCCGCGGCCGGTTCTCGTTTCCAACAACGTGGTGCAGCGCCTGGCGTTACTGGCGGGCCTAAGTCTGCCCACCCCGCGCGATTCGGCCGTTGCTGCCGCCCTGCGCCTGAGCAGCACCTTCCACGACACGGTGTTCAGCCGCAATGATTTTCAGACCCTTTACTCCGCGCTCCTGAAGCTGCGTTACGGCCCAACGGCCATCGACTGGGACACCCCCAACGCCCGCGACCGCGCCATCAACTACGAAATGCTGCGCGGCCTCGACCACCTCCTCCGCGCCGACCACCTCGAAACCTGGCTCCTCAACACCAGCGTCGGGCTGCGCCCGGATGCCGCCGCCGGACAGGTGCCGGTCGTGACGCTCACCATCGGCACCTACGAAGGCGACCTCCCCGCCACGCTCCCCCTCAACGCCGTGGAAGTGCCCAATACGCAGATGCTGATTGCGGGCACCACGGGGCAAGGGAAATCTAACCTGCTAGCGGTGCTGATTCAGCAGCTGCGCGCGGCCACCGTCGAGTCGGCTTTCCCGGTCAATTTTCTGCTATTCGATTACAAGGGCGAGTTCTCCGACCCCGCCAACCGCAAGTGGTTGAGCCACTTTGAGGTCGATGCCGCCGACTGCCTTCTCGACCCCTTGACGGCCCCGCTGCCCTTCTCGCCGTTCAAGAATTTCGACGGCAAGCCCCAGAACGCCATCAATCTCTACGCCACCGAGCTGAGCGAGGCCTTCAAGGCGCTCGACCGCACGAGCATCTCGGCGAACATGGCGAACAATCTGGCGAAGGCCGTCATCAGCGCGTATCAGCACACGGCGGGGCGGCCGGTAACGTTCCGCCTCATCGAGCAGCATTACGTCGGGCAGCTCCCCCCGAAGGAAGCCGAGCGGACGGATTCGGTGCGCTCGCTCTTGCAGCAGCTCATCCGCGCCAGCCTCTTTCGCGAAACCGACGGCGCCGACCTCATCCGCCGCTCCTTCATCATCAAGATGGATGCTTTTCCGAAGGAAGGCGCTCTGGCGAAAGCGGTCGTGTATTTCACGATCTCGAAGCTTAATGCCCTTTACGAAGAGCTGCCGGTGCAGAAAGTGGGCGCCGGTGTGGTGGAGCTACGCCACTTCACTATCATCGACGAGGCGCATTACATGCTCGACTTCGATAATCAGCCCCTGCGCAACCTCGTGGCCGTGGGCCGCAACAAGGGCCTGAGCATCATTCTGGCCACCCAAAGCCTCGACGCCTACCAGAGCGAGCATTTCAACTTCCTCACGAACGCCCAATACCCGCTGCTAATGAAGCAGCAGACCGTAAGCGACCGGCTCCTCAAAGACCTCTTCGGCGTCAGCGCCGGCGCCGAGCTGACCGAAATCAAGCAGGCCCTCAGTGAGCTACGCAAAGGCGAGGTGCTGGTTCGTAACCCCAATGCGGCGGCTCTCGGCGTGGGCCGCCGATTTAAGAAGATTCAAGTCACGCACCTGATTTAGGCGGCAAGCGCCCAAACTTACCGTGGCCAGCTCTGTCCCAGAGATGGTGTTGATTCGCCTATTGACGTCCTCTCAGAGGCAGAGCTGACCGCGCAGGCAACGTGCGCCGATTGGAGTGGCGGGCCAGAGTTACGCAAATAAGCGAGCCATCTGGGCGCATACACCTGTAATGCCCTATTGCAGCAGCTATCCCGGCGCGGGCCGGTTGTTGTGGAGCCTGCCTGCATTATGCAAAAGATTATCAGCTCACTTCAAGACACCATCGATTTTCTGCCCGATGGCGTGCTCGTCGTTACTGGAGGGAGCCGGATCGAGATGGTCAATACGCAGGCCGCGCGGCTGTTTGGCTACCCGGCGCCGCAAGCGCTCGTCGGGCAAGATTTGAAAGTGCTGATTCCGGAGCGTTTCCATCATCAGCACGAAAACCAGGTCACGAAGTTTTTCGCCCACCCCGACACGCGCCGAATGGGCGGCGGGCGCTTCCTGTTCGGCCGGCGGGCCGATGGAACGGAGTTCGACGTCGATATCGCCCTCTCGCCGGTCGTGTTCAATGATACGCCGATGGTGATTGCCGTCGTGCGCGACAACTCGGTCGTCAAAGATCTGGAGCGTGCGATGCAGTGGAAGAACGAGCAGCTCGAAGCCATCAATACGGAGCTGGAGCGCTTCGGCTTCACGATCTCGCACGACCTCAAATCGCCGCTCGCGAACATTCACGCCATCATTCATCTCCTCACGCGGGCCATTCCCGTGGCGAAGCGCGAAGAGCTGGCCGAGCACCTCACGCAGCTCAATCACACGCTCTACGCGATGAGCGAGCTGATTTCGGGCGTCGCCGCCTACTCCAAAGCCACCCTCGCCGACGCCGTCGACGCCGACGTTTCGATGGATGCCGTCGTGACCGAGCTGCGGTACCTCCTCCTCGTCCCCCCGCACGTCGAGCTGACCATCGCGCCCGACCTGCCGCCCACGCACGGCAACAAAACCAAGATTCTCCAGGTCTTCCTCAACCTCGCGAGCAACGCCATCAAGTACTGCAACCCGGTGCAAGGCGACGTCCGGATCAGCGGCGAAACGCGCGGCACCGCCGCCGTGTACCGCGTGGAAGACAACGGCCCCGGCATTCCGCCCGCGATGCGCGATAAAGTCTTCACGCTCTTCGAGAAAGGCACCTCCACCCGCGCCGATTCGCAGGGCATCGGCCTCGCCATCGTCCACAAAGTCGTGAGCGAGTTGGGCGGGCGCATCAGCATCGGCGAAGGCGCCCTCGGCGGGGCTTGCTTCGAGGTGGAGCTGCCGGGACGGGTGGGGTAGAAGGGGGGAAGAACTTTGCTCGCCCGCCCTCACGCAGGGCTCTGGCCCCGTGTGGCCTATTAGCAGGTCTCTTGACCTGCCAGTAGAATAGCGCGTGGGCCGCGCAGTACCCGAAGAGGCGGCAAAAAGCGAAAAAACACCCACAAGGGG
>JANNMJ010000109.1:0-16494 GCA_031397815.1 Hymenobacteraceae bacterium
TTGGGGGCTTCAAACGGTTTCGGATTTTGTCAGATCGGCTACGAATGCACAATCTGGCGCAGTATGATCGCCTGCTGGAAGTATGTGTGGGACTGCATAATTTTCAGCTAAGTCGCTGATAATCCATCACAACAAGTCTATTTATAAGCATTAGGTGAGCCACCTCTTTGTAGAGGCCACTGCTAAAGCTGTTTTCGTGTTCAAAAGCTATCCGTAAGTCTCGAAACCAATACCATTCTTCTGGCAGATTTGGCACTTTGTCCTCGGCCTTGTAGAAAACGGCGTCAATGGAGTAGTAATCTCGAGTGTAACAAAGCAGGTCTAGCTTTTTGCTGACCTCGCTCAATAATGAATCTTCATCACCCTTTATGTAAGAGGTAAAAACTTTGGCTTGACGCCAAATACTCAAAAGGTGGTCTTTTTTAGCATTTACTGCCTCAACCCAAGCATTGAAAAAGGTCGACGAACTGATGTTGTCCATTGTTGAAAGATGATTTTTGAAAAATTGACATGTGAGCAGTTGTCTGCTATCAGTTGGCAAATATAGACGAGTTTTTAATAAGTTGTTCCGATTCGTGCCGCATCTCAGTACTCAACCTCCCAACCGCGCCTGCTCCTTCTCCACCAACTCCCGCAACTCTTCCTCCGTCGGCAGATTAAGTTGATACTTGCTGACGAAAACCTGCTGCGAAAGCCCGCCCGTGGCGTAGTGGACGAGGGCGTCATTCTTCTGGGCACAGAGAATGAGGCCGACGGGCGGGTTGTCGCCGTCGCTCATCTCGTGTTCGCGGTAATAATTGAGGTAGACGTTCATCTGACCCGCATCGGCGTGGCTGAAGGTGCCGATTTTGAGATCGATCAGAACGTGGCACTTGAGAATTCGGTGGTAGAAAACCAGATCGACGAATAAGTGCTCGTTGTCGAAGGTGAGGCGTTTTTGGCGGGCTTCGAAACAAAAGCCGCGGCCCATTTCCATCAGGAATTTTTCGAGCTGACCCACAATGGCCGTTTCCAGATCGCTTTCGCGGAAGGCGAGCTGGTCGGGCAGCTCCAGAAATTCGAGCACATACGGCTCGCGCAGGAGCTGAGCGGCCGCCAGCGGCTGTTCGCCGGTATGCGCGGCCAGTACAGCTACCTTGTCCTGCGATAGCCCCGTACGCTCGAAGAGTGACGTTTCCATCGCCCGTTTCAGGTCGCGCACCGACCAATTGTTACTCACCACCTGCACTTCGTAAAAGGCGCGCTTCAGCGGCGTCTCGGCTTTCAGCAGCTCAATAAGATGCGAGAAGCTGAGGCGGCTCAGGAGCAATTCCGGGTTGACGCCGGGAAGGGTAGTTGAAGATTGGTCAGACACCGTCTGACCAATTCGGGCTGGCTCTTCAGGGAGTATGCCCATCACAGTCAAACGTTGCGATAGCACCGGTGCCAGTTGCGGGTAGGTATGGTAAAACTGGCGGCACAACTTGAGAACCGTTTGTGAGAAGCCGCTTACGTTGTTTCTGCTTAATGCTTCTGCTAACTTCTTGAGTAGTTGCTCGCCATACGCGGCCCGATCAGCGCCGTGCTGCTCGTATTCGGCGATGTAGTAACCGATCAGCCAGTTCCGGATCGTCAGCCAAGTATTGACCTGTTGCACAGCCGCGCGCTGGCTCTGATCGTGAATATGACCAATGCGTGCGGCCAGATCAGGTAGAGTAGAAAGACTTTTCATTTGGCGAAGGTATATAACAGTCACTCTTCGATAGCTTTGAGGTAGTCGCCCTGTTTCCACCGCTGCGCCCGCCTCGTTACTTTTACCTCCCTTCTCCACTTTTTCGGCTGACCCGGCCGCCCTCGTCCCTCGTTCGCTCGCCGCATGATTCACACCCTTACCCTGATTGTCCCGCCGCTGGTTTTGCTGCTGCTGTTGGTCGTCATACTGGCGCTCAAGCATTACGCCCGCACCGACCCCGACGGCGCCCCCCTCGGCGAGAGCGGGCTGACGGTGGAAGGTTTTTCCTACGCGCTCATCGTGCTGGCGGTGGTGTACGTGCTGGGGGTGGGGTATTTCTTGGTGCGCGGCACCCCGTGGGAAGCGCATATGCTCGAATGGCTCAACATCGTGGTGCGCCTGATGCACATCACCTTCGGCATTGCCTGGATTGGGGCTTCGTTTTACTTCGTCTTCCTCGAAAATGCCCTCAACCGCACGCACGAGGTGCGCGACGAGCTAGCGGGGAATCTTTGGGCCGTCCACGGCGGCGGGTTTTATTATCTGGAGAAGTATAAAGTCGCGCCGAAGGTGATTCCGCGGGAGCTGCATTGGTTCAAGTACGAAGCGTATTTCACGTGGCTTACGGGCTTCTCGCTGCTCGTGGTGGTGTATTATTTCAACGCCTCCGGAATGCTCATCGACCCGCAGGTGATGCCGCTGAGCACCACGGCCGCCGTGAGTATCGGGGTGGGGTCGTTCGCCGTCGCGTGGGTCATTTACGACCAGCTTTGCAAGACGCCGCTCATCCGTCATCAGGCGTGGTTTGGGTTGCTGGGACTGCTGATTCTGAGCGCGTTTGCGTGGGGGTATTGCCAAGTATTCAGTGCCCGCGCCGCGTACCTGCATTTCGGCGCGATGATCGGGACGCTGATGGTTGGGAACGTATTTTTCGTCATCATTCCGGGGCAGAAAGCGATGGTGAAAGCGGCGCTTGAAGGCCGCCCCGTAGACCCCGCGTACGGCAAGAAATCACTCGCCCGCTCGCTCCACAACAACTATTTCACGCTGCCAGTCCTGTTCGTGATGGTGAGCAATCACTTCCCGAGCACCTTCGGCCACGCCCATCCGTGGGCCATTTTGTTGGCCATTACCATCGGCACGGCAGGAGTGAAACACTGGCTGAACCTGCGCGAGAAGAAGCAGGAAAGCGGCTGGGTGCTGCCGCTCTCGGCGGCGGTACTTCTCGGCGTAGCGTTCATCACGGCCCCGAAGGCTGATGCTGGTGCGGCCAATCTCGCCAACGCCAAGCCGGTGCATATCGAGCAGGTCGTGGCCGTTGTGCAGGCCCGCTGCGTCCAGTGTCACTCCTCTAACCCAACCGATGACGTGTTCAAAACCGCCCCCAACGGCGTCAAATACGACACTCCGCAGGATATCATTCGTCTCAAAGACAAGATTCTCCAGCGTGTCGTCATCACGAAGACGATGCCGCAGAACAACAAAACCCACATCACGCAGGAAGAGCGCGATTTAATTGGGGCTTGGATTGCGCAGGGCGCGAAGGGGGAGTAGAACTGGATTCACTCGTGCGATGATCTTATGAAAATCAATTGGTTCATTTGTTTAATAACTGTTTGCTCTTGTGTAGCACTGAAATCAGCTGCACAGCAACAGAGTCCAAAAGTGATAGGCGTCGCGATCGTTGACGGTGAAAATCAAATTGATTGCAAAACGATGCTGTCAGATGAGGGCCTTCCGCGCCTGATTCCGCTGCTTGAAAGCCAGCAAATGAAACCCATCGGGAGTAAGGACGCGCTTCCACCACTCTTTATAACATTCATCAACTCGCTTTTCAATAGTCCCTATAAATTCGCTGATTGCGAATAAGAATGGGAAGTCGAGTGTATCTCTTTTGGAGGCGCGAGGGAGTTATTCGTTTACGCTGGATTATCAGAAAGCCTGTTTGCTCTTTCCTTTCAAACATCTGACATGGGTTACTCCGTCAATCACGTGTATTTGATTCGTTATGCTGGAGATACTATACTGGAGCTTTGGAGCGGAACGAAATATACTGATGGGGGGGAGTGGCGTATAGCAGAGTTAAACACCCAAGCGCGTCTTCTTGCTTGGCTCAACCGACATAAAAACCAGTCGAGAGCATTGCATTGTTATAGTTACTATGGTTGCGATTATTAACCTTGCTCGTTTCCCTCAATACGCAATGACGTGTAAGCAAAAAAAGAGCTGGTTACTCCGCCCACACATCCTCCCACTCCAGCACCATCTCCGGCAGGGTGTGGCTGGGCACGGGGCCGGGCGTCGCATAATCGCCGACGGTGCGATAGCGGCCGGTAGTGGCGTCTAGAACGAAGACAGAAATGTTGCGATCCATCGGTGCCACAATCCAGTATTCGCCGACGCCGCTTTCTTCATAGAGGTCGAATTTGTCGTGCATATCCCGTGCGGCGGTGCCGGGCGAGAGGATTTCAATGACCCAATTCGGCGCGCCAAGGCAGCCACGGTCGTCGAGCTTGGTACGGTCGCAGATGACGCACAGGTCGGGCTGCACAACGGTCGTAATGGCCTCATCGGCCCCGTTGGCGCCGTGGGTTGTCAGCCTGACATCAAAAGGCGCAGCGTATACCTGACAGGGTTGACGCCGTAGGTGGTCGCGCAGTAAAAAATGCAGATTACTGGAATACAGCTGATGTAGGCGAGTCAGCGCCGGACTCATTCGGCGTACCAGCTTGCCGCGTAATAGCTCTACCCATTCGCCTAACTGCCACGTCAGGTAATCGGCATAGGTATAGGTTTTCGACGGGTCAAGCTCGGAAACAGAGCGGATAGGTGCCATACCTCAAAGGTAAAAATGAAATCGGTCGGTTCAGTTCTGGTAGATTACCGCCCGCAAAGCCAACTTGCCGAATGACTTTCCCCGTCCGCCTCGCCCTTGGGCCTGTCATTGTACCGTTGCATCTGCTGTGCGAAATACTGGCGTATTCTATCGGCTACCGCATCTACCAGCGGCTGCGCGCCCGCACCCAAGATCGCATCAGCGACGAGCATCGGCTGTGGATTTTCGTTGGCGCGGCGGTTGGCGCGCTCTTGGGCTCGCGGGTGCTCGGGCTGCTCGAACACCCTACTGAGCTGCTGCACCCGCCCGGCGGCTGGACGTATTATTTCACCAATAAAACCATTCTGGGTGGCCTGTTGGGCGGACTGATAGGAGTGGAGCTGACGAAAAAACGCCTCGGCGTCACCGCTTCGAGCGGCGATTTGATGGTCTATCCGCTAATTACCGGGATGACCATCGGGCGTATCGGCTGCTTTTTGAGCGGGCTGGAAGACGGCACCTTTGGCACGCCCACCACCCTCCCGTGGGGCATTAATTTCGGCGACGGCATCGCCCGGCACCCCACCAATCTCTACGAAATCGGCTGGTTGCTGCTTACCGGCCTCGGGCTTTGGCTGCTCGAAAAAACCCGTCCGTTGGCCGATGGCGTGCGTTTTCAGCTCTTTATGGTGAGTTACTGCATATTCAGGCTGCTCGTGGAGTTTGTAAAGCCCGCGCTGCCGTGGCCCGCGTGGCTGACGCCTATTCAGTGGGCGGCAGTGGCGGGGTTGGTATATTACGGGTGGGTTTGGGCGCGGCGGAATCGACTGCGCGCTTCTCTGTGAAATTTCTGTCGAGCGGAAGCCGTATTTTGCTCTGAAATAAACGGGCAATTGCTCCTGAATCAGGCGAATTAGCACATTCCCACATCAATTCAAATCCCCAAATCAGACCAATGCCCACTCGCCCTTATACCTACTACGATTTTACCCTCAGCCTCTGCCCCGAATGCCTGCGGCGTGTAGAAGCTAAAATCGTTTTTGAGGACGAAAAAGTCTATATGCTCAAGCGTTGCCCCGAGCACGGGCGGCAACGCGTCCTCATCGCCACCGATGTGGAATATTATAAGAGCATCCGCAACTACGTGAAGCCCAGCGAGACGCCGCTCCGCTTCAACACCGCCACGCATTACGGCTGCCCGTATGATTGCGGCCTCTGCACCGACCACGAGCAGCATTCCTGCCTGACCGTCATCGAGATAACCGACCGCTGCAACCTCACCTGCCCGACGTGCTACGCCGAATCGAGCCCGACGCACGGCCGTCACCGGACATTCGAAGAGGTCGAGGCGATGGTGGATTTAGTGGTGCGCAACGAGGGCGAACCCGACGTCGTGCAGATTAGCGGTGGTGAGCCGACGCTGCATCCGCAGTTCTGGGAGATTCTGGATATGTGCAAGCGCAAGCCCATCAAACACTTGATGGTCAACACGAACGGGGTGCGTATTGCGAATGATCGCGGGTTCGTCGAGCGCCTTGCTACTTACGAGGGGGCGTTTGAAGTGTACCTCCAGTTCGATTCTTTCCGGAAGGAAGTGCTGGAACAGATGCGCGGGCGCGACCTCCGCGACGTTCGGCTCAAAGCCCTCGAACACCTCAACGCGCTCAACCTGAGCACGACGCTCGTGGTGACGCTCCAAAAAGGATTAAATGATGATGAAGTCGGCGAAATAATTGATTTTGCGCTGAAGCAGCGGTGCGTGCGCGGTGTCACGTTCCAACCGACCCAAGCCGCCGGACGAATGGCGAATTTCAATCCCGAAACCGACCATTTTTCCCTCACCGAAGCCCGGCAGGCCATCCTCGACCAAAGCACTGTTTTCACCGCCGCCGACCTGCTCCCCGTCCCCTGCAACCCCGATGCGCTGGTGATGGGCTACGCGCTCAAAATCGACGGCGAAGTCTTCCCGCTAACGCGCTACATCGACCCTTCGGACCTTCTCAAAAATACCGGCAACACCATTGTCTATGAGCGCGATGCGCAGCTGCGGCAACATATGCTCCGCCTCTTCAGCACCGCCAACACCGTCGATACCATCACACCGGAGCTGAACCAGCTTCTCTGCTGCATTCCGCTGATTAAAGCGCCCAATCTGAAGTACGAAAACCTCTTCCGCATCGTCATTCTCCAGTTCATGGATGCGTGGAATTTCGACGTGCGGGCGGTGAAGAAGTCCTGCGTTCACATCGTATCGAAAGACCTGAAAATCATTCCGTTCGAGACGATGAATATTTTCTACCGCGACCAGCAAAAACAAGAGCAGTTGGAAGTGCTGCGGGACATTCCTTTTCTATAACGTGCGGCGAAGTGCGAGTTGCGCAGTAGCCAATTCCTTCTGATAACAAATGAGCGATTCTCCAAGCTCGCCCACGATGCGCGTCGTCCGCAACAATCTTGTTGGTTTGCTGATTGCGGGCGTTTTGGCTGCCTCGCTGGCACCGTTTACCGACGGCAATACCGTCGTGCTATTCGGTATCGGGTTCCTGATTCAAGCCGGCATTAATGTGCTGGTGGCCGTTATTCAAGGACTTCAGGGGAAAGCCGTGCTGGGTTACGTCCTGAGCGCCGTGCTGGTTGTGATGATCGGGTTTGGCGCTTGTTCGGGGATGCTGGCGTTGAATCTCTTAAAGCTTAATCTGTAAATGCCTTACTCTTACCTTCGAGTACAAGGTTCCAAAGTCAAGGTGCGCCGTTTTCTGCGGCACAGTAAGCTGCTCGCGCATCCGTATAAGTCGGGTGATGGCTTCAATGTGATGCTTTCGAGCTACGACGGGAAATCGCTGCCTACCCGCATTCGGCTTGTTGCCAAGTTTTTGCGGGAGAATCGGGCGGAGATGTTGCAGCTGAAAGCCCTAGGTTTTCACGCGCCCCTCGTCGATTTTGGCCTCTGGGATGATACGCCGCCCGGCCATATGTGGCCGATGTATCGCGTAACCACCCCGTTCATTCAGCTACTCGCCGAGTTCGGGTTCGAATTGGAGCTGTCGTTTTACGGCCGCAGAGATGACGACTAGTCTTGGTTGGAAGCCAGTCGGCAGCGACGTCTTGCTAAGAAATCAGCGGATGAGGAGGACTTCTAACTCAATCCTCGGCTTCCACGGAAACGGCTTGCTCGGCTTCTACCTGCGCTTCTACTTGCGCCGGGTCGGCGGCGTAGAGGCCTGTTAGCACGCGCTCGGGCGTCATGGGGGTCACGAAGGGGAGCTTGGTGGATGGGTTGAACGCCCGCACGGCTTCCCGCAGCGCGAACCACGCGCCGATGCCGTACATCAGTGGCGGCTCGCCGACGGCTTTGGAGCCGAAGACGGCCAGCTCGGCGGGTGGCGTTGGGAGGAAATGAATATCAATGGTGCGCGGGACGGAATAAATGTCGGGGATTTTGTAGGTGCTGAGGGCATTGGCGAGCAAGCGGCCTTCGGCGTTGTAAATCACGTCTTCCATCGTCATCCAGCCGATGCCTTGCACTAAACCGCCTTCAATCTGGCCCAAATCGACGGCCGTGTTCATACTTGTGCCGAAGTCGTGACTGATGTGCACGGCGTCCATTTCGTAAGTGCCGCGCACGCAATCCACCGTCGCGACGGTAATCGCAGTGCCGAAAACGTGGTACGCAAACGGGTGCCCCGATTCAGTTTGGGCATCGAAATGAATGCGCGGCGTGGCGTAATGCGCGTGCTCCGAAAGCGCCACGCGGTTGACGTACGCCAGCCCGACCAGATTTTCCCACGAAATAGCCGACGCCGCGCCGCTCACCACCACCCGCTGGTCGAGCAGCTCGACCAGCTCAGGCGCGCACTTGCTTTCCCGCGCCGCGAGGGCAATCAGGCGGGTCCGAATCGCCATCGCGGCCATTTCTACCGCTTTCCCATTGAGGTCGGCCGTGGCGGAGGCGGCTGAGGGTGAAGTGTTTGCAACGCGCGTCGTGTTCGTCGGTTCCAGCTTGATGAGGCTCACGGGGATGCCTAGCACTCGCGCGGCCACCTGCGCCATCTTCGTGTTCACGCCTTGGCCCATCTCCACCGCGCCGGTGCTGACGCCGACGGTGCCGTCCATGTAGACGTGCACGAGCGCGCGGCCTTGGTTCATCAGCGTTTTGGTGAATGAGATGCCGAAGCAAATCGGCATTAAACTCACGCCGCGCTTTTTCCACGGGTTAGCGGCATTAAATTCCGCTGCCTCGGCCTCAATTTTATTTAAATCGAAGCGTTGAATGGCGTCGTGCCAGCACGCGTGGGCTTGCGCCTGCTCAGCCACTTGGCCGTACGGGAACACATCGCCGTCCTGCAACAGGTTGCGCTGCTGAATGACGCGTTTGGGAATGCCCAGCGTCTCGGCGGCGTGCGCGATGGCAGCCTCAATGACGTACATCCCCTGCGGCCCGCCGAAACCGCGGAAGGCGGTATTCGGCGGAAGGTTGGTGCGGCACGAGCGGGCTGTGGCGCGCACGTTGGGAATAAAATATGTGTTGGTGCAGTGGAAAAGCGTGCGCTCCAGCACGGCAGGCGAGAGGTCGGCGGAGGCACCAGCGTTCTGATAAAAATCGGCTTCGTAGGCGATTATTTTCAGATTTTCATCGAAGCCGATGCGGTAATCCGATGAATACGGGTGGCGTTTGCCGGTCATCCGCAGGTCGTCGAGGCGGTGCAGGACGAGCTTCACGGGGCGGCGCATTACGTGAACCGCCAGCGCCACCAGTACGCCCCACGGCGTCGCCTGGTCTTCTTTTCCGCCGAAACCACCGCCCAGCCGCGTTACCTCGACTTCGACGTGGTTCATCCCCACCCCGAGCACGCGGGCGGCGTGGCGCTGCACCGCCGTCGGGCCTTGGGTCGAGGAGATGAGCCGGATGCTGCCGTGCTCGGTGGGGTAACCGTAGGCGCCTTGGGTTTCGAGGTATAAATGCTCCTGTCCACCCGATTCGGCCACGCCTTCAATAATGTGAGTGCATTTTGCCCACGCACTCGTCACGTCGCCGCACCGGAACGTGCGGGGCGGTACGATAAACTCGCCTTTTTCAGCCGCCTCACGCGGATCGGTGATGATGGGGAGCGGGGAGATATCGGCTTTGATGAGCGTGCGCGCGTGGCGGGCAATGGCATCGGTTTCGGCGAGAATAAGCGCCACCGGTTGCCCCCGAAAATGCACGTGATGCTCCGCCAGCGCGGGTTCATCGGGTACGATGCCGCCAATCTGGTTCTCGCCGGGAATGTCGTGATGCGTCAGAATCCGGACGACGCCGGGGTAGTTTTCCGCCGCCGTAAAATCCAAGCTATTAATGATTCCGTGGGCAACCGGCGAATCGTAAACCACCGCGTAAAGCGTGCCCTGCTGCACGGGAATATCGTCGAGGTATATGCTTTCGCCGCGCACGTGCTGGTGGGAGTCGAGATTTTGCATTGGGTGAGGCTGGGGAGTTGGGGGAGTGGGAGTTCTCGCAGAGGTTCGCGGAGGTTTCCGCAGAGGAGCGCAGAGGAATTGCCTTAGCTAACTTCTGCGGAAACCTCTTTTTGCGTCTGCGAGAATCCTTCGAGTGCGTGGGCGCGCAGTAATTGGCGCACCAAAAGGCGCTTGTAGGTTTCGGTGCCGCGCGCATCGGCGATAGGCGCTATTTCCTGCTGCGCGATTTCGTTCGCCGCATCCATCATTTCCATCGAAAGCTCCCGGCCGATTAAGAATGCGGCGGTGCGACGCAGGAATAAGGGCGTTGCCGACACGCCACCGGCCGCTAGCGTAGCTTCCTGAATAACGCCGTTGCGCACCCGCAGACGGGCAGCCGAGTTCACGGAGGCGATATCGAGATGTGTTCGCTTCGAGACTTTTTCGAAATTAAATACCTCATCAGCGGCCAATGCCCGGAAGGAAATAGCCGCCAAATATTCCGAAGGTGCTTTTGCGAGCTGCTTATAACCCGTGTAAAATTCCCGCAGCGGTAGGGTGCGCTCGGCGCCTAAGCCGTCGGCAAGGGTCAGGTCGGCGTTGAGGGCGAGGAACCAGCACGTGAGGTCGCCGATGGGGGAGGCGTTGCAGAGGTTGCCGCCGATGGTGCCCATTTGCCGGATGGGAGTGCTCGAAACCAGCTTCAGATGTTGCCGGAGGCGCGGGAAAACGGCCGCCATTACGTCGGAATCCATCATTTCCTGCGCCGTGGTGGCCGCGCCGATGCGGATGACTTCGCCGTCGCGCCGGATACCGCGCAGACCGGTTTGGTCGAACAGGTTCGCCGTGGCGGTGGTGAGCATCGCTTCGGGGCGCTGCACGAGGAGGTCGGTGCCGCCGGATAGGAAGGTGGTCGGCGTAGCGGGCGGCGCGACGACCGGGAGAGGCTGAATGGCTGCCAGCTTCTCGGCGATACCACTGAAATACGCTGGTAGAAAACCATTTTCGGTGAGCCACGGCAGCGGGTTGGTGGCGGGTAGCTCCGTCAGTTCGGAGGTGAGCTGGGCGGCGGCGCGCTCCAGCGATTTATACCCTGTGCATCGGCAAATATTTCCGTCGATACTCGCCACGGTTTGCTCATACGTCGGGGCGCCGCTGGACGTTAGGCAATGGCCCGTGAGCGACACCGCAAATCCCACCGTGCAGAACCCGCATTGCGTGCCGCCGCACGCCACAATCGCCTCTTGCGCCCGGTTGAGGTGATGCGGCCGGCTGCTCAGATTCAGCCCTTCGATGGTGACCAGATGCTTGCCCGCCACGTTGGCGAGTGGCAGCAGACACGACGTCATCGAGCGGTACGTCACCGTCTGCCCATCGTCAGATAACTCGCCGAGCAGCACGGTGCAGGCGCCGCAATCGCCCTCGCGGCAGCCGGTTTTGGTGCCGCGCAGGTGCTGATGCTCCCGCACGAAATCGAGCGCCGGAAGGGCCGCCGGCTGGTGAGTCTGGATGAGCTGGTCGTTGAGGAGAAAGCGCATAAGTAGAAGCGCCTCTCCGAGGCGCGAATTAACCGGTAAAACAGCGTAGGCCGAAGATACGGGAAAGGGTGTTTTCGGGCGGGCCACGGCGCTAAAGGAGCGGGCACGCACCGCCCGCGCCTCGGAGAGACGCTGCTACATTTGCCCGATGTATGCGCTCACCGACCTCTTCGTTTACCCCATCAAATCGCTCGGCGGAATCCGCTTGGCGGAGGCTGTAGTCGAAGCGCGCGGCCTGCGCCACGACCGCCGCTGGATGCTGATTGATGCCAATACGAATCAGTTTCTGACCCAACGAACCGACGCTACGCTCGCGCTGCTGGCCGTCGGGCTGGAAGCCGATATGCTCGTCGTTCACCACCGGACGCGGCCCGAGCTGGGGGCGCTGCGCGTACCGCTGACGGAGCCGACAACGACGCCCATCAACGTGACGATTTGGGATGATACCGTGGCCGCGCTCCCCGTTTCGGCGACGGCGGATGCGTGGTTTTCAGCGGCTATTAACCGTCCGGCGCGGCTGGTGTATATGCCTAATAGCGCGCGGCGGCCGGTGGACCTGGAGCGGGCGCCGAGGGCCATCGTGAGCTTCGCCGATGCGTACCCCATTCTGGCGATTGGCGAAGCGGCATTGGAGGCGCTGAACCAACGCCTCACGTCCGTCGGCGAGGCGCCCGTGCCAATGGACCGCTTCAGGCCGAACCTCGTCTTTCGGGGTGGTGCGCCGCACGCCGAAGATGCGTGGGGTCCTTTCCGAATCGGCGAAGTGGCGTTTCAGGGAGTGAAAAAGTGCGCCCGCTGCGTCGTGACGACTATCGACCAGCAAACCGCTTTGACTGGTAAAGAGCCATTACGCACGCTCAACACGTACCGCCGGACGGGGAACAAGGTCGATTTCGGGCAGGATGTCGTACCCCTGACGACGGGCGTTGTGCGGGTGGGCGAGGAATTGGTGGTGGGAGCTTGAATCGACGCCGCACGAAGCCAGAACTCCCCACCCCCTTGGGGGAGGGGTGCCCCGAAGGGGCGGGGTGGGGAACGCGGTTACGGCCATGTGGCTGAGCTACGGCGGCTGAGCAAACGCAAGATTGGGTTCGCATAGCGGGCTGTATCTACGTGTCCCCCCACCCCGGCCCTTCGGGCCACCCCTGCCCTCCGGGGCGGGGAGTTCGTTATCAATGTTTGTCGAATTAAAACAGCCCCGTAATCACCCCATCATCGTCGATATCCATTCCTTCGGCGGCGGGGATTTCGGGGAGGCCCGGCATCCGCATCATCTCGCCGGTGATGGGGATGAGGAAGCCGGCGCCGGCGGCGATTTCGATTTCGCGTACCGTTAGGGTGAAGCCTTCGGGACGGTTGCGACGGTCGGGGTCGTCGGAGAGGGATTTTTGGGTTTTCGCCATGCAAATCGGCAGGGCGCTGAGGCCTAGGCGGGCGATGGTGCGTAAATCGGCTTGGGCTTTGGGCTGAAAGGCTACGTCGGCGGCGCCGTAGATGCGCTGCGCGATGGTGGTGATTTTCGCCTCGACGGGCGCGGCCCAATCGTAGAGCGGTGGGTGCGCGGGTTTCGGCTGGTCGGCTTCGGCGGCTACTAGGTGCGCCAATTCCTCGGCGCCTGCGCCGCCTTCGGCCCACACATTCGCGACGGCCGCCGCGATGCCCAGCTCGCGGCAGCGGTCGAGGATGACGGCCAGCTCTTCGTCGGTGTCGGCGTAGAATTTATTGATGGCGACGATGGGCTTGCGCTCGAACTGCGCGACGCTTTCGAGGTGGCGCTCCAGGTTCGGGAGGCCGCGCCGGACGGCTGCCGCGTCGGGTACGGTGAGGGATTTGAGGTCGGCGCCGCCGTGGTATTTGAGCGCCCTGACCGTCGCGACAATCACGACGGCCTGCGGCGAAAGCTGGCCGTAGCCGCATTTCAGGTCGAGGAATTTCTCGCCGCCGAGGTCGAACCCGAAACCGGCTTCTGTCACCACATAATCGCTCAGGCGCAGTCCGAGGCGGGTGGCGAGAATCGAGTTCGTGCCCTGCGCGATGTTGCCGAACGGCCCGGCGTGCAGAATCGCGGGGTTGCCTTCGAGGGTCTGCACGAGGTTCGGTTTCAGCGCATCTTTCAGCAGTACGGCCATCGCGCCGTGGGCTTTGAGGTCGCGGGCGTAAATGGGCTGTTTATCGTGCGTGAAACCGACGAAAATATTCCCCAGCCGGGCTTTTAAATCCGCTGCGGAAGTCGCCATGCATAAAATGGCCATTACTTCGGAAGCCGCCGTGATATCGAACCCGGTTTCGCGCGGGATGCCGCCCGTGGTGCCGCCCAGTCCCACCACGATACGCCGCAGGGCACGGTCGTTCATATCCATACACCGTTTCCAACGCACCGAGCGGGCATCGAGGTCGAGGGTATTCTTCCGGTTTTGGAGGGAATTATCAATCAGCGCCGCTAGCAGATTGTGGGCGCGCTCGACAGCCGAAAAATCGCCGGTAAAATGCAGGTTGATATCTTCCATCGGCACCACTTGGGCGTGTCCGCCGCCCGTCGCGCCGCCTTTGATGCCGAACACCGGCCCCAAGCTCGGCTCGCGCAGCACCGCCGTGGTGCGCCGCCCGATGCGGTTCAGGCCCTCGGTCAGGCCGATGCTCATCGTGGTTTTGCCTTCCCCGGCGGGCGTCGGGGTGATGGCCGACACCAGAATCAGCTTGCCCGCGGCGGGCGTTTTGCCCTCAATCAGCGCCAGCGGCAGCTTGGCTTTGTAGTGGCCGTAGGGTTCGAGCTGTTCAGGCGCGATGCCGAGCTTGGCGGCAATCTGCGCGATGGGGCGAAGCGGGGTGGCGCGGGCGATTTGGAGGTCGGTCATCGGGGGGAGGCGGGGTGGGGGACGAAGAAGTGCAAAGTTCACCGTTGACCGGTAACTTGTTGGCGCTTCTCCTCACATCATCATTCAAAGAAGACGAAAGCCAATGCCACGCGAATACTATCCTCTTTATTATCGACTCGATAAAGTTGACCGGTATCTGATTTTTCATACTACTAATTTTGAAGAGGAAGTAGACGGCGTAGTGGTCGATGAGGCGGGTCAGATAGTGACGTTTGCCACCTTGCCGGCTTTACTCGAATTCGCCGAAGTGAATGCGCTGGCGCCGTTGGAGCTAGATCCGGGAGCCCTGAAACGGCTTAATATGGACGTGGTCAGCCGGTGGCTGCGAGTGCGTAATCGACGCAAGCTTCAGCCGATTGATTGCCATGTTTTTTTGACCGTGTGGCAATTTCTGGAAGATGTGTCAGTAAGCGTCGGGGGCGATTTTGATAAAAATCGTTCGCTGACCGACAAAATCGTCGATAAGATAGTTTGTGGAAATAATTTTCCTGTGTTGACGCCAGAGGGATGCTCATACGAACCATACTGGCCTTGGTCAGAGATTAAGATAATGCGGGAGGTGCTTGGGCGGGGGCTGAAGATGTTTCGGGAGCGGACGGTTGGGGTAGGTGCGGGTAGTCAGGGGTAGCAGCGTGTAGCCCGGGGTAGCAGCGTGTAGCCCGGGGTAGTCGGCGCAAAGCGCCGCCAACCCCGGGCTTTGGAAAAGAACCCCGTTGGGGTTCGCATTATGCAAGCAATCTGGGAACCCCAACGGGGTTCTTTTCCACAGCCCGGGGTTGATTTCGCAGAAATCTACCCCGGGCTTATGCGGGCTACCCACACTCGGCGCACAGTGCCCGGCATCCCCCAAAATCCCCCCAAAACCCTATCACGACATAGGCTCCGGCGCCGGTGCCTCACTCGGCGCGGTGCCCCCACTAGAAGCCGCCCGCCCCTTATCAGGCGGTAAAGGCACGAACTCCTCAGCGTCAGTAGGGGGGAGGGCGATGCGGCCGGCGAGCCAGTCGGCTTTGGCTTGCTCGATGCGGTCGCGGCGGGAGGAGACGAAATTCCACCAGATGAAGCGCTCGCCGAGGGGTTCGCCGCCGAGGAGCATCAGGGTGGTGCCTTGCGGTCCGGCGACCAGCACCGGGTCGGGGCCGGGGGAGAAGACGAGGAGCTGACCGGCTGGGTAGATGATGCCGTCGACTACCAGCGTGCCCTTCGCGATGTAGGCGCCGCGCTCCGGGTACCCGCGCGGGAGGCCGAAGCGGGCGCCCGGCTGTAGCTCGACGTGGAGGTAAAAGAGCGGCGAATGGGTCGGCACTTGGCCCTTCAACCCGTAACCGTCACCGGCAATCAACCGCATCCAGACGCCCGAATCGGTGAAAATCGGCAACGTTTCGGGGGCGTAATGGGTGAAGGCGGGTGCTTGCTCTTCGGCGGTTTCGGGGAGCGCGACCCACGTTTGCAGCAGCTCCAAAGCGTTCCCTTGCGCGAGGGTGGCGGGGTCTTCGAACCGCTCGGAATGGGAAATGCCGCGCCCGGCGGTCATCCAGTTCACTTCCCCCGGCCGAATCACCTGCTCAACCCCCAACGAATCGCGGTGCGTGACCTGCCCACCGAGCAGGTAGCTCACCGTCGAGAGGCCGATGTGTGGGTGCGGCAGCACGTCGGGCGGCGGCGCGAGGCCCGGTCCGAACGGCACCGGCCCGGCGTGATCCATAAAAATGAACGGGCCGAGCATCCGGCGCAGTCGGTAGGGCAAAATCCGGCGTACGGTGAATCCGGGGGCCAGCTCGGCGGGTCGGGCATCGATGGTTTGAAGCAGCACGGCAGGGGAGGAGCCGGGGAAGAAAGCGAGGCTCCCAACAAACTTACCGCCGTTACGAGGACCAGAAAGGCGCTTTCTGGCGCTGAAGCGTCCGGTGCCATGGGGCAAACGGCCGGTCGTTTGGCTGGAGTGCCCCATGTGGATGGGGCAATGCTCGATGGGGCAAAAAAAAATGCCCCACGGACGAGTGCCCCATTCGCATGGGGCAAAGTCAACTCAGATAGGAGGTGTTGCCCCATCGTCGCTTCCACGCGGGCCTCAGCGCGCGACGAGCGGAGGCCATGTCAGGTCATTACGTTTTGGGG
>JANNMJ010000111.1:0-17015 GCA_031397815.1 Hymenobacteraceae bacterium
ACTCCCCGCCCCCTTGGGGGAGGGGTGCCCCGAAGGGGCGGGGTGGGGAACGCGGTTACGGAACGGCGGTTAGGAAACTGACAGCAGGAACGAAAATGACTCCGCCAAGAGCCCACTAGCCTTCCCCTTAATCCGCAATACTCAACCGCGGGTCCGGCGTCAGAAACCCATCCGCAAAATCACCGGCTTCATACTGAAAATGGGCCGTCATCGCCACCATCGCGGCGTTGTCGGTGCAGTACTCGAAGGCGGGGATGTAGACGTGCGCCCACTCGTCTTGGGCGGCGGTGGCGTGAAGGGCGGCGCGTAGGCCGGAGTTGGCGGCCACACCGCCGGCAATCGCAACGTGCCGGATGCCGGTTTCGCGCACGGCGCGCCGCAGCTTCCGAATCAGCGCCCCGACGAGCGCGTCCTGAATGGCGGCGCACAGGGCCGGGCGATTTTCGTCGACGAAAGCGGGATTGAGGCGATTCTGGTCGCGCAGGAAGTAGAGAATCTGAGTTTTGATGCCGGAGAACGAGAATTCGAACCCCGGCTGGTCGTTCACGCGGAAGGCCGTGGCGAACGGGCCGGGCTGCGCGGTTTGCGCCAGCTTGTCGAGCGCCGGACCGCCGGGGTACGGCAGCCCGAGGAGCTTCGCGGCCTTATCGAACGCCTCGCCCACGGCGTCGTCCATCGTCTGGCCCATCACCTCGAAATTGGTCGGGCTACGGACTACCAAGAGCTGTGTGTGTCCGCCGCTCACGGTCAGGCACAGGAACGGAAACGGCGGGCGCGGCTCCTCGATGAAGTGCGCCAGTACGTGGGCGCGCATATGATTGACGCCGATGAGCGGAATCCCCAGCCCAGCGGCGAACGCCTTCGCGAACGACGTTCCCACCAGCAGCGACCCCAGCAGCCCCGGCCCACGCGTTACGGCTACGGCATCGAGGTCGTGCGGCGCTACTTTTGCTTCCGCCAGCGTGGCGAGGACGAGCGGCACCAAATGCTGCTCGTGCGCCCGCGACGCCAGCTCCGGCACCACGCCGCCGTACCGGGCGTGAATCTCCTGACCGGCGGTGCGGTTCACCAGCAGTCGGCCCGCGCGGATGACGGCGGCGCCGGTATCGTCGCAGGAAGATTCGAGGGCGAGAATGACCGGCCCATCGGGATTTTCCGTAGTAGGCCGGGCGTCGGATTTTAGGGTACGCATTTTTTAGGTAGTGGCACAGGAAGAGCAGCAATCACCATCGACCCCAACGCCGACGCCGGAGCAATCTGCGCCGGTTGCGCCCGCGCCCCAGCGGCGTGGGCGGCGGTGGCTCAAGTGGCTGCTCGGCGTGCCGCTGACGCTGGTGGGGTTGCTGCTGCTGGTAATTGTCGGCGCGCTCGTGGCGCTGCGCGTGCCGTCGGTGCAGACGTGGGCGGCGCACAAAGCGGCGGCGCTGCTCACCGAGAAGCTGCAACACGAAGTTACCATTGGGAAGGTCGATGTGCGGCCGTTTTCGCGGGTGCTGCTGGAAGGCGTCCACGTCCTCGACAGTAAGAAAAAGGAGCTTTTCAATATCGGGCGGCTCGATGCGAACATCAGCCTGTTTTCGGTTTTCGAGCCGAACAAGCTGCATATCAGCAACGTAACGCTCGTAGAGCCGCGCTTCCGGATGGTGACCTACGCGGGCACCAATGCGTCGAACCTCGATTCGTTCATCGCGTCCATCAAACGCTTGCTCGGGCCGCCGAAGACCGATACGACCGCCTCGACTTTCGATTTCAAGATTGATGGGGTCACGCTCGAAAACGGGCGCTTCGTATTCGAGAACGAGAATACGCCGCGCATGAAGGAGCCGGGATTCGACTACGCCCATATGTGGCTCGACTCGATTTACGGCGACCTCACCCGCATCCGGCTCGCTTCCGATTCTATCGGCGCGCAGATTACCGGCCTGCGCAACATCGACCGCGCGGGCAACTCAAACCTGCGCGGCCTAACCGCCGATGTGACGTGGAGCCCGAAACGCTGGAGCTTCCGCCAGACCGATTTGGCGTTCAACGATTCGCACGTTCAGGCGCCGCTGATTCGGTTCGATTACCCATCGATGGGGTCGTTTTCCGAGTTTAACGACTCAGTGCGGATGACGCTGCGGCTCGATTCGTCGCGGGTTTACGGGCGCGATGTGGCCGTGTTTGCGCCCGTTCTCAACGAGCTGTTCGAGAAAGATGTGGTGACCGTGAGCGGGCAATTCGACGGGAAAGTCAACAATTTCCGCACCCGCAAAATGCTGCTCGCCGTGAACGGTACGACGCGGCTGCGCGGCGCCTTCGCGATGGAAGGCTTGCCCGAATGGCAGGAAACGTATTTCGACCTCAACTTCCAGCCCTCTACCGTCGACCCGCGCGATATCGAGCGCTTTGTGCCGCGCGACGCCTACACGTACATCAACCGCTTGGGCGTGACCGATTTGCGCGGCCAGTTCAACGGTTTTTACAACGACTTCGTCGCGAACGGCACCTTCGATACGCGCCTCGGCACGCTCGTGAGCGACTTGAACCTCAAAATCAAGCCGAACCCGCGTGAGTCGAGCTACTCGGGCACGGTCAGGACGAACAGCTTTCAACTCGGTCGGCTCATCGGCCAGACCGATGTGGTGCAGAATGTGAGCCTGAATGGCAAGGTGAAGGGCGTCGGGTTCGATATGCGGACGATCCGCCTCGAAACCGATGTGGCCGTGCAACGCATCGGCATCCTCGGCTACCGCTACCAAAACCTGACCGCGCGCGGCACCCTACGCGGCGAAACCTTCGAGGGGCGCGTCACGTCCGCCGACCCGAATCTGAAGCTCGACGCGAACGGCCTCGTCACGTTCGACCCCAAACGCCCGGCTTTCAACCTCAAAGCCGCCCTCAAGCACGCCGACCTGAAGGCGCTCGGTTACTCCAAAACGCCGTTCACGCTCCGCACCGACGCCGACTTGGATTTTCAGGGGCTGACGCTCGATGCGCTCGTCGGGACGATGAAATTCCGCAACACCACCTTGCGCTACGACACTACTTCGGGCCACCTGGATTCGCTCGATGTCGTCTCGCGGCTCGAAGCGGGGCGCCGGACGCTCGCGATTCGTTCCGAGGCGTTTCGGGCACGCTTGGCGGGTGATTTTCAGTATTCTAACCTGATTGAGGACGTCGTGACGCTGGGCCGTGAGTATGCGCTGGAATTTGAGGCCAACCCCACCGCCACGACCAATTATTACCGCCGCAAAGCGCAGCGCCCCCTCCCCGATTACCGCGTCGAGCTGGATGTGCAGCTGCTGCACGTCAATCCGCTGCTGCGCGTCTTCGTCCCCGACCTCAGCATCGCCGATTCCACCAAGCTCGACGGCTTTTTCCGGAACGGCCAGACGTCCATTTTCCAGCTCGGCGGCGATGTGGCGTATGTGAAGTACGGGCCGGATATCGACCTGCAACGCAACCGCTTCGAATTCAACACCTCGAAGCTGCCGTACGCGAGCGAAGTCCTCGCCGACGCTTTCGTGACCAGCCGTCAGCAGCGGCTGCCGGGCTTGGGCCTCACCGAAAACCTGCGCGTGGAAGCCCTCTGGAACGCCGGCGCCATCGATTTTACGAGTGCCATCAAGCAGCAGCGCTCCACGAACGCCGCGCAGCTCAACGGCGCGCTCGTCTTCCTCACCGATGCTGTGGAAATACGCCTGACGCCCGAATCGGGCATTAACGTGCTCAGTGAGCCGTGGCGTTTTGCCGCGAACAACCGCGTGGTGATTGGCGGCGCGGGCGAGGAAATCAGCGTGCAAAACCTGATTCTGCGGAACGGCGACCAAACCGTGTCGGCGACCGGCCTGCTCTCGCGCGCCAACCCGACGGCGCCGTTGGCCATCGCCATCGACTCTTTCCGCCTCGCCTCCCTGAACCCGCTCTTCGGCAAAGACGGCTTTAAGCTGGGCGGATTGATTCGGGATACGCACTTTGAAATCAGTCAGGTTTTCGCTGATCAGCCCGCGTTCACCGGCCAGCTACGCCTCGATTCGCTCTCCCTCGACTCGGTTTTGCTCGGTGATGTGGCCGGTAATCTCCGCTCGGCGGGCAAAGGGCGCCTCGGCCTCGACCTAGAAATGGCGCGCGGCGGCCAACGTCTGCTGGCCATCGACGGCGGCATCTCGCCGAATGCGCCCGCCGACCAGCAGCTCGCCCTGCAAGCCACCCTCACCGACGCGCCGCTCAAGCTCGTGGAGCCGTTTTTGGGCTTCCTCATGGATGACCTCAAGGGCACGATGCGCGGACAGCTCGATATCCTCGGCGCGCTGCAAACGCCCATTCTGCGCGGCGGCGTCGATGTGCACGAAGGCCGGATGCGGTTCGGTTACCTCAACACGCGCTACCGCCTCAGCGGCCCCCTCGCCGCCAACGACAGCAGCCTCACCGACGCGCGCATCGCGTTCGACAAAGACGGCATCAAGCTGCGGAACCTGATTCTGCGCGACGAGTTCGGGAACCAAGGGCAAATCGACGGGACGATTTACGAGCAGGGCTTTCAGAATATGTCGCTCGATATTCGGGGGACATTTCGGCGGTTTATGGTGCTCAACACCACCCGCAAGCTCAATAATTTATATTACGGCACCGCGTTCAGCACGGGGCGCGTGGCGGTGAGCGGGACGCCCGAAAACCTCGTAATTCGGATTGACGCCAAGACTGACCCCGGCACGCGCCTCGCCGTGCCGCTGGATAATCAGGTAGAAGTTTCGCGGTCGTCATTCATTAAATTCGTGAGTTACGGCGCCTCCGGCGACACCATCAGCACGAGTCGGCCGGATTCGCTGCTCGCATCGGGGCCGAACCTGAGCGGTATTGTCCTGACGATGAACCTCGACGTGACGCCCGACGCGCAATTAGAGGTGATTTTCGATGAGAATACCGGCGATGTAATTCGCGGCACCGGACAGGGTCGGGTGAGTTTGAATATCGACACGCGCGGCAATTTTAATATGTACGGCAACGTCGAAATCGTGCGCGGGCTGTACAATTTCACACTTCTCGGCGTCGTCAATAAAGAATTTATCGTGCGCCCCGGCGGCACCATCTCGTGGAACGGCGACCCTTACGGCGGCGAGATGAACCTGACGGCCACGTACTCGCAAAAAACCTCGTTGCAGCCGATTCTGGCGCAGGTCGCCGATTTGGTGGGGAATACGAACGTCGTGATTCCCGTCGTGGCGACGATGGCGCTCAAAGGCTCGCTGTTGGCGCCGGAAATCAAGCTCGGGTTGGACTTCAACAACGTCCCGACCTCGCTGGAAAGCATTCTATCCGCCTACGCCGCCTCCATCCGCAACGACGACCAAGAGCTGAACCGGCAGGTTTTTTCGCTGCTGATTCTGAAACGCCTCTCGCCCCGCGGCGAATTCGCGCAGACGACGGTCGGGAACAACGCGCTGTCGTCGTCGGTGGGTGAGCTGTTGAGTACGCAGCTTTCTTACTGGATTTCGCAGCTCGATTCGAACCTCGAAATCGACCTCGGCCTCGCCGGTTTCGATCAAACCGCCCTGCAAGCGATGCAGGTGCGCGTTTCGTACTCATTCATGCAAGGCCGCCTCCGCCTGACGCGGGAAGGCGGCATCAGCAGCGGCAACCCGAACGGCTCCACCGTACCGAACCCCGACGGCTCCACTGGCACCACCACCGGCGCCTCCCAAGCCCTCGGCGATATCAGCCTAGAATATTACATCACCCCGGACGGCCACCTGCGCCTCAAGCTCGCCTACGAAACCACTTCCCGCGACATTCAGCGCGCCAACACGGCCCGCCAAGCGGCGTCCATCGTCCACACCCAGCAATTCGACTCGTTCAGCGAGCTTTTCCGCCGCCGTCACCTCAGCCGCCGCCAGCTCCGCGAAGCCGCCGAGCGCAAGAAAGCCGCCACCCCTATTATCGACGACGAGCCGCGGACGACGTTGTGAGGCCGCGCCGTGGCAGCTTGAACCCCTCGTAGAAGCCCAGGGTAGCCGTTGCTTCGCTTCGGCAACCCTGGGCTTCTGTGATTAAACCCCTTCGGGGTATTGGAATAGTTTATTAGGAAGTGGGACAGGTACCCCGAAGGGGTTTTATCACAGAAGCCCGGGGTTGATTTTGAAAAAATCTACCCCGGGTGCGACGAAGGTGCGTATCCGTTGCCGACAACCGCCCCCCGCCTACCTTTGCCGACCAGAATGGCCCGTCCGAATCGTAACGTCCGCAAGAAGAAGCTGGGTGACTATCCGTCGCCGATGGTGGTTTCCAGCTCGACCCTCGCGTTGTTGGTCGTGGGGCTGTTTGGGCTGTTGCTGCTGCACGCCAACCGGCTGGCGGCGCGGGTGCGGCAGAGCCTCGAAGTGCAGGTCTATCTGCAACCCGACCTGACGGAGCTGCAACGCCTGCGGCTCGAAAAAGCCCTCAGCACGAGCACCTACGTCGCTTACGACGAAGAAACCCAGCGGCCTTCGCTGCGCTTCGTCTCGCGCGAAGCCGCCGCCCGTGATATGATTGCGCAGACCGGCGAAGACTTTCAGCAGTTTCTCGGCGAGAACCCGCTGCCCGACGCCTACACCCTCCGCCTAACCCCGGAAGCCTCCGCCGATTCGGCGATTTTGCACCGCGCCGTGCGCTCTCTGCGGCAGATTGATGGCGTAACAGATGTCAATTATGTGGAACGGCTGATTGATTCGGTCAATCAGAACCTGCGGCGGGCGAGTATGCTGCTGTTGGGTTTTGCGCTGGTGCTGACGCTCGTGGTGGTCGTTTTGGTGAACAATACGGTCAAGCTCGCGCTCTTTTCGCAGCGCTTCCTCATCCGCACGATGCAGCTGGTGGGCGCTTCCGAAGGCTTCATTCAAGGACCATTCTTGCGTCGCGCCGCCGGACAAGGGTTGGTCAGCGGACTGCTGGCGGGCTTGGCTTTGCTGGCCGTGGAGCAGTGGGCAATCTTGCAGCTCCCCGAGCTGGCCGTCCTCCGCGATGATACGCGGCTGATGCTGCTGCTCGTCGGGTTGGTGCTGCTGGGCGGCGTGCTGGGCCTGCTCAGCGCGTGGCGGGCCGTCCGGCGCTACCTCCACCTCTCGCTCGACGAGTTGTATTAGGTGGCAGTACAACCGCCGTCGTCATTTTCCGATCTCCTCAAAAAAAATTACTCAAGCCCTCTAGCCATGTTCGCTTTCGGCCCTCGCAATTACCGTTTGATGTTTATTGGCTTGGCGGTGCTGGCCATCGGCTTCTTCCTGATGACCACCTCGAAAGAGCCCTACGGCTTCGGCACTGTCTCGATGACGGTCGGGCCGGTGATGCTCGTGGTGGGCTTTATCATCGAGTTCTTCGCCATTATGGTGCGGCATCGGCCGAAGGCTTAACCGCCACACGGCCGGGTTAGAGGTTTTGGTTGACCGTTTTTGGTTGATGGTTTTAACCTAAGCCTCGCCAGAAAACACCTCCCAATTCCAATAAAACCTACCTAAATGACCTACTGGCAAGCCTTTATTCTGGCGGTGGTAGAGGGGCTGACTGAGTTCCTGCCGATTTCCTCCACGGGGCACATGATTATCGCCTCGGCGGTGCTCGGCATCCGGCCGGATGCGTTCACGAAGCTCTACACGGTGGTGATTCAGCTCGGCGCGATTCTGTCGGTGTTCGTCGTTTACTGGCGGCGTTTTTTCCAGAGCTGGGACTTCTATTTCAAGCTTCTCGCGGCGTTTGCGCCCGTGGTGGTGGTGGGGCTGCTCCTGAAAAAGCACATCGACATGCTCCTTGAATCGGTGCCCGTCGTGGCGACGATGCTCTTCATCGGCGGCATCGTGTTGCTGTTTGTCGACAAGTGGTTTCCGCAGGAAGAGTCTTCGGAAGGCGGTCGGCCGGTCACGACGCCGAGCTACCGGCAGGCGTTCGTGATTGGCGTGTTTCAGTGCTTGGCGGTGGTGCCGGGCGTGAGCCGGTCGGCCGCTACCATCATCGGGGGGCTTACGCAGAAGCTCACCCGCCGCTCCGCCGCTGAGTTCGCGTTCTTTCTGGCGATGCCGACAATGGCCGCCGCCGCCGCGAAGGACGTGTACGAAAACCGCGATTTACTCCGCGCCGAAGACCTCAAGATTATCGCTTTCGGCAACCTCGTCGCGTTTGTAGTGGCGCTGCTGGCGATTCGCTTTTTCGTCGGTTTTATCACGAAATACGGCTTCCGCGCCTTCGGTATCTACCGGATTCTGGCGGGCGGCATTTTGCTTTTGATGCTCGCGTTCGGCGTCAAGCTCCAGCTGATTGATTAACTGATGTGCAGATGTGAAAGATGTGGGGATGTGTGCATCGACTCACATCCCCACATCTTTCACATCGATTCACATCTCCACATCTCTCCTCCAAGCCTCTTGCTTCCTCTTAACCAATTCGACGCGGACGGCTCGCTCTGGCTGCTCGACAAGCCGCTGCAATGGACGTCGTTCGATGTCGTGAACAAAGTGCGGAATATTCTGCGGCAGAAAGTCGGGCACGCGGGTACGCTCGACCCGCTGGCGTCCGGGCTGCTTATTCTGGGTTCGGGGCGCGGTACCAAGCTGATGGAGAGCCTGATGGGGCAGGACAAAGAGTACACCGGCACCCTGACGCTCGGCCAAACCACGCCATCCTGTGACCGCGAAACCGGCGTCGATCAGGAGTTGCCGTGGCAGCACCTCACCCTCGACGATGTCCGCGCCGCGACGGCCGCGTTTACCGGTCTGATTCAGCAGCACCCGCCGCTGTTCTCGGCCATCAAGATTGGCGGAAAGAAGGCGTATGAGCTGGCGCGAAAAGGGAAATCCATCATCCCCGACGCCCGTCCCGTCACGATTCACACCTTCGAGATTGTGGGGATGGACGGCCCCGAAGTGCGCTTCCGCGTGGAATGCTCGAAGGGCACGTACATCCGCAGCCTCGCCCGCGACCTCGGCGCCGCCCTCGGTTGCGGTGCCCATTTGAGCAGCTTGGTGCGCACCCGCATCGGCGATTACCGGCTGGAAGACGCGTTTTCGCTCGCCGAAATGGAAGCGTTTCGACAACCCCGCGAGCCTCAGCAGGAAAACCCAGCGTCCTGAGCCGCTGTCGGTCGTCTACTCCGTTCCTTTGCCCTGCTATGTACGTCGTCCGTGACCCCGCCGCTTTTCCCGTTCTCGACCACGCCGTTGTCACGAGCGGCACGTTCGATGGCGTTCATCTGGGTCATCACCGCATCCTCGACCAGCTCACCAACGCCGCCCGCTCGGCTGGCGGCCAGAGCGTCGTCCTGACGTATTGGCCGCACCCGCGCGCCATTCTCGCGCCGGATGCCGCGTCCGACGGCCGTCCGGCGGCCGATTTGCACCTCCTCACCACCCTCGACGAGCGCATCGGGCTGCTCAAGGAGGCCGGGGTCGATTACCTGTTGGTGCAGCCCTTCACGGCCGATTTCGCCGCCTGGACGGCCGAAGAATACGTGCAGCGGCTGCTGAAAGATACCCTCCACGCCCGGCACCTCGTCATCGGGTACGACCACCGCTTCGGCCGCGGCCGCACCGGCGACCTCGCGTATCTGCAACAAATCGCGCCCTCGATGGGCTTCACCGTCGAAGAGATTCCGCGCCACGATGTGGAAGCGGTGGGCGTGAGCAGCACCAAAATTCGGCGGGCGCTCCTCGATGGCGACGTAGCCACGGCGGCGCGCTACCTCGGTCGGCCGTATGCGCTGACCGGCCCCGTGGTGCGCGGGAAGCAGCTCGGGCGGACCATCGGCTACCCCACCGCCAACATCGGCCCCGGTCTGGAATTACTCAAGCTCGTGCCCGCCGATGGCGTCTACGCCGTGCGCGCCCGCACCCCCGATGGCGCGCTGCACCCCGCTATGCTCAACATCGGCCACCGGCCAACCGTCGGCGGCGTGGGCCGGACAGTGGAAGCGCACCTCCTCGGCGGCTTCGAGGCGGACCTGTACGACCAGCCGCTAACCGTTTACTTCGTAGCCCGTCTGCGCGACGAGCAGAAATTCAGCGGGCTGGATGCGCTCAAGGCGCAGCTGGCGCAGGATGCTGAATCGGCAACAAGACTATTAGCCTGACAGACTCCACGTGGCCGCATTACTCTACATAGTCCTCTTGGCAATCAGCATTGTTGCGCCACTGCGATTAATAGTGCGTGGGCAGGAATTTAGCAGTGCTTCTGCTATCATTTACCTTGTCTGTTATTTAATTCCGCCGACAGCGTTCAATCAAATGACTCAGCATTTTGGGTTAGAGCAATGCCAAAAATGCCTTGATGATGATGGATGGTTGATTTACGTTGTCAACTGGATTATCTGGCTGACTGCTGTTCTTACGCTGATGTTCATTCGGAGTCGCTTCGTACCACTTCCCTCAACAACACCTCCAGTCAATGATAAATAAAGAAGTCGCTGGTCCGCAGGAAGCCTTGGAAGGCGTGCGCGACGGCATGACCCTGATGCTCGGCGGCTTCGGCCTGTGCGGCATCCCTGAAAATGGAATTACCGAGCTGCTGCGCCGGGGCGTCAAAGAGCTGACGTGCATCTCGAACAACGCCGGGGTCGATGATTTCGGCATCGGGCTGCTGTTGCAGACGCGGCAGGTGAAGAAGATGATTTCTTCTTACGTCGGGGAAAATGCTGAATTCGAGCGGCAATTATTATCCGGCGAGCTGGAAGTAGAATTGATTCCGCAAGGCACGCTGGCCGAGCGCTGCCGGGCGGGCGGCGCGGGGATTCCGGCGTTCTTCACTCCGGCCGGGTACGGGACGGAAGTCGCCGAAGGCAAGGAAACCCGTGAGTTCAACGGCAAGTGGTACGTGATGGAACACGGGCTGACGGCCGATTTCGCCATCGTGAAAGCGTGGAAAGGCGACACGGCGGGCAACCTGATTTACAAAGGCACCGCCCGCAACTTCAACCCGATGATGGCTACTGCGGGGCGCATCACGGTGGCAGAAGTGGAAGAATTGGTGCCCGCCGGTGAGCTGGACCCGAACGAGATTCACACGCCGGGTATTTACGTGCAGCGGATTTTTCAGGGCACCGCGTATGAGAAGCGGATTGAGCAGCGGACGGTGCGTAAGTAAACGATAATCTCCCACGAATTTCAAAGATTTTGACACGAATTTTAAAAGGAATTCGTGTCAAAATTCCTAAAATTCGTGGGAACTCCTCTCCCAAACATGGCACTCGACAAAAATCAAATCGCCCGCCGTATCGCGCAGGAATTGCAGGACGGCTTTTACGTGAACCTCGGCATCGGTATCCCGACGCTTGTCGCCAATTACGTCCCTAAAAACCTGCAAGTCGTGTTTCAGTCTGAGAACGGGCTGCTCGGTATGGGGCCGTTCCCGACGGAAGATGAAGTCGATGCGGACCTCATTAATGCCGGGAAGCAGACCGTTACGACGCTCCCCGGGTCGAGCATTTTCTCGTCGTCGGATTCCTTTGGGATGATTCGGGGCGAGCACGTGCAGCTCACCGTGTTGGGCGCGATGGAAGTGAGCGAGCGCGGGGATATCGCGAACTGGAAAATCCCCGGGAAAATGGTGAAAGGGATGGGCGGCGCGATGGACCTCGTGGCTTCCGCCCGCAACATCATCGTGGCGATGCAGCACACCGCCCGCGACGGCTCCAGCAAGCTCCTCGCCGAATGCTCGCTGCCGATTACCGGTCTGCGGTGCGTCAAGAAAATCGTGAGCGACCTCGCCGTCATCGACATATCCGAAACCGATGGCTTCATTCTCCGCGAGCGCGCCCCCGGCGTGAGCGTCGAAGACATCATCAAAGCCACCGCCGGTAAGCTGACGATTCCCGCCGGGGAGATTCCGGAGATTGCGGTTTAGGCTGCAACTCGGATTTCAACAGAAAATTATCTGCAAAAAACAGGTATTTGTCATTGCGAGGAGGCTTCGCGACGAAGCAATCCTCGTAGGATGGGCGCATTTGCTGAGCCACATGGCCGAGCAAACGAGGATTGCTTCGTCGTCGCAGAGCCTCCTCCTCGCAATGACAAATTCTGGTTTCAATTATCGTTGTAAAAACAAAACCTACCGCACCGCCACCGGCTTCACCGGCTCCTTCACCTCGTCGATATACTTCACGTTGTCGAAGTAATACCGGTCGATGAGCTTTTGGTAGGGGTCTACTCCTACTTTGAAGGGTTTTTCCTTGACTACGAACGAGAGGGTGGTTTCGGGCTTGGTGAGCTTGATTTTCTGTAAGACCAGCGCATTGCCGCGCACGTCCCACGCTTCGCAGGAGGTTTTATCGGGGCCGAAGACGCCGATTTCGAGGTAATCGGCGAGGGGGGTGGGGGTTTCGTTGCCGAGGCTGTCGGCGCGGAATTTTTCGGCTTTGATGGTGAGCTGGACGTCGTACCGGCCGTCGGGACGGGCGGAATAGGTCGCCGATTTCACCTCACTCTTGTAGAGGGTAATCGTCTCGAAAAGGTCGTGGAGGAGGTATTGGAGCGAGTCGGGCGTCGCGGGGCGGAGGTACGCCATCAGGTCGGCGGTGTTCGGGTAGGGGTGCGTCTGGTTGCGGTTCTTCTCCAGAAACGTCCGTAGGGCGCCGTTCAAGTGGTCTTCGCCGATGTAATCCTGTAGGGCGTAGAACACCATGCCGCCCTTGTAATAATGGATGTACGGCTGGTTCTCGACGAGCATCAGCGGTAGCTCCTTCTTGCGCTCCTGCCGCCGTCCGCGCAGGTATTGGTCCAGCTCGCGGCGCATAAACTGCTGCATCTGGGTCGGCGCGAAGGTGTGCTTGGCGGTCATGATGGCGGAATATTCGGCCAATGACTCCACGAGCATACTCGCCCCCTGCACCCGCGCGCCCACCAGCTGATGGCCCCACCATTGGTGCGCCAGCTCGTGGTTGGTGATGAAGTACACGAAATCGGGCGTCTTCTTATCGCGCAGGTCGTCAATAAAACCGGCGCTTTCCGAGAACGGCACTGTGTTCGGGACGCTCTGCGCGAAGGATTTGTAGCGCGGGAACTCCAGAATCCGCAGCTGCCTATACTGATACGGGCCGAACGCTTTGGTGTAATACGGCAGCGCCTCGCGGATGGCCTGCGCCATCCGGGCCACGTTGAACGCGTGCTTGGGGTCGTGGTAAATCTCGATCTGCACGGGCGGACCGGCGGCGGTGTTCTGCCACGTTTCGCGGTGCACCTTGTAGCGCGCCGACAGGATGGCGGGCATCGGGCGCATCGGCTCGTCCATCAGGTACCGGAAGTAGCGGCGGCCGTTGGCAGTCCATTCCTTCTGCAAATAGCCGGGCGTGACGGCGATCTGGTCGGGGTCGGTGCTGAGGGTGGCGGAGTAGCGGATACGGTCGGCTTCGGGACCGTAATCGGGGATGAGGCGGCCTTTGGGGTCGTTGAGGCGCGGCATCCGCTCTCTGGGCTTGAGGTCGTGCCGACGGCGCACATCATCGTCTTCCAGCTCCGATTCGGACTGATACCCGATGTGCAGACCGGGGTCGCTGAGGAAGGTACCGTTCGCGGTGAGGCGGTCTTCGGGGGAAATGTTGGCCCAATCGAACACGCCCTTGCCACTGACGCGCGACGTAAACCCGCGCGCCCGGTACGTGCTGACGAACGTCAGGAGCACGGAATCATTAGGCGCGAGCGCCTCGGTGAGGCGGTAGAGGCGGACGCCGTGCGTCGGGTCGTCGCGCAGGACGCGCGCGGGGCGGTTGAACGTCAGGTCGTTCGTGATGCTGCGGCTGTTGTCATACGTAATGAACAGCGTATCAATGGGCTGCGCGTGCGGGTTGCGGAGCGTGAAGGTGCCGTGCATCCGGTAGCCGTGTGGGGTGGCGGTGGGGTACAGGTCGGCCGTGAGGTCAAGGGCGACGATTTTCGGCTGCACCAGCTTGGCGTAGCGCTTATAGAGGCGCTCGGCGGTGGCTTGGCGGTCTTCGAGGGTTTTCGGGGTCAGGAACTCGTTCAGGCGGTTCGTATTGTAGAACACCCAGCCGCCGGTGGCCGCCAGCGTCAGGAGCGCCGCGCCGAGGGCGGGCCGCATCCCCGGCGCCCGCAGCCGCTGCCCGAACCGCCGCCAACGCGTGGCGGGGGCCGTATCGGCGCCGCGCACCCAGAGCAGCCCCGCAAGCAGCCCCAGCACCAGCGCTCCCGCCAGATAATACGCCGTGATACCCACGAGCGGCGCCACGAAATGACCGTAGCCGTTGAGGTCGGAATACGTGTACGTGATCGCCCCGCCGAACTTGAGCAGCACGTGGTGCAGCCCGAGCGCATCGGCCAGCAGCACCACCACGCCGTAATACACCATCATCAGCGCGTGGCCGACGTACTTCTGGTTGACCACCGTTTGCACCGCCAGCGCGAGGGTACACAACACGGTCAGGCTGCCGAGTTGAATCAGGAAATCCCGGGCGTATACCAGCGGCTCCACCATACTGGGGTACAGGAAAAGCTGCGTGCCCACGCCCACCAGCACCAGCACTGCATACAGCACAATTTGCACGCCGAGCAGCGCGGCGAGCTTGCTCAGGAACGGCGCCCACGACGAGAACGGCAGCGCATCGAACACGAGCTGGAGGCGCGTATCGCGCTCGCGCCACACCAGCTCCCCGGCGTAGATGGTGATGATGAGGAGGAAGAAGAGGGTGAAGTTCTCGTTGAGAATCTTCACGACCTGATACGTCACGGGGAGCTGCGTGCCGCGTGGGTCTTGGTAGGTGTAATAGGTGTTGAAGAGGACGAAAACGACGCCCAACAGCGCCAGCGCGCGGAACGGCCACGCCGTCACGACGTTCAGAAACTGCACCCGCGTGAGGCGCCGGAACTGCCACCACGCCAGCCCCGGCCCAAACTCCTGCGGCGACCGGCGTAGCCCGGCCCCGACTAACGCGGGCGCGAGGGTGCGGTCGGCTTTCGGGCGGGCGGCTTTCACTTTGGGTTGCCGGAGGCGGAATGTCGCCATCGCCGTGAGCAGGATCAGCAGCCCGACGGCGCTCCAGAGGAGGCGGTTCTGAATCAGCTCGCCACTCAGGAAATCGACGTTCAGGGTGTTGCGCTCCGCGATGGTCCAGTACTTCGTGTCGATGCGCTCGGCGGAGAGGCCGAAGGGGTCGAAGAGGGCGAAGAGGTGGTCGCTGCTGATTTTACCGGTGAAGTTGAGCGAGATCTGGTAGAACACGAACAGCACGATGCCGCCCAGATACACCACCAGCGGCGACCGAAACACGAGGTACGCCGCGAAGAAGATGCTCCCCGCGAACAGGGCGTTCACCCACGCGCCCCCCACCAGCGCCCCCGCCAACCCGAGCCACGGCACCGGCCCAATCTTGGTGGCCTCGGCCCACGGCCCGATCATCCCCAAAACGGCGCCGACCGAGATGCCGCTCATTACGAACCACAGGGCGAGCATCGACCCCAAAAACCGCCCGCTCAGGTACGCCGACTTGCCCAAGGGCGTGGTGTAGAGAAGGCCAGTCATGGCGTCCTTATCGTCGCGGTAGATGGGCGTGCCCACGACGGCGGCCGTCACGAACATCCCCAGAATCGACGCAATCAGCGTCAGGTCCGTGAGCGCGACCGGCGCGTTGACGTGGACTTTCGCCCCGGCGAAGCTGAACGATTCGAGCGTCTGCGACAGGATGCCGAACACCGCCAACACGCCGAAGTACAGGTACGTGCTGGGCTGGGTGAACCGGTAGCGCAGCTCGAAGCGGAAAATGTGAAGGAACATGGACATAGCGCGCGGCAGGGGCTAGCGGGTGGCCGGGGCTTGTGCCCGCCGCGCAAGGCGGTGGAAATACACGTCTTCCAGCGTAGCCTCAGTGGGGCTGAAGACCCCGCCGTTGAGCGGCGTCTCACTGAACACCCGCACGATGGGCTGCCCCGCGATGAGCTTCGACGAAATCACCTCGTGCTCGGCGCGGAGCTGCGCGAGGGCCGCTTTCTCGGTCTTGGTGCGGTACACCTTCCCCCGAATCTCACCGATGACGTCGCCCGGCGAACCCGTCGCCACCACTTCCCCGCCCGCAATAATGGCCATCTGCGGACACAGCTCCGTGACGTCTTCCACGATGTGCGTGCTCAGAATCACGACCACGTTCTCGCCGATCTCACTCAGCAAGTCCAGAAACCGGTTGCGCTCGGTGGGGTCCAAACCGGCCGTCGGCTCATCGACGATGATGAGCTGCGGGGCGCCCAACAAGGCCACGGCAATGCCGAACCGCTGCCGCATCCCGCCCGAATACCCGCCCACGGCCTTCTTGCGCGCGTCCCAAAGGTTGGTCTGCTGCAAGAGGCTCTCGACGGCAATCTTCCGCTCGGCGGCATCCCGAATCCCTTTCAACCCGGCGAAGTAATCAAGCAGTACTTCCGCCGAGATGGCCGGGTACAGGCCAAATTCCTGCGGCAGATACCCGAGCACGCGCCGCACGGCATCGGGTTGGGTGAGGACGTTGAGGTCGCCGAGGGTGATGGTGCCCGCATCAGGCTCCTGCAACGTGGCAATGGTCCGCATCAGCGACGATTTCCCCGCCCCGTTCGGCCCCAGCAACCCGAACATCCCGTTCGGTATCTGCAAGCTGACGTTGTGCAGCGCCCGCACGCCATTGGCGTAGGTCTTCGAGAGGTTTTCAATCCGTAATTCCATAATCAGCAAGAGGAGGTAAAGAGAAGACAAGGGATTGATTGGGAATCAACGGGCCGAAGGTATTTGCACAATACCGCGATTGGTGCTCTGCTCACCTCATGATGTGGTATGGTGTTCAGGCGCTTGCGCTGACGATGAGGGGCTAGAAGTATGGCTGATTGGAACGCGTTTGACGCGGGGCTCCAGCCCCCGTGTCGGCTATTCGCAGGTCTCTTGACCTGCCGGTTAGAATAGCCAACGTAGGGGCGTGGCCTTGTGCCCGCCCGCATGCGGTTATGAATGTTATCTGCTGCCGATCCGCAGCCACATGCGGGCGGGCATGGAAAGGTCATCCACATATTCCACATGTTTTAATGCAGCAACCAAAGTGGTGTGGT
>JANNMJ010000158.1:0-17616 GCA_031397815.1 Hymenobacteraceae bacterium
AGATGGACTGACCGGCGGGCATTCACTGAATTGACGCCATCTCTGGGACAGAGCTGGCCACACGCGCTTACTGGCAGGTCAAGAGACCTGCGAATAAGCCACACGGGGCCAGAGCCCCGCGTGATGGGGATTGCTTAAAAATGGGTTGGTCAGGGGAAAAAGCGAACACAAAAAATTATTTCCTATACTTGTATCGCCTTTGGCGGAAGCGTGCTTCCTCCCCCCTACCCAATTTTCAGTTTTTCAATCCGATGAACCACACCCAGATTCCCGGCCCAATTCCGGCCGCTGTTCAAGCAGAAATCAGAAAGCATCTCCGCGATGCTCTCACGCTGCTTGCCCCCTATCACCTCGACTTGACTGCTCAAGCCCGTATAGCTCTCGGTCGGGGCGGCCTCGGCCCCGAAAGCCTGCCCTTCGCCGAAACGGCCCGGCGGCTGATGAACACCTTCCCCGACGTACTCCCGCGCTCCGTCAAAGACTCGGATATTACTGCCTACGGCGAACGCCTTGATACGGTAACCGCCTGTCAGGATTTGCTGGCCGACGCCAACGCCGTCACTGCCACGCTCCACAACCTCGACGTTGCCGCCGGGGCCGGTCTGATGGACACCGCCCGAACGGCCTACAAGTCGGCGCAAGACGACGGCGGCCGTACCGCTGGCGTAGAGGCGCTCACCCGCGAGATGAGCCAACGCTACGCCCGCACGAGCGCATCGGCTACCCCAACCCCCGATGCCTAACTAGCTGCGCTTTCGTCATAGGCACTCATAAGCGGCCCCTCGGTTTAATCAACCGAGGGGCCGCTTTTTTTAACCGGAGCGCCGGGCCTTTTGACCGGAGCGCCGGGCCTTTTGACCGGAACGCCGGGCCTTTTGACCGGAACGCCGGGCTTTTAGACCGGAACGCCGGGCCTTTTGACCGGAACGCCGGGCCTTTTGACCGGAACGCCGGGCTTTTTGACCGGGACGCCGGGCCTTTTGAGCGAGACGCCGGGCTTTTTGACCGGGACGCCGGGCTTTTTGACCGGAGCACCGGGCCTTTTGAGCGAGACGCCGGGCCTTTTGACCGGAACGCCGGGCCTTTTGACCGGAACTTGACGCCATCTCTGAGACAGAGCTGGCCACTCGCTGGATAGCCGCGCAGCCTACTACGTTATCCGTTCGGTATCACATACCGGCAGCCACTGGTGGGCTTGGCGGCAGCGGGGGCATTCGGGGGCGGGGCCGGGTGTGAGCGGCTGCGGAGCCCCGCAATGGCAGCAGGCGTAGGTACCGGGGGTGGTGATGTGGGGCGTGGCTTCGGCGAGGCCTTCGGGGAAGATGGGTAGGCCGGGCCGGACTGGCGCGCCTTCAGGATAGAAAAAGACGCTCATCTCACCGGTGGCTTCGATGTAGAGGCGACGCACTTGACCGAGATGCTCGACCTGAAACTGGCGGAGCTGGCCGAACAGCTCCTTGTGGGTCAGGTTCTGCTTATCGAAAGATTCGACCTCAATCTGACCATCCTGCACGAGCAGCACGGGCTTGCCTTCGAGCCAATCGGAGAAGCGCGGAAACCACTCGGTGAGGCGATTGAAGAAGATGTACATCGTCATCACCACCCCGAACGTGAGCGCCGCGTGACTGAGGGGGACGTCGGGGTAAAACATCGTGTCGCCCGCGACGGACCCCAGCCCGAGAACGATACTCAGCTCGAATAATGAAAGCTGCTTGACTTGGCGGCGCCCCGTGATGCGCAGCGCCCCGAGGATGAAGAGATACGTAAAAACGCACCGCACCACCACTTCCCAGTGGTAAGAGAGGGGCGCGTTGTCGGAAAATAACAGGCGTTGCCAGTCGAAGGGCGTGATGGGTTCGGTCATTCATCAAAGCGGCGGAGCCGTTTTTTGCTCAGCTCGTAGCTTAGAATGGCCGGTACGTAAAACGTGAGGTCGGCGGCGAACTTCGCCGCCAAGCTCCCCCAGCCGAGCGAGCCGGTGAGGAGCGGCAGCCAATACATAAGGGCGGGCCGGATGCAGAACGAATCCAACAGCTCCGCAGGGCCGAACTCGACGGCGAGCGCCCGCAGGTTGCGGCCCAGCGTGCGCCGCGTGTACGGCTGCTGCGTCGCCCGCAACAGGCGCCGGGTGTGCTGAATATCCGCCGCCAGCATCCACCCGAAATACGCCACATTCCCCGCCCACGTACCGATGAGGGCGGTCGCCACGGCACTCGCCCCGGCCGCGTGCGCCGCCCCCACCCCACCGAGCGTGGCCGCCACCGACAGCACCTCAGCGGGGCCGTATCGGCGGAGCCATTCTTGGAGGCGGTTCGGGGGCATTGTCGGTTAGGGGAAAAAGACGCGCGGGGTTTACTTCGAAAGCACCACCCACCCGTGCGGCGGCACCAGAATTGGCTCGTCGGTGAGGCCGTGCGGTTGGTCGGTGAACACATCCTGCCACGCCCCGGCGGCGGCGGGCGGCACCGGAATGGCCTGCGCCTCGGCGGTCAGGTTTACGGCTACCAGCACGGCCGCGCGGCCTTTATGGCGGCTGAACGCATACGTGCCGTCGGGCGATGGAAGGCGCGTGAAAGTGCCCGACGCGTCGAAATTGGCGAGCGCGTCGTGGGTGCGGTGCAGAGTGAGGAGGCGGGTGTAGAAGTCGGCCAACGGGTAATCGGCCCACTGGATGGGGTCGCGGTCGAAGAAGTTGAGGCGCCGTTTCAGGGCCGATTCCTGTCCGCTGTACACCATCGGAATACCCGGCAGCAGCGCCGCGAGCACCGCCAGCGGCAGCACGTTCGGCCCGAGGCGCTCGTACTCGGTGCCTTCCCACGAATTGACGTCGTGGGAGGTGGTGAAATTCATCAGGCTCGTGCCGGGCGGGTGCATCTGGCGCTCCAACGCGCGGTACTCATCGAGCGCGCTGACGGGTTTTTCGCCGACGGCGATCTCATCGAGCAGCCAGTGCAGCCGGAAGGCGTATTGCGCATCAAAAGCGCGCAGGAGTTGCCCGGTCGGCTCCGCGACGGTGCGGTGAACGGGGTCGAAGAGGTCGTCCCATTCGGAGAGCATGAACACGGGTTTCACGGCGTCGAGGGCGGGGCGGGTATCGTCCCAGAAATCGGTGGGCACCATCCCGGCCACATCGCACCGAAACCCGTCGATATCGGCTTCGCGAAGCCAGAAAACCATTGATTCGGTCATCCAAGCGCGCAGGGCGGGCTGATTATAATCGAAGGCGACGACATCGGTCCAGTCAGGAAACGGCGCGACGGGCCGCCCGTCATCACCCCGCTTATACCACTCCGGATGCTCGGCCACCAGCGCATTATCCCAAGCCGAATGATTCGCGACCCAATCCAGAATCAGCCGCATCCCCAACCGGTGCGTTTCGGCAACGACGTACCGTAAATCGTCCATCGTCCCGAACTCCGCGCTAACGGCCCGATAATCCCGCACCGCATAATACGACCCCAATTCCCCCTTCCGCTCCACTTCCCCAATCGGGTGAATCGGCAGCAGCCACACGATCCCAACGCCCATTTGCGCCAAGCGCGGCAAATGCGCGGCAAAGGCCCGCAAGGTGCCTTCAGGGGTGAATTGCCGAACGTTGACGCAGTAAATGGAGGCGTGCGTGGCCCAGTTAGGGTGGTGCATGGGGGGGATTATTTTTAGGCGAGTAAATTCCCCGCCCCCTTGGGGGAGGGGTGCCCCGAAGGGGCGGGGTGGGGAACGCGGTTACGGAACGGCGGTATAGTAACGGCAGCTGAGCGCGTTTAGGTTGGGTTCCGCAGGGCGGGCTGTATCTGCGTGTCCCCCCACCCCGCCCCTGCGGGCCACCCCTCCCCGCCGGGGCGGGGAGTTCGGGTAGCACTTAATCTTCTTTGAAATCATAATCAGGCACGGTCTTGCGCTTAATTATGTGGACGTGACAAGCCTTGTCGGAATGGGAAACGATGACAGAATCAGACTGATTTTGCGTGTGGATGGAGAATCGGCTAACTACTGTCATGCCTACAGTATCGGTGCTGTTCTTATTAAACCGATACCCTCTGGTCGTTTCATACAGGGAATCCACATTGATGTGTTCTTCCAAACAGTGCATTGCCCGAGAATTATTTCTCCATTCGGGTCCAGCTACAAGGTATTCCAAACCGTCAAATACCCAAGAACCAACACTCCATTTGGGCCAATCAACAAACGATTTGATGAACAGGAAAGCGAAAAAGAATACAACGCCACCCACAGCCGTTTTCGAGAGGGTGCGGTATACCCTGCGTACCAAGAAGACAGCGCCGTCCAAAATCACAAACAGCCTCCACAGCGCCCGACGTATGGCTTTTAAGACTTTCACGCCTTCGAGAGCTTTAGCTTAATCCCCCAGCTTCGCCACCCGAATTACCTGCCCTTCCAACCGTACGAAATACACCCCGGCGGGTAGCATTTTCCCGTCGTCGTTTTTCCCGTTCCAATCGAAGCGGTATTGACCGGCGGGTTGCGGCGCGGCCGTGAGGCGGCGCACGACTTGGCCGCGCGTGTCGAGGATTTCGGCGGTGGTGGCGCCGGGCGTGGCCCGCTCGTAGGGAAGGCCGAGGGCGGTCATATCGAACCAGAAACGGCCGTTGTTGTCCGGGGCAGTGAGCCACGCGGTGGCGGGCGCCGAGGCGAGGGCGCCGGGCGCGGCGGGCGCATCAAGGTTGTTGAGAATCAGGGTAATTTCCTGCGACGGCCACGGCAGCGTGAGCGGGCCAGTGCCGCCCTGCGGCTGGTTTTGCTTGCCGGTGGCGGTGCCCTCTACGGCCCAACGGGGGGCAGTGGGCACGTCCAGCACGAGCGGCGGCAGCGGCCGAACGGCGTTGCGCAATCCATCAGTGCGGGTGCCCGCACCGGGGCGGAGAGTGAGCGCTACCCGGCCGTCGCCGAGGGCTTTGGTGGTGCAGGTGAGCATCCGGTAAGCGCCGTTGACGAGGGCGCGGGCGTCTTGGCCGTCGTCGTCGTAGAGGGTGAAGGTTTGGCCGGGAGCGGTGGCGTCGGCGAAGACGCGCAGGTAGACGGTGTCGGCGGGTTGGACGTCGGCGGTGGAGCGGAGGGCGCGGCGGTATGTTGGAACTATGGAGTTGGCGCGGGCCAGCAGCGGCGTGGCGGCTAGCGGGGCGGGTAGGCCGATGGTTTCGGTGCCTTGGCGGCTCACGAGGCGGGCGGTGCGGTAATCGTACCAGCGGCCCGCGGGCAGGGTGAGGTTGCGGCGGCGTAAACCGGGCTGCGTGACGGGCGCGACCAGCAGATTCGGCCCCAAGAAATACGCATTATTTTCGGAGGAAATAGCCGTTGCGCTTCCCCCAAACCCATCCCAAAACAGCGGCCGGACGATGGGTGCTCCCGTGGTGGTATTGGCGTACGCCAACGAGTAGAAGTACGGCAGCAGCCGGTAGCGCTCCAGCGCCGCCGCCCGCACGGCCGAGCGGTACGGGTCGGGGTAGAAATACGGCTCCGGCGGCACGCCCTCGCCGTGCGGCCGGAAGATGGGCGAGAGCGCCGAATGCTGCAACCAGCGCACGTACAGCTCATTATCCTGCGGCCCGACGCAGAAACCGCCCGCATCGGAGTGCATGTACCCGACGCCGCTCATCGCCATCCCGAGCATAATCGGCACCTGCGCCTGAAAGCCCGACCACGACCGATTAATATCCCCCGACCACGGAAAGACGCTCAGCCGCTGCATTCCCGCCCACCCCGAGCGCGCCAGATTAAATAAGCGTCGCTGCGGATATTCGGCGGAATAATGTTTGGCATAAATCTGCGCCCACGCCATTCCGTAGGCATTATGGACGCGCCGCGTGTAGCCGAGGCGGTGCCGAATGGGGGTCGGGTGGTTTTCGGGCTCGCCCAAATCACTCCAGAACCCGCCCGTGCCTTCTTCGAGGCGCTGCTTGTAGCTCGCCCAGAGCCAGCGGTCGGTGGCGGGCTTGAACATATCGAGCAACGACGCCGGACCGGCCCAAAACGACGCTACGGTGAACGGCCGTCCGGCGGAATCGGTCCCGACGAGGCCGTTTTTCCGCACGTATTCGTCGTTTTTCGACGCCCGCATCACGTAAGGTTCCGAGATGAGAATCGTCTGTACGCCGTCGTCTTTAAGCTGCCGCATCATCGCGGGCGGGTCGGGGAACGAGTCGCGCTGCCACGCCAGATTCCCTTGGTCTTTGATGGTGCCGAACCAATAGAGGTCGAGGACGATGCCGTCCATGGGGAACCCGGCGGCGCGCATCTTCCGGGGGATGCTAAGCGTTTCGCGCTGCGATTTATAGCCGAAACGACTCTGAATCAGCCCCAGCGCCCAACGCGGCGGCAACGGCTGCCGACCCGTGAGGGCGGTATAACGGCTCAGAATCCGCTCGTAGCTCGGCCCCGCGATGACGTAGTACGCGAGCTGCGTCAGCTCCTCGCCGCCGTAACGCAGCTCGTCGGGCTGGTCGTGACCGAGGTCGAAATACCCGGCCGTGTAATTATCCACGAACAGCCCGTAGCCCCTCGACGACAGCACGACCGGCAAGGTGGTATTGAGCTGATTATCGCCGTTTTGGTACGAGTAATGCGCCGCGTTGTAGAGCGGCAGCCACTGCCCGCGCCGGTTGGTGGGCACCGCCCGCGCCCCCGTTCCGAAGAGCTGCTCACTGGGTTGAAGCTGAAACCGCAGGCCCAATTCGGGCAGCGGCTGCGCCGTCCGTCGGCTCGGGCCGAGGCGCGTTTCGGTGAGCAGCGTATCACCGTGGGCGGTGAGGAAGGTCAGGCGGACGGGCGTTTTCTGGACACTCACGCGGCTACCGTCGCGCAGCACCACTTCGAGGGTGCGCGGCGTGGAGTACGTATCGGCCACCAGATTACTAGCCCGCGGCTGCACCACGCTGATGCTCGAATCAGGGGCGGCGGGCGGCTGGGCACTCGCGGGCACCACCTCTACCCGCACCACACCCGTGGCCCACGGCAGCACCCGCAACGTGGCCCCCGACTGGGTTTTGACTTCCAGCGAGCCGTCGTAGGCGCTGAACGAGTGCGTGTAATAATCGTCGAGGAGCGCGGTGGCTGGCGCAGGCGCGGGCTTGGGGCGCGTCGAGAAATCGCGGAAGCGGGAATCGCCCGTCCATTGCGCTTGAGCGGCGGAAGCTGTCAGCAGCAAGCCCAGAATCACCGGGGCACCGAAGGAAGAGAAGCGTAGCATCACCTGCAAAGAAACAGCCGCCTTGGCCTGAGTAAACGGCGGGGGCCCGCAAAGCAGAATGAAGACACCCACTGACAGGCACAAACAGCCAGCTCACAGTCACTTATGATGAATCATGATAATAAACAAAGAACCACCTAAAATCTTTCAAGAAAATCAACAAGCCGCTTGGATAAAATGCCGCCGATTGATTATTATAGCTATCAGAAAGCCTTGACGGGCTGGTCGTTTCGTGTTTATTAAATTTTTAAAGTTATGAATTTTGTCCACAGTTTTCTCGCCCAAACTGCTCGGCGACTCAGCCTAGCGACCGTGTTTAGCCTCAGCTTGTTAGCTGGCGCTTCTGCTCAAAGCATCGTGGCGCCGGTGACGCCTGATGCGGCCAATACCTTCACTACCGCCGCGCCTAATAACACAGGGTGCGATGTAACTCAGGATTCGCGCGGGCAACTGCGCGTATTCGTATGGGAAAGCTCATCGACGGCTTCCACCATCGGGTGGGAGTGGACACCGGCTAGCGGCCTAGCAGTAAAAGGAACGCAGACAGTTGCTGGCCCCGGTACGGGCGCAGTAACTGACCCGGATGTGGTAGTAGCGCGCCCACCTAACAATACCAGTCCCTTTTACATCCTCGTGGCGTACGTTCACAAACCAGCAGGAACGGCGAACATCCATTACGAGATGTGGTCATTTAACCCATCGATTTCCACCACCACTATTTCAAAGGTATTTCAGAATACTGCCAACACACTACACGTAATTCGAGTTAATCCGACTACTACCGCGACCTGTTCAAGTCCCAACGTAGACATTAACACTCACACGACCGGAAGTAACCGGGCTGATGCTTGTATTGTCTACGAGCAGAACGGGAACATTTTCGCTCGCACACGGCGGCTAGTAAACAGGGGGTGGTCATCTATACTTGGTTTGCCCGCAGCGGGTAGCCTTGATCCGGTTTATCAAGCCAACGCAACCAGTGCGGGTGGCGGCATCACATACAGCCAGCCGGATGTAGCCGTCTCCTATGAATTCGGTGGCGACAAGCTCACGCACATTACTTACATAGAAAACAACACTGTATCTAGCACAAAAAATGTACTCATCTCCCAACCGGATTACAGTGGGGTGCAAGGAGGAGGGACTAACCCTGGATATCCGGAAAACAGTATTCTGTCTGCTCCGTTGTCGAATACCGTCGAGTTTCCACGCGTTGCTACACCAGCAACTCCGCTTTCGGGCAATGATTTTACCGATTACTGCGTCGTCGTTCGACAGAGCATCGCTTCGCCCGTAAATCAAGTAATCTGGGCGCTAGGTCAGTCTCAGAGCACTCCGTTCAGCACTGATCTTAACACTAGCATTAAGGGCTGTACAAATGAGTACCCTGTGGTGACTTACGCCGGTGATGCAATTGACGTAAGTTGGCAATATCGCAGTGCGGCGGGCTGCACGGCTAGCACTGGTTACGATATCCTACAACGGTGGCTCTATTGGAGCGGTGGAATTGGTAGCGCCAATTATTCCCGCGTCAACTCTACAGCTACCGGTGACCAGCGAATTCCCTGCACTGCCGGACGCGACTTGACTGCCTATCCTTCACCATTCAACAGCAATAATGCCATGTATGGCTTCTACGACGCCAATGCAGGAGCGATCAAGTTTAAGTTGTCAAATTATTCCAACCAGCCATTACGGCCTGCTTCACCCACTCCAGCCAGCCCGGATGGATCCGACAGCCCAATGGAGGTTTATCCTAACCCAGCGAACGGAGCTGCTATGCTCCACTTACCAGTTACAGTCGCCAGTCATGAGGTAGTGATTACAGATCTCCTGACTGGTCGCACTATAGTGCGACGCACTGTCTCCCACACCGAAGCTACACTTCGCACCTTACTACCTGCCAGTACGCCCGCAGGTGTTTACGTAGCCCGCGTCCCTACCGCCCCGACGGTGCGCCCTGTACGGTTCCAGTACCAGCCCTAAATTTACTGCTCTGTAATTACCCGCCCCGGCTGATCCAACAAAAGCCGGGGCGGGTTTTACATTAATTCTCTAAAGCTATGAAAACTCACTTTCGATTGCTGCTACTGCTGCTCGTTTTGCAGAATTTTATGGCCGACGCGCAGTCGGTGCCGCGCTATTACCACTCTATCCTGCTCGATTCAGTGGGGCTACAGTTTCCCGGAGGCGGGCAGTTGGCGCGGCCTATTCCCAACCCCTTCCGGCCTATAAGAATCCCTGCCACCGGCCCCACCCTGAAATACCCTAAGGGAGCCGTAAACGACGTAAACGGGCAACTTCTGTATGCCGCCTCATTCAACACGCAGTACGGTTACCCGCAGCTGATTAACCGTAGCGGCGACAGCTTGAACGGCGGGTATATCTATGATTTCGGCCTGTCCGTACCGTGGCCGGGACGTCCCCGCTACCATCTATTGATAGGCACTGCGCCTTACAGCACTACTAGCACGAACTACCCCCTCACCTACGGCATTCTCGACCGCCAAGGCAACGGCGGGAGCGGTAGAGTCAGCTTCGACTCCGCCTACTTCCCCCTGCGCGACACTCTGATTGCTGGCTCCCAACCGCTACTGGCGCGCCACCGCTCGGGCCACGGCTTTTGGGTACTGAACATCCGGCCGTCCGGCGATCTGATCGCGCACCGTATCGATAGCAGCGGGGTGCGGCTCCCAGCAGTAGTCAGCCGAGTAGGGGCATTTTCCCTTGGCGGCATCAACCGGAATATGCGGCTGCGGCTCTCGCTCAATCAGCGGCGCGCGGTGTTCACCACCGGAGCTTTATCAGGTGGTACTACCGCTGATTCAGTTGATGTTGTTGGGTTAAATTTTGATGATTCTACCGGTCAATTCACCGACCCACGCTTGATTTACCGATACGGCTTCGCCCAGCGATTCGACTCCCTGTACGGCCCAATCACCCTATTGGCCCTCTCGCCACAGGGCCGTTACGGGTACTGCTACCAATACATCACCGATACCTCTACCACGCTCAATCGGCTGAATCTCTACCAATACGATTTATGGGCGGGCACGCAGGCAGCCGTGCGCGCCTCGGTCCGTCGGGTGGCCAGCCGAGGCTCCGGTGGCCTTCCCTGGCATCATGTGTTCGTGGGGCCCGATGCGCGGGTGTACCTACCCATTACCAGCGGCAGCGTGGACGTGATCGACTGTCCCGACCAGCCCGCTCCCTCATGTGCGTTCCGCCCGGCGGCCGTCGTTTTTCCCCGGCGGCGCTATACTACTTCGGGCACCCCAATTGATGCCTTTGTTACGTTTTCCACCCCCTACGCCGACGTGCTACCCACCGTACGCGTGGGCGGCGCCACGGCCCGCGACGAGGCGTGCGTGGGCGAGACCGTCACCTTCGCCCTCACGCAGGCCTCGGGCCTCGATTCGGCCCGCTGGCACTTCGGCGACGGCACCTCTGCTCCCGGCCTCGCCGTCGGGCACGCCTACGCCCTGCCGGGCCGCTACCCCGTCGTGGGCGTTTACTATTACCGCTGCGCGCAGGATACCGTCCGCCGCACCCTCACCGTCGCGGCTCCGCCCGCCCCGCTGCTGCTCCCCCCCGCCGATACCGCCTGCGACCAGCTCGCCGCCCTGCGGGTGCGCGCCCCGGCAGACGTGACGTGGCAGTGGGCCGACGGCGCCGCCCCCGACTCGGTGCGCCGCCTCACCGCCCCCGGCCTCTACGCCCTGACGTGGCAGCGCGGCGGCTGCCGGGGGCGCGAGGAAGTGCGCGTGCTGGCCCCGCGCCCCTGTCCGGCCCTGACCCTGCCCAACATCCTCACCCCCGCCACCGCCGACGGCCGCAACGACCGCTTCGTGGTGGCCGCGCCCGGCCCGTGGCGCCTGACGATTTACTCGCGCTGGGGGCGGGTGGTCTGGCAGTCGGCCGCCACCGGCTACGCCGACGAGTGGGACGCGCACGGCCTGCCCGCGGGCACTTATTACTATCATTTAGAGGCGATGCCCGCCAACCCCGCCCCCGCCACCACCTACCGCGGCTGGGTGGAAGTGGTGCGCTGACCGGTAAGCAGCGAAAAGCGGCGACGAGCGGCGAAAAGAAACGGCGCACGAGAGTCCCGCACGCACACCTTCCCCCCTACTCCTTCACCAACCGGCGCCGTACGGTGGCGCCGTTGCTGAGCGTCAGCTCCAGTACGTAGGGGCCGGGCCGCAAGGCGCGCACATCCACGCCGAACGGGGCGGTGGTGGTGGCGACGATGGCGGGCCACGCTACCAGCGAGCCGCGCGCATCCAGGATACGGGCGGCGGTGGGCCGCAAACCCGACGGCAGGCTGATTTGAACGCGGTCGGTGGCGGGGTTGGGGTAGAGACTGACGGTGGCATCGGGGGCGGCGGCATCGGCGGAGAGGCCGGTGATGGCGCCGAGCGCAAACGTCTGAATCGAGCGCGCGAAAGTGCCCGCTACCAAGCGCTGATTCACTAGGTCGAGATCGAGGTCGTAGACGGCGAAAACGGGCATGTTGGTGCCGACACGATCCCAGAACTGGCCGCCGTTGCGCGTGGCGTACACCCCGGCGTCGGTCGCGACGAACAGAATCTGGTCGGAGCCGGGGTAGCCGAGGACGGAGTTGATGCCGACGTTCGGCAGGTTACCGGCGATGGAAGTCCAGGTGGTGCCGTTGTTCGTGGACTTGTGCAGGTGCGACGTGAAATTGTTGGCGCGGTAGCCGGAGTGGCTCACGTATACCGTGTTGGCGGTGTTGGGCGAGGCGCGCACGCACGTGACGTAGTGGTTGGGGAGCGCGGCGGTGACGTTCGTCCAGGTGGTGCCGCCGTTGGTGGAGCGCCAGACGTTCGCATCGGTGGTACCGGCGTACATGTTCTGATCGTTCACGTCCGACGCGGTGAGCGCCGAGATGGTATGAAAGCGCGGAGCGAACACGAGGCCGTCGGTGAGGTCGGGTGAGATGGGCTGCCACGAGCCGTTGGGCGCGCCGGTCATCCGGTACACCATCGAGCCGCCGGTGTAGAGGGTGCCGGGGTCGGTGGGTTTCAGCAGGTACGGCATATCCCAGTTACGGCGGTCGCTGAAGCCGGGCAGGTCAGTGAAGAAATTGCCGCCGTCTTGCGTGTAATAAATGACGCCATTTTGGGTCTCGACGTAGTACGTGGACGGGTCAGAGGGGTGAAAGCGCATCTGAAAGCCATCGCCGCCGAAAATGCGCAGCCAGCCGTTCAGGTTGGCGGCGTTGCCCACGGACGTGCCGTTGTCCTGGGCGCCGCCCCAGTATTCGCCGGGGACGTGAGGGTTGGTGGCCACACGGTAAAGCTGCGTCACGGGGATGTCGTCGTTGTCGGTCCAAGTGGTGCCGCGGTCGTTGCTCTCGTAGATGCCGCCGTCGGTGGTGAGCAGGACTTTGCTGGAGCCGGAAAAGGCGATATCGTGCTTATCGGCGTGAACTTCATAAGTGAACCACGGCGGCCCGGCCATCGCAAAATTCTGCCCGCCATCCGTAGAGCGCCACAAATCGACGCCGCCGAAAAACAGCAGATTGGGGTCAGTGGGGCTGACGAAAATCCCCTCGAAATACCACCCGAAACCGCTGACGGCCGTCGGGTCCAGCCCGACCGCCGGTAGCTGCGCCCACGACGTGCCGCCGTTGGTGGTCTTCCAGATACCCGCGAGGTTCAGCGTGGTGTCAATCACAGAGCAATAGAGCGTTTGCGGGGCGGAAGCGGCGAGCGCCAACCCCATCCGCGAGTGCGCCCCCGTGGGCAGCCCGGCGGTCAGATGCGTCCAAGTGGTGCCGCCGTTGGTCGTCTTCCAGACCTTGGCGGCAGGCCCGAAAATCAGTGATTCCTGATTGGTACGGATGCGGTTCCAGGTGGTGGCGTAGAGGGTTTGCGGGTTGACGGGGTCGAGGACGATATCGGCGGCCCCGGCGTCGGTGGGCGTCGTGAGGACTTTTGTCCACGACGTGCCGCCGTTGGTGGTCTTGAAGACGCCACGGTTGGCGTCGCGCACCATCGGCTTGCCCATCGCGGCGGCCCACATCGTCTGCGGCTGCGTCGGGTGGATGACGAGGTGCATAATCACGCCCATCTGTTGCAGACCGATATTCGTCCAGCTAACGCCCGCGTCGGTCGATTTCCAGACGCCCTCCCCGATTCGTGCGCCCGAATCCATCGCCGGGTCGCCGGTGCCGACAATGATCGTATTGGGATTAGTGGGGTCGAAGACGATGCTGGAGATGACCAGATTCGGACGGGCATCGAAAATCGGCACCCATGTCGTCCCGCCGTTGATGGTTTTGAATATGCCGCCCGCCGCCGCGCCCGCGTACCGAATCTGCGCGTTGGTCGGATGGAGGGCGATGGTATTGAACCGCCCGCCGATGTTGTTTGGCCCCTCCTGCCGCCACAGCCCGGCAAACGCGCTCGGTGAGCGCTGGACGGTAGTGGTGGTGGCGGCGGCGGCTACTTCCGCGCGCACCGCATCGAGGGCGGCGGTGTAGACAGTGTAGTCGAGAGTGCGGTCGGGCCAGGCGCGCACCAGCTCAAACTGGTCGCTGGGCGCGGTTTTGCTTTCCCAGCGGGCAATTCCGCCCTTGCGTTTGGCCTTGCGCTGCTGCTCCCACTGCGCTGGCGTTCGGCCGACGCTTGGCGGCGGTGCGGCGGCCAACGAGGGCGTCAGTGTCGGGGCCAGGCGGCGGGCAACCACTAGGGTACCGCCGAATGCGAGAAGTAACACCGCCGATACAGCGATGAAGGCGGGGGATAAACGATGGGAAGACATCCGTGAGAGCGCGTCGGTTGAGGCAACGAAGTTAGCTACCGACCGAGGGTGAGCCGGGGGCGCGTATCCCCTATGATAACCAAACCGTTAATGCGGCCTTCCCTGATGCTAAATCCCTAATACCCCACCGCCGTATCATCCCCTCTGGGGTCGGCGCCGCCTTCCAGCTTGCCGTCGGGCAGCACGCGGATGGCATCGACCCGCCCAATCGACGGCACCTCTACCACGTGCCAGCCGAGGCGCTGAATCTTGGTGCGCTCGCCGGGCGAGAGGGCGCCTTTTTCGACCCGAATCTCATCCGCGGGGAGCCACTGATGATGGAAGCGCGGCTCCGAAACCGCCTTCTGCATCGACTGGCCGTAGTCGACGATGCCGAGGATGGTTTGCAGCACGCTCGTGATAATCGTGGAACCGCCCGGCGTCCCGACCACCGCCCACAGCTTGCCGTCCTTCTCCAAAATCGTGGGCGTCATCGACGACAGCATCCGCTTGCCGGGCTGGATCTCGTTGGCGCGCCCGCCAGTCACGCCGTAGGAGTTCGGGATGCCCGGCTTGCTCGAAAAATCGTCCATCTCGTTGTTGAGCAGGAAACCGGCGTCGGCCACCACCACCTTGCTGCCGTAAGCATCGTTGAGGGTGGTGGTGCAGGAAATGGCGTTCCCGGCGGCATCGACAATCGAGTAGTGCGTGGTCTGATCCGACTCGTAACCCGCGAATCTCCCCGCGCTCACCGTGCGGCTCGGCGTGATGGTATCGGGGCGGAAAGTGGCCCAGCGCTGCCGCAAGTACGCCGTATCAAGCAAGCCCTTCACGGGGACGATGGTGAAGCCGGGGTCGCCGAGCCACGTCGCGCGGTCGGCGTACACGCGGCGCTCGGCTTCGCAGATGCGGTGGACGGAAGGCGCGGTGCGCAGCCCGAGGGTCTTCAAATCGTATCGCTCCAGAATCGACAGAAGCTGCAAGAGCGCGATACCACCGCTGCTCGGCGGGGGCATCGTGATGACGTCGTACCCGCGGTAACGGCCCCGCAGCGGCTCGCGCCATTTGGGCTGATACGCGAGTAAGTCGGCGCGGGTAATCAGGCCGCGCCGCGATTGCATCGTCCGGATAATCGCCTCGGCGGTCGGGCCTTGATAGAATCCGGCGGCTTTTTGGTCGCGGATGCGCGCTAGCGTAGTGGCCAGAGCGGGCATTTTGAGCGTATCGCCCGCGTGCCACGTCTGGCCTTCAGCGGGCAGCAGGTAGGCGAGGTGATCGGGGTTGAGGCGGCGGAACGCGGCGGCGTTGGTGTTGAGGCCGTCGGCTTCCTTGGGGGTGAGGGCCACGCCGCGCCGCGCCAGTGCCACGGCCGGTTCTACCACCTGCGCCCACGTGAGCTTGCCCATTTTCTCGTGCAGCGCCACCATTCCAGCCACCGTGCCGGGGACGCCCGACGCCAGAACGCCTTCCGTAGAAGCGCCGGAAACGACGTTCCCGTTGCCGTCGAGGTACATATCGCGGGTAGCGGCGGCAGGCGCCGTCTCCCGAAAATCAAGAACGCCGGTGGTGCGGTCGGCCTGCCGCCACACGATGAAGCCGCCCCCACCGATATTCCCCGCCGCTGGCAGACAAACCGCCAGCGCAAACTGCACGGCCACAGCGGCATCCGTGGCATTGCCGCCCTGCTTCAAAATCGCCGTGCCAATCTGCGACGCCACCGGGTGCGCCGAAACGACCATGGCTTGGTTCGTGACCACTGCCGGTTCAGCAACGGGAGCCGGACGGCGGGAACAGCCGCCGAACAGCGCCAGGGCCGTCAGCAGCATGGGGAAGCGGGTACGGTTTTGCATCAGGTACGAAGGAACGGCGAAAGTGGGCTTTAGGATACTTGGCACTCGGTCAGAAGCCATAGTCAGCCCAGATAATCAAATGCCTTTGCCGGGTAAAGCTGGCCCAACAAAAACCCCTGACCCAGCAAGAAGCCAAGTCAGGGGTTAATCAAGAGAAAACTCTACCCGCCCTACTCTTTCTCAACAGGCGCGGTGGCTTCGTCGGCGGGTTTATCGTCTCCGGCGGTGCGCTTGGTTTTTTCTTTTTTCTTTTTCTTGTCTTTGCCTTTTCCTTCGGGATTTTCCTGCCCCTCTTCAAAGGAAGACGCGGGGGCGGCTTCGGCGGGTTTTACTTCCTCGGCTTCCTGACCGGGGCGCGGGGCTTTCGGGGCTTCAGCGGGCTTGGCGAGGGCGAGCAAGCGGCCTTCCGGCACCAGCTTGAACTCCTTGCGGAGCTTGAGGTCGCGGGTCAGCTCGGCTTTTTCTTCCTTCGAAAATTCTTCCCCCACCATTTTCGCTAGATTCGGCTTACCGGCCGCATCCCACGCAGTGTACCAGAGGATGGCGGTGGCTTCGGAAGAAGATTTCAGGCGCCCGGCGACCATCCCGCCAACTTTATCGAAATACGCGTCGGCGAACTTGTCGGAGTAGCCGCGCGTGGCTTTGCCGAGCTTGTAGGTAAACGCGTACTTGTCTTTAGCGGTGAAGTCCTTGGAAAGATCGGTTTCCAGATCCCAAACCGGGTCGGCGAGCGTGTACGATTCTTTGACAATCGTCCACACCAGCGGCCCGACTTGCTCGGGCTTCATCGCCTTTGCGTCACCGTCGTAGAGCTTGAACTTGCTGAGGTTGCGCTCCACGAGCTTCCCCTCGAACAAGCCGTTCAGGGAGCCGACGGCCGGGTCGTAGCGCTCGTTGGTGTGCAGCGGCACGCTCATATCGCCGACGTAATTCGCGACTTCGATAGAATACTTGACGATATCATCCGGCGACCCGGCCTTGAACGCCTCCACCAGATGCTCATAAGCCGTCACCGTGGCCCACGGCCCGATACCGACTTTATAAAGCGAGTCGGCGGAATATTTACCGGCGGCGGCTTCCCAATCCATCGGCATACTCATAAATACCGGCAGCCCGACGCGCTCAATATCGATGTGGTGCCGCGCCGCTTCGTGCGGGTCGGTGCCGATGCGCGCATCCGGCTCCATCGCCCGGTCGACGAGCGCTTGCCGGAAATGGTAATAAAACGGCTGCATCCCGGACGGCAAGCCATAAATGGCGAGCTGATTCACGGATTTCTGCGCAATCGGCCCCCACGCAGCAGCCCGCTGCGGAAAGACCGACGCGCCAACCAAGGCGAGGGCAAGGGTCAGACGTTTCATTTGATTTTCGGTTGACAGTTGACGGTTTTCGGTTGCTGATTTCCGACTGATGAGTTCCGGTTATTGATTTCCGGCTGATGATTTTGGTTGCTGATTTTCGATTAATTCCTTCTAAATCTTTCTCCAGAAAGGATCCGGAGCTAAAAAGAATCGACTAAAGACCAAAAACCATCAACCAGCAACCCCCTACTTTAAAGATCGCGCCAACCAGTCGAAGAAGACGCCGACGACCACCTCGCATTGCGCCAGAGACAGCCGCAGCAGCGCCACGCTGTTCTTCGCCTGGCGCTGTTCCTGCGGGTGCTGCAGCACCAGCACCTCGGTGCGATGGGCGGTCGGCCGTGCCAGCGCACATAGACAGCTCCCCTGTGCGCGCTGGCAGCGCACGCAGGCCACGCGGCAGAAGGTGGACGGACCGTTCACTCGGGCATAG
>JANNMJ010000172.1:0-16076 GCA_031397815.1 Hymenobacteraceae bacterium
CCCCTCTCCAAAGGAGAGGGGGAGCCTGATTCAGGGTTGTAGGGGCGGGCCTTGTGCCCGCCCGCCCTGCGGGGGTAATCTCAAAATCCCCTCGCCTTTGGAGAGGGGTTGGGGTGAGGATTTACGAAGTCCGTTAATCGAACTTGATAGCCGTCACCGGCCGAATCCGGGCGATGAAAATCGTCGGGAGCATCACGGCCATGAGGGCGGTGAGGAGGATGGCACCGTTGAGGCCGAGGATGATGAGCCAATCCCAGTGAATCGGCACGGTGTCCATGTAGTAGTTCTCGGGGTCGAGGGGGAGGGCGTGCGTGAAGTACTGAAACGCGCAAAAGCCCAAGCCGATGACGTTCCCCCACAGCAACCCCTTAACGGCAATCGGCACACCCTTGTAGAAGAACACGCGCGAAATCTGCCCATCCGTCGCCCCCAGCGCCTTCAGCAGCCCGATCATCGAGGTGCGTTCGAGCATCATAATCAGCAGCGTGGAGATCATGTTGAACGCCGCGACGAAGATGATGAGAATCAGGAAGATGATGACGTTGCGTTGCAGGAGTTTCAGCCAGTCGAAGAGCTGCGAGTACTGATTGGTGATCTTATCGACCGCCACATCCGACGCCAGATTCTTGTACAGCGAATCAGCGACTACATCGAGGCGAGTCACATCTTTCAGCAGCACTTCATACCCGCCCACGACGCCCGCCGGCCAGTCGTTCAACTCCCGAATCTGCCGGATATCGCCGAGGACGAACACTTCGTCGAACTCATCCAGCCCGGTTTTGTAAATGCCTTGGATGCGGAATTTCCGCAAGCGCGGCGGGTTCTGAATGAAGAAGAAGATGGTCGAGTCGCCGACTTTCAGATTCAGCTTATCCGCAATCTTCTGCGAAATCAGCACGTCGTCCGACGCCGTGCCGTCTTCGTTGTAGCGGATGAACTGCCCGGCCACCAGATTCTGCACCATCGGCGCCTTCACGTAGTCTTTCGCCACGCCCTTCACCACCACCCCGAGTACCTCGGTGCGCGTCTTGATGATGGCTGTTTTCCGAGCGAACGAGTGAATCTGGTCGATTTGCGGCGCCCGGCGTAGGTCGTCGAGCACCAGATTGGCTGGCATCGGCGAGCCTTCGACGGAGTTATTGTCGTCGTACCGCAGAATATGCAGGTGCGCCCCGAACGTGAAAACCTTCCGCTCAATCTCGTGGCGGAAGCCTTCGAGAATCGAGAACGAGACAATCATCACCGCCAAACCCACCGCGATGCTGCTGATGGCAATGCGCGTAACGGTAGAAGAAAACGAGTCGGGGCCGCCGTCGTCGAATTTGCCGGCCAGGTATCGGGTGACGTTCACGGGGGCAAGTTACGGCCGGGCGGCAAGTAGCGCGGCTAAATCTATCGGGAAACTTGATGCAGCCGGGCGCGGACGGCGACTTGGCGCGGGCGGCTGCGGTACTTTGGCTACTCAAATGCCGCTAGCTCGTTCCGTGAATCGTCTTTTTATGCTCGTCGCGCTGCTCGCGGCGTTTACCCAATGTGCGCCCTCGCGGCGGGTGGTCAAGGCCAAAGCGGCGCCGAAAGTGGCACCCAAGCCGAGCGCGCCCGCCCCGCCCCACCCGTCGATGGCCGCGAAAGTGCCGGGCTTGGCTCCGGCGCCGCCCCGGCCGGTCGTAGGCGCGGCGCGGCTCACGGAGTATTTGCCCGCGTTGGCGGGGAAGCGCGTGGCGCTGGTGGTGAACCAAACGTCGCGCGTGGGTCGCGCGCATCTCCTCGATACGCTCCGGGCACATGGTGTGCAGGTGGTGCGGGTGCTGGCGCCGGAGCACGGTTTTCGGGGGACAGAAGACGCTGGGAAGGATGTGGTCGATTCGGTCGATGTGGCTACCGGGACGGCCGTCGCTTCCCTTTACGGCGCCACCAAAAAGCCGCTCCCGCGCCATTTGGCGGATACCGATGTGGTGGTGTTCGATATTCAGGACGTCGGGGTGCGGTTCTATACGTACCTCTCCACGCTCCACTACGTCCTAGAAGCGTGCGCCGAGCAGGGCAAGCCCATCATCGTCCTCGACCGCCCCAACCCCAATGCCGACTACCTCGACGGCCCCGTGCTGGAGGCCGATTGCCGCTCGTTCGTCGGGGTCGATCCGCTGCCCATTGTCCACGGCCTCACTCTCGGCGAAGCGGCGCAGATGATGGCTGGGGAGGGCTGGCTGGCGAACGCCGTAAAACCCACCCTGACGGTGGTGCCGGTCGCCAATTACACGCACCACACGCCGTGGGCGCTGCCCGTGGCGCCATCGCCGAACCTGCGCACGGCGCGCGCCGTGCGGTTTTACCCGAGCCTGTGCCTGTTCGAGGGCACCGGAGTAAGCGTCGGGCGCGGCACCGACAAGCCCTTCGAGCAAATCGGCCACCCCCGCTACCCCGATACCACGGCGCACGTCTTCGTGCCGCGCCCCGGCCCTGCCAACGCCAAGCCGGTATTAGTCAATCAGCGCTGCTACGGCCCCAACCTCAATGGCGTATCTCCGCCGCCGTTCACGCTCCGCTGGCTTCTCGATTTCTATCAAAAATCCCCCGACCGCAGCCATTTCTTCAATGCTTTCTTCGCGAATCTGGCGGGCACCAAAAAACTCCGCACGCAAATCGAAAGCGGCCTGAACGAAGACCAGATTCGCGCCTCGTGGCAGCCCGGGTTAAGCGCTTACCGCGCCCGGCGCGCCTTGTATTTGCTTTATGCGGAGTAATTAATTCCGGTTGGTTTACCCGTTGACGCGGGGCTCCAGCCCCGTGTCGGCTATTCGCAGGTCTCTTGACCTGCCATTCCTACGTACCCGGCACCGTCTCGGTGCCGGTGGTTAAGGACGAATTGGCTTCAGCAGCTCCGGCACCGAGACGGTGCCGGGTACGTAAGTCGTGCCCGTCTCGGGTACGGTGCGCTGCCCCAGCGTTCGCAATAAAAAACGGTCGCATTCCCCCTACTCAATCCCGCCAAAACCCGTGGCGTGAAATATATTCCTGCACCGCATCAGGCACCAGATACCGAATTGATTTTCCCTCACGAACGCACTGCCGAATAAACGTGGCGGAAATATCGAGCAGCGGCGTTTGCAGAATACGCACGCTCGGATGGTCGTGGAGCGGAGAGCGCGGCGTGCCGGGCCGCGGATACACGTAAATCGGGTAGCGTTCGAGGAGGATGTGGTGGTTTTTCCACTTCGGCAGCGTCGGCAGGTTGTCTTCGCCGAGGAGGAGGGCGAACTCGTAACTCGGATATTTTTCGCTCAGATACGCCAGCGTATCGACGGTATACGACGGCTGCGGCAGGTCGAACTCGACGTTGCTGACGCGTAGGCGGTCGTGGTAATCGACGGCGAGGCGGGCCATTTGCAGCCGCTCGGCGGCGGGCAGCAGCGTGGAAGCCGCTTTCAACGGATTCTGCGGCGAGACGATGAGCCACACCGCGTCCAAGTCGGTGTGGGTTGCCATGACGTTCGCGAGAATCAGGTGCCCGACATGAATCGGGTTGAACGAGCCGAAGAAGAGACCGATTTTCATACGTATGCGCGCAAAGGAACGGCTGCGGGCGGTTTTTTGAAGTACAGGACACGAATAGTCTATGTGCCAAGGCGATGAATGCCAAAGTATTAACATTGATCTAATAAAGGAAAAAACATCTTCTCGTAAGCAGCCAATCGGTTACCTTAGCCCGTCTAGTGCGCAAATCAACCTATACCCGGTACCGATTTTCGGCAGTTCGGCGATTTAATCATATTCTACTCTCCTTTCGTCTCGTCACATTTAACTTTTATTTTTTTGCACATGCAAAGTTTCTCTCTCGTTTTTTTGAAAAATACTGCCCCCCCCCGGCTTTGTGCCATTCGGGGAGGCTGGATAGCTGCCCTTTGGGGGCTACTGCTTGTGTTTGGTAGTTTGATGCCGCGGGTAGCGTGGGCGCAGTACACGACGCCTTTGCCGCAATTGTGGCAGCAGGCGTATGAATTCCCCGGTTTGTGTACGGGCACGATCCCGAGCACCGATTGGTCGCTCGGCATTACCACGACGCGGGATGGCGGCTACATCAGTGCGGGCTATGGTGGCGGAATTGGCGCTTCGGGCTGTACGCCCATTCAGCCGATTTTAACCAAGTTTCGCGCGGACCGGTCAGTTGAGTGGCAATACACTTACGCCGCCCCCCCCAGCACTTTCGGGCGGTATTGTGAAGTCATCGAATTAGCTGATGGCAGCGGGTTTGTGGCGGCCGGTTATGTCGGCACGAAGATGTTGGTCACGAAGCTGGCGGTGACGAATGGCGTCATGAATGTGGTCTGGGAGCGCTACAATACGCTCGGTTTCAATGCGCGGGCTTACTCCGTGCGGGAAGTATTGACAGATGGACCTACAGGTCTAGTGGGTAGCGGCTTTATTGTAGGCGGTACTTACGATCCTTCTGGCTCAAATTTTAATCCTTATGAGCTGTATATGCTGCGTGTGGATGACGCTGGTGGGCGTTTGTGGCAGGCTGATTTAGGAGAAAGTGCGACAAGCACAGGTTATGGAGCTATTGTGCGCCCGATCTACAGTACAGGCACGAATCATATTCCGACCGCCGACCGACCGGCACACGTGCCGATGGCAGGAGGGACAGTTACCGGATTTGCGCTTACTGGCTTAAGGAACCGAAGAGTCGATCAAAACGGACTGACTATTACTAGTCCTCCTACCGAATCAGAGTTAGAATCAGCCGTAGTTATTAGCTACTCTGATCTGGCGTTAGGAATTATTTCGGGCGACCCGTTGCCCACTTCCACTATGTTGTCGGCTACGTGTTTGACTTATGAGTCGACCGGCTTTGCCAGCAATAATGGTCAGAATACCGGATTTCCTTACTGCCCATCCTTTGACCGCACTACGGGCACGGCGCCGGGAATTGATTTGGGAACTGATCTGGAACAAAATGAGGCGGGTGATCGCCTCGTGGTTGCTGGCATTTACAACCGGATGGTACAACTCAACTGTGCTCCGCCAGCTAACCCCAATGGCGACCCCACCATAACCCGAATTTTTACGGCCGGAGAAACTTATCTCCTCGAATGGCCCCTAACGGCTAGTACGGCACAGGTAACGACGCCGCATATTGTCTTTACCGGCATTGGTGGCGCGGGCGAATACCGTCCGCAGGTAGAGCCACTGCCGGGAGGCGGCTATCTGTTGGCCGCTAGCAAGTTGGCCAGCAGCGCTGATAGCGCCACGGTCGGGCAATGGGGGGAGAACCGCTACTATGTGGCGCATTATTCCACCGGCACGGCCACCACGCCGCCCACCCGCACGTGGGGGAAAACGTTTTCCAGTCCTACTGTGGCGCCCCCTCTGCGCAATATTCTGGCTTGTACGTTGGGCATGGCGCTCACGCAGGACGGCGGCTGTCTGGTGAGTGGTAACGACAATAAGTACGACGGCACGATCAAAAACCACGATGTGATCATCACGAAGCTGGGCCAGTTATGCCCTCCCGTCACCAGCAGCTTCGATGTGGTGGCCGCCAACAACGCCCTGCCCGTTAATAACTGGACCACCGCCCGCCGCGTCCGCGGCACCGTGACGGTGAAAAGCGGCGGGGTGCTGACCATCAGCGGCCCCGGCACCCTCATCGAGTTCGCCGATACGCGCGCCTATCAGCTCCCCACCACCCCTAAAGGCAATCCGCTCAACCCCACGCGGATTATGGTGGAGCCGGGCGGCAAGCTCATCATCCGCGATGACGCGCACCTGACGGTCCTCAATGACCCCGCATGCGATGCCCCCGGCGCGATGTGGGACGGCATCGTGCTCAAGGGCATACCGACCGCTGCCCAAACGGTCAGCCAAACGGGCGTCTCCCTCCAGCCGGTCATTGAACTCTCCGGTTGCACCATCGAAAAAGCCCACGTGGGCGTGTTGGCTGGCCGGATGAATTACAACTCCACCAACGGTCTGCCCGCTCCCGTCCTCAACGACGGCGGCGGCTTGGTGACGGCCACGAACGTACTGTTCCGCAACTGCTATAACGGCGTGAACTTGCAGACCTACGGCCGGAGTGCCACGGCCCCTTCGGCGAGTTTGCTTAACGGCAGCCGGTTTACGGGCTGCACCTTCCGCGCCGATGCCGTACTCGAAGACCCACTCTACATCACGGCGTCGACGGCTACCCCGGCCAACGTGCGGCTCCCGAGCCAGGCGGGGCTGAAAATATTCACTACGCAGGGCGTGGTGGTGGAAGGCTGCACGTTTGAGCTGGTGGGCGATGGCCCGGCCAGTTTCCCGATGATACCGGTGAATCAGCGCGGGTTGGGGATATACGCCTCTAATGCGAACATCATCGTGCAACCCACCGCTACGAACGCAAAAAACACGTTCCGCCGCTTGTATACGGGCGTATTAAGCTCAAATATTTCTTTGGCGTACGCTGTAGTGGTCCACCAAGCGGAATTTGTCAATTGCGTGGGGGGCGTCTCCCTATCGGGCGTTGCCGTGCCGAAGATTACCGAAAACACCTTCGTCGTCGGCCGCTCGACCGATGCCTTCCCGTATGGGTTGAGCATGTATAACTCCTACGGCTACGACGTATCGAACAATACGTTCAGCGGTTCGGCGAGTGCGTTGCCGGGAAGCGAGGCCGGTAGCTCGACGGCTCGCGGCCTGAACGTGACGTTATCTGATGGCAACAATCCCGGCGTGATGCGCTCGAATTTGATCTACCGGAACACGTTCACCACCCTTTTCAATGGCATCTACGGCCAGCGGGGCAACTCCAGTCTGTTGCTGAAGTGCAATACGTTCACGACCGGTACCCTATCGCGGGCGGATGTGGAAGTGCAGGTAGGGTCGCAACCGAGTAATGTGGACCCGCTGCTGAATCCGCACGGAATTTGCAATATAGACAAAGCTATTCGTAACACGTTCAGCGGTACGACGACAGGCAAGAGTTTCTGGATTACAGGAAGCGCCAACCAATTCGTGTACAATCCCTTTTTGGGCTACCAGCCACCTTCAGGAACATATACATCGAACGTGACGGTCCCATTTTGTTCCGCACCTCCCGACGATCAACGCAACTGCCCAACGCAACGCCCTACTGCCCTGTTAACTGCGAACGAGCTCAACGCTTCGCTCGATACGCTGACCGATGCAGCCGCCCGCGCTGAAGTATTGGATGAGTTGCTCCGTCGCTACCTCAATCCGACGCTCTATGTAACAGGGCTGGATAGCGCAGTAGCCCTATTGCAGCGAGTGACCGATCCGGCTTACAGCGAACAGCGCACGGCTCTTGAAAGTCTCAATGGTTATACGCCCGCTAGCCGGAGCCTCGCCGTTGCTGGGCCTAAAAACGTAGCGCCACTCACGCGTCGCCAGCAACGCCAGGTGGCTAAACATCAGTCACCGGCAGTTTCAACTGCTAGCCGTACGAGTACTGGCGGCACCTACTTCGACGAAGTGCGCGAGCTGTTAGCGCCTTTTGGTTCTGATAGCGCGATAGTCGCTGCGCTGGAGACGGATGCTGCCTTGCTAGCTCGCTTCGAGCAGATTGCCAACGATACCACGACGTGGGGCTACGTAGCCGGACAGACGGTCTTGAGTAACTATCTCGGCTATCAGTTCCGCCCGTGGTTCGAGAATACGCCGGACCTCAGTGCTGAGGCTTCACGGATAGCTCAAGACGCAGCTACTGCCAAGCAGCAGCCCGCAGGGCGCCCAGCCGCAACGCTGGCGCTTTATCCCAACCCGGCAACAGATGCCGTGCAACTTGATTATCGCCAGCCTACTCGCTCTGAGGGGACTTGGCAGTTGCAAGATCGGTTCGGGCATGTATGCCGCCGGGTCACGCTAACCGGCGCCACCACCACCGCAACGGTAACGCTCAACGGCTTATTACCGGGGCTGTATTACTACAGCTACGATGTGGACGGCGCACGAGTGCAGGCGGGCATTCTGCAAAAGCAATAGTCACACGGTGCAATTTTAACCGGGCGGCTGAGGATTTCCTCAGCCGCCCATTTGCTGTTATTTCGATGCTTCGTCTGCCGTTTACTCTCTGCGGGTTTGTCTTACTGGCCTTGTCCAGTCAGGCGCAGACCTATTTCAATCAGCGCTACCCGGTCCAACCAAGTGCTAGCGGATTTCCCAACAACATCAGTAGCATAGTTAATGCTCACAACGGCTATGTTACCTGTGGCCAAACTTACGACTACCCGTATATCAACCAAAGTACCCTGACGCTGCGACTAATTGATACAAGCGGCCAGCTGACGCGGACGCGCTATTACGGCTCACCTACAGCTTCCACTTACTCAGCCTTTGGCAATTCTCTACTCGCTTTACAGCAAGGGGGTGGGTTTGTAATGCCTGCGACTTACGCCTCCCCACCTGGAGCTAATCGTGCTATTCTTTGGCGATTTGATGCACAGGGTGATACACTCTGGACTCGTCGATATCCGTCAGCTAATAATCAAATAATATATGCTGGTTGCCGGGTGCGAGATGGTGGTTTTACACTTTTCGGCAGTGTGGTGCAAAACAGCCAGCTTGATTTTCTGCTAATACGCACTGATTCGCTCGGGCGTCAACTCTGGCAGCAGACGTATGACCGGGGATACGATGATGATGGTCTAGCCATTACTCAGACGCCCGACGGCGGTTTTTTACTGGTGGGTTATACCATTTATCAACCCAACGGCCCTGACCAAGACTCTTATATCGTCAAGACTGACTCTTTGGGTCATCTGCTCTGGGAGCGCACATTCAGCAGTCAGGCGGGTAGCGGGCTGGATGCGGCTAGCTCAATGTCAGTACTGCGTGACGGGAATTATCTGATTGGCGCGATGCTGCAAAAAAGCTTTCTCAACGGTTTGGAGCAGCAGCGCAATATTCTCTACAAGCTCTCTCCTCTGGGACAACTGCTTTGGCAGCGTGAAATCGGCCCAACGCGGAGTGGCACGAGTGCGCTGGCTGTTCACGAACTGTCGGACGGGACTATCGTCGTGGCGGGCCAGCAAGGCGATCCGACCAATGCCACCCCCGTTGGCAACGGTTTTCCAGAAGGCTTCGTGTATAAAGTCTGCGCCGACGGCGATTCGGTTTGGTACCGCTCTTACAAGTTACTTACCGGCGGACGATCACACAATTACATCCGTGACCTGCGCCCCACGCCCGATGGCGGCTTTGTAGGCGCCGGATTCGCTTTCCCACAGGCGCCTGACACGGGCGTGAACGACGGCTGGGTCTTCAAGCTCGATTCAGCGGGCTACTTACAGGCCGGGGGCACCCCACCCACGCGGGTTTGCCCGCGCCCGCAAGTGGGCCTGCCCCCCGATGAGGCCGCCGCGCAGTCAGTAGCCATCTGGCCCAACCCCGCCCCGGATGGCCGCTTCACGCTGCAAGCCCCCGGCGCCACCACGTACACCGTGGCCGATGCGCTGGGCCGGGAAGTGGCCCACGGCGCCGTGCGGGCGGGAGAGAATGGGCTGGATTTAAGCCGCCACCCCAGCGGCCTGTACCTGCTGCGCCTGATGTGGCCCGATGGGCGATTGGTCAGCCGAAAACTGCTGCGGTAAGTAAGGAGCGGCCGCGCTACGAGTTTGCGCGGACCGGATGCGGCGCGGCCAGAAACTCATTCACGAGCTTCTCGGCTTGCTGGATGGCTTCGGGCAGGTGGTCGTTCACGACGATGGCGTCGAACTTGTCGGCGAAGGTCATCTCGAAGCCGGCTTTGTAGAGGCGGCTGCTGATGCTGGAGGCCGAATCGGTGTTGCGGGCCGTGAGGCGCTCGGCAAGCGTTTCGAGGGAAGGCGGCTTGACGAAGACACCGAGGGCACGGTCGGCGAAGTAGCGCTTCACGCTCAGGCCGCCTTTCACGTCGAGGTCGAGGACGGCGTGACGGCCGGTCGCCCAGATGCGCTCCAGCTCGGTTTTGAGGGTGCCGTAATACGCGCCTTCGTACACTTCCTCCCACTCGACGAACTCGTCGCGCTCGATGCGGGCGCGAAATTCTTCGGGCGTGATGAAATAATAATCCTTGCCGTGCTCTTCGGTGCGGCCGCGCTTATCACGCGTGCAGGCCGAAATGCTGAACGCCAGCCGCGCATCCTGATGCACCAAGTGACGGACAATAGTGGTCTTGCCCGCGCCGGAAGGGGCACAGAATACAATCAGCTTCCCGACGAACGAATCGGCGGAGGAAGCAGAAGGAACGGACTGGACAGGATCGGAAGTGGGGACGGGAGACAGCATCAGGCCGCGAAACTACCGCCGCGACCGGCTACTGCCCGGCGATTGCCCGGCAATTGTGTATCTGCCGCCCCGTAAGTGGCCCGATTTAGAGCGCGGCGGCCTCCCGAGCGATGGTTTCGCGGATGGCCGTGGCAAGCGCTTCGGGAACCCCTTTGCTGTGCACGTGGCCTTGCAGAAAACCAATAAAGAGTCGTTGTTTCTCGATAGATTGAAAACAAGGTGAGCAATCCTGTGCGTGATCGATCAGGTAATCGACTTCTTCGGTAGAGGCGCTGCCGGACTCGAATTTATCGAGAACCGTCGCCACCTTCTCACAGTCGGCTTCGGGAATCGTCGCCGAAGAGACCGTAGAGTTCCCCAGTTCGGGGGCGCGGTGGAAGCCGTGGTCGGTGGTATTCATCGTGTCAGCAAGTGAGCGGGTGAGTGTATAATAGAGGGGTGGGATGGGAAAATAACAGCCGGGCTGTCAGATGCCGGTGAAACGCGTTTCGGGCGGTCAGAAAGTTCACTTAGGCGCTCAATTCGTTATCGGAATCCTCTGTTTCCGACGCTTCTGATTCGTCGCCATACCCCATTGAGCGGGCATAACGGCCCAATTTATCTTTCAAACTTTGGCGGGCGCGGTGCAGCCGAGAGCGCACGGTGCCGATGGGGATATCGAGGATTTTCGCCATTTCCTCGTACGTAAATCCTTCCAGATCGCAGAGGATGATGACGGTGCGGAAATCAATCGGGAGCGAGTTGAGCGCCCGCGCTACTTCATCGCCGATCAGCTCCTGCGTAACCTGCGCCCGCATATCGGTGGTGGATCCACCGGCGTCGGCGTCGCTCTCGACTTCTTCCGAGTTATAATACCCTTCGATTTCGGAATAATCGACCTTCGCGGGCTGCTTGCTTTTCCGGCGGAAATCGTTGATGAACGAGTTCTTGAGGATGCGGAAAAGCCACGCTTTTGCGTTCGTGCCCTGCTCGAAATAATCGAAGAAGCGGTACGCTTTCAGGTAGGTTTCCTGCACCAGATCGTTGGCGTCGTCTTCGTCGAGGGTGAGGCGGAAGGCGAAATTGTAGAGCGCGTCGATGACCGGCATCAGCTCCAATTCGAAGCGACGGTCTTTTTCGGCTTTACTGAGCTGACGGTTACGTTCGCGGTAATCGCTCATAATGCGGTTGGGGTGGCGGGTATGGCTGGAGCAGCCACGAAGGAGAGAAAGGGGAAGTCGGCTGGTGTTCGGTTGCCTTGTACCTAAACCAGTTGCGCGAGGTTTTACGGATTGGCGCGCAAGCGTCGGGCCAAGCGTGCTTGCTGCCACGGCCCGACCACGAGAATCGCGTAATGCAGGACGAACGGGTTCAGACCAAATTGCACTTCAAACATCGAATCAAAGAACAACCCAAACCCGACAACCGCCATCAGATTCCGCACCATCGGCACCGTCCGCGTCGGCTCCGCCACCAGCGGCAGCCCGAGCATCGCCAGCAGCAGCAGCAGCGCCACGATGCCGCCGCCGAGCAGGTGCTGAAGGTATTGATTGTGGGGGAGAATCCGGTTTTCGGGCCGTAGGCCGAAGCTTTCGCGGGCGTACTGCTCATCCATCACCTGCCGAACATCGGCCGGACCGACGCCCAAAAGCCAGTGCTGACTCACGAGCGTACCGGCGGTGTACCACGCCGCCAACCGCTGTGAGAGCGAGTATTCGTTGATATCCTGACGGCTGCGGAAGCGGTTGAGGTCGTCGTTGGTTTGCGCGACGCGACGCTCTACCGACGTAATGGTGCGATACGCCACCAGCGGCGCCGCCACCAGTCCCACAATCAGCAGGCCGCCCACCAGAAAGCGCCGCTGCACCACCACCAGCCGGATTACCCCCACCGCCAGCGCGCCGTAAAGCGCCACCAGCCCGGTGCGGTACGCGAGCAAATGCAGCGTGACCACGCACACCACCGCCGCCACGCCCGCCGCCCAACGCCCGGCGCGACCGAACCGGCACGTCGGCGCGAAGGCTACTTCCAGTCCGTAGAGCGCCGTGAAGGCGAGCATGACGCTGAAATAAATGTGCCCGACGCCGGTAATAGCCGATTGGGTTTTGCTGCGCAGGATGCTCTCCTCGATAGCTTCCTTGTGCCGAAAAAAATGCACCAGCGTGCCCGCCGCCACGGCCGTGCCCACTGCCAGCCACCACGCCACCAACGCCTGCCGATAGCGCGTGGGCAAGGGCGGCGCCAGCCCGATGGCTAGCGGCACGACGATCAGAATCGACTGCCGAAATACCTGATGCCGCCATTCCTGCCAGTTCTCGGTGTAGAGCGCGCTCAGCACGACGAGGCCGTAGAGGGCCGCCGGAATCAGCGCCACCGGGTTGCGGCGGTACTCGCGCCAGTAAATGCCCCGGTCGCGGTTGAGGACGGCCGCCAGCACCAACAGCAACGGCGAGAGCGACGTGAGCGCCCGCGACGTGAACACGCCGAGCATATACATCGCGCAGCCGAAGAAGAGCACCGGCAACGCCAGCTCGTTACGCTGCTGACGCGCGCACAAAGCCGCCCACCAACCCGACGGCGCGGCCGAGGGCGAGGACGAAGGCGGGTCCGGGGCGAAAGAAATTTGTGCCGACATTCAAAAGGGATAGAGGCGAGGGCTATGCCCGAAGGTACTGCGACGGCAACCGCCACTCAGGCGGCGAGCGCGGTCATTACCTGCAAGGGGGTGATTTCGAGCAGACACGAGCATAAATCCGGCCGTCCGACGCACGCCGAACACGTCAGGCGGGCGGGCGTGACGAGCGCTACCGCCGCCACCCCCAGCGGCGCCCAGCGGCCGGGGTGCAGGGGCCGCAGCGGCGGGTACAGCCCGACCGCCCGGCGCCCCAGCGCCGCCGCCAAATGGATCGGCCCCGTCGAGGCGGCCACCAGCGCGTCGGTCGCCTGAATCACGCCGAGCAGCTCGGGTAGGGTGAGGCGCCCGGTGAGGTCGGTGAGGAAGGCGGCGTTCTCGCGGCGGAAATCGGTGAGGAGAGTGGCTTCGGCTTCGGAACCACTCAACAATACCTGATGCCCGGCCGTGTGCAGCGCCCGCGCCAGCGCGGCGTAGTGCGTAAGCGGCCACTCGCGCCCACTGCCGCGTGATTTCGGGTGCAGAATCACCCGCAGCCGTCCGGCTGCTGGCGGCGGGCCGAGCAGGGTGCGCACGGCCTCAGATAGCGGCGCGAGGCGCGTGAAGCCGTAAAGCGCGGGAATGGCGGCGAGGGCAGGGAAGGTATCAATACCGATTCCGGCCAGCAGCCGCAGGTTCAGCTCCGCTTCGTGCAGGTCGGAGTTTTTGCGGGAGAGCGGGACGAGGCGGTTGCACGTCAGCCAGTGCCACCAGCGGCGGTTCGTGCCGACCCGCACCGGCACCCCCGCGCGCTGCGCCAAGCGGGCGAGCGGGCGGTCGGGGAGGGCGTGAAGCCATACATCCACGCCGAGGGCGCGGATGCGCGCCACCTGCGCGGCGGGCGGCAGGGCGCGCAGCTCATCGACATTCACGAACTCATCGACGTACTCACAAGCGGCGATGACGGCGGCGGTGTACGTGCGGCCCAGAAAAAGAACCCGACAGCCGGGCCGCTGCTGCTTGAGCCAACCGGCCATCGGCAGGGTGAGCACGACGTCGCCAATGGCATCCGGGCGCGAGATGAGGTAGGTGGGCAAAGGAGCGAGGAGGTTTTTTTTAGTCGACTACGGCGGTGCCGGGGGGGCGTGGTTCTCAGCTTGGCGTATTTGAGGAAGACACCGACGCTCGACAGCACCGCGATGCTCAGCCCGGCGAACCCGTCGAGGAAGCCGCGCCGGAGGAGGTATCCGTTCACGAATTTCCAGATCGGTTTCAGCAACAGCGGCACCCAACCGGCCTTTTTGCCGCGCCGCCGAAGCTGTTCGGCCGCCAGCGACGTGAACCGGTCGAGCTGCCGGACGTGCGCCGATACGGATTCGTAGGAGTAATGGAGGAGGTCGGCGCGGAGGCGGGCGGCGGGTTGGCCGGTGGTGGTCTGGTACTGCTCGTGGAGCAGCTCGCCGCGCCATTGGCCGTGGCGGCGGTCGTAGAGGCGGACTTGCCAGTCGGGGTACCAGCCGCCGTGGCGCACCCACGAGCCGCAGTAATTGGTGAGGCGAGGCAGGGCGTACGCGGGGTGCTGCCACGCGCTGAGGGTCCGGCGGATTTCGTGCCGCAGCGCGTTGGTTAGCACTTCGTCGGCGTCGAGCTGCAAGATGTAATCGTGGTGCGCCAGCTCGGTGGCGCGGTTCTTCTGCCCCACGTACCCCAGAAAAGGCTGCACTTCCACGCGGGCACCCCACGCGGCGGCAATGGCGCGGGTATCGTCGGTGGAGCCGGAATCGAGGACCAGCACATCCGTAGCGCCCAAACCGTCGAGCGCGGCGAGGCAGCGCGGCAGATTACGCGCCTCGTTGAAGGTGATGATGACGACGGAAAGCGGCACCGACAAGTCCGGTGACGAGGGCGCGGACGCAGGGGCGGGAACGGGCATCGGGCGGCAAAGGTCGGCAGGCGGCGCGGGCGGCGTTACCGCTTGCTTCCGCTGTAGAGGAACAGGCCGATGCCCACGAGCACGAGCGCCGCCAGAATCAGGAAGAAGACCTTCCATTTAGAAACCGGCCGGTCACCGGCGATGCGGCCCGTCTGACCATTCACCAGAAAGCGGTAGAGCGTGCCGCGGTAGAGGTACGAGCAAATCCAGAGCGGCAGCAGCAGGTGCTTGAAGGTCTGGGCGGTCAGCTCGGTCCGGACGTTCAGGTTGCGTTGCGTATCGCCGCCGACGAGCTGCGCGCACGCTTCCTGCTCGCGGTTTTCGATGATTTCGCGGGCCTTGCGGGCGCTCTCCGGCAGGTCGATGCTGTAGACTTCGGCTTCCCAGCCGAGGAGGACGCGTGGGTCGTAATCGACGACGTCTTCTAAGGCGAACGACGCACATTCACGCACGTTCCGCTCCTGCTGCGTGAGGTTCCGCGACGCCATTTCGAGCTGATCGTCGTAGAAATGCGCGTGCGTGCCGCGCCGTGGCTCCCAGCGCACGCGCCGCTCCTGCGTGGTGACGGAGCGGCCGTTGGCGTCGCGGGTTTGCACGGGGACGTAGTAATAGAACCCCGCCTCGGCGCTCCAATCGGAGGTGGCTTGCGCGTCGAAGGTCCAGAACGGGACGTACAGGCCGTGCAGGTTATCGAGGACGGCGCCGGATTTCAAGTCGTTCGGCGCGAGCCACGACCCGCCGACCCACCCCCGAAACTTATCCGTCACGGCCCCGCGCCCGAGCCGAAACGGCAGCACCCCCGCCGGCGCAATCAGCCGACTATTGACGGCCTCGGGATTGACGTTTTTCGACCCACAAAACGCGCACTGAATCGTCGGCGCGTCGAAATTGACGGTGGTGCGGGCGCCGCACCCCGCGCACGCCAGCACCCGTTTCTCCTCAGTCGGCGCGTGCGTCAGCTCACCGTTGGTTTCGACCTGAAAATCCAACGCATTCTCCACCAGCTTATCCTTCGTAAACGCCAGCTCTTCGGCGGAGCCGCAATGCGTACACTGCATCTTTTGCAGCTCCGCCGAAAACTGCAAGCGCGCACCGCACGTCCGGCACGGCGCGCTCACCAAGCCATCAGCACCAAGCGTAACGTCAGACATATTCATCGAGAGATGTGGGGAGGTGAGGGAGATGTGGGGATGTGGACGTCCGCAGTGACCCGAATAGCGCTTTGACGCGGGGCTCCAGCCCTATGGCTTATACACAAGTTTGCAACTGGTTGATTATCATTGTTGCCCA